>NZ_JAVSMG010000002.1:0-511173 GCF_033283505.1 Staphylococcus sp. NWU MK-U1 | reverse complement strand
TTAGCCAAACGTACAATCAAATACAGTTTAACACCTTATTCAAAAAATTAAAATTGAACGGTTTAGTTAAGTAATGCATATTTTATTTGTAAATGCTTGACTAATCGTAGGAGATGGAGTGAGACAACATGAGTAACATAACAATCCAAATTGATGAAACATTTATGAATAAATTGATTGAAGATAAACTAGAAAACTTACTGAAAAATTATAAGAGGCAATATGCTTCAGTAGGTATTAAAGATTTAGTAACTTTAACTGGATTAAGTAAATCAACGCTTCAAAATAAAATAGTTTGTGAACCTGAAATAGTTGAAGTAACTCGCCGGATTGGATCTAGAGTAATATATCTTTATCCACAAGTGCTTGAAGCTTATCAAAAAGTTATTAATAGAATAGGCGTATGATAAAGGGTAGTACTTTAAACTATAGGTGACTAAAATAATAAAACAAAGTATAATATTGTATTATACTACTTAAAATTCAATATTAACGTGGTAGTGAATGTGATTAACATGATTGCTTAAACTTTTAAGAGGAGAATAAAAAGTGGAATTTAATATTAAAGTCACTATAGAAAAACGTGAACCATCTAAAAAAGAAATAATCATAGGACTTTTTGGATTAATTGTAATTATAGCCGGTATTTATTATAAACTACATTAAAAAACAGTCTGGGACATAAATAATATAATAATGCTATTTAGCAAATTCGCAGTAGCTGACTGAACTGAGAAGGCGCTTAAATCAAGCTTTTCTCAGTTCTAGTCATCCTTGCGGGGGTGGGACGACGAATTTAAAAGAATTCTGTCCCACTCCCTTCTCTATAATCAAATTAACTCTAATAACTTATCTACATTTTCTTCGGTAGTAGCCCAACTTGTCGCAAATCTAACAACACGATGATTATCATCATATTTCTCCCAAATCGCGAACTTTACTTTTTGTTTCAACTCTTTAATCTTTTCTTCACTAAGTACAAAAAATTGTTGATTAGTAGGTGAATCAAAGTAAAGTTGATAGCCTTTTTCAAGAAATCCTTTTTTCATTTTATTAGCCATATTAATGGCATGACGGCTAATATCTAAATATAAATTATTAGTGAATAATTCCAGAAATTGTACACCTACTAAACGACCTTTAGCAAGTAAAGCACCATGTTGTTTGATTCGAGTGGTAAAGTGTTTTGGCTCATTATTTTTAGTGAATACGATGGCTTCACCACATAACGCACCTATTTTAGTACCACCTATATAAAAGATATCACAGTATTTAGCAATGTCTTCAAATGTTAAATCACTTTGATCACTCATTAAACCATAGCCTAAATGCGCACCGTCCATAAATAATGGTACTTGATGTTCTTTACACACGTCAGCAAGATTCTTCAATTCTTCTTTACTATACAAAGTGCCGTATTCTGTAGGGTGTGAAATATAAACCATTCCTGGAAAGACCATGTGTTCACGTTTAAAATCATTGTAAAAAGTATCTAGATATGCATTAACTTCTTTTGGTCTAATTTTACCTTCGTGAGATGGGACAGTTAAAACTTTATGACCACTAAATTCGATCGCGCCGCCCTCATGTACAGCTACGTGACCAGTGTCAGCTGAAATCACACCTTCATATGGCTCTAGTACTGAATTAATAACAACTTGATTGGTTTGCGTACCACCAACTAAGAATCGTACAGTCGCTTCTGGACAATTGATAACAGATTTTATTTGTTCTGCTGCTTGCTTTGAAAATTGATCATCACCATAACCAGAAGCCTGGATTAAATTGGTATCAAATAATCGTTGTAATACGTTTTCATGTGCACCTTCAAGGTAATCATTTTCAAAAGAAATCATATAATACCCCACAATCTAAATAATTTAATTATTCTGAAAATTTTAATAGAATGACTTTAGTATACAATAATTTATCTCTTATGTGAATTTAATATTTTAAATATATAATTGTAAGCGTTTTAATAAAATATAAGTTATAGAATGAATTAATTTGCGATTTAAATGTAAAAAGACTATGATTTAAACAAATAAGTTGAAATGGAGTGTTGTAGAATGAGTAAAATCAAATTTAAAAAGATTCAAGAAAAAACACTGGATGAGTTAGAAAAAGAGATTAATATGTATCTTGAAAGTGATGAAGGAAGTCAATTTGAAGTTCTAAATATTTCAATAGACAAAATAGAAGAACGTAAATTTCCAAATAATGAAGAAGTGCTAAATGCCATCTTGGTCTTAAATGCTAAGTAAATAATTTAAATTATAAAATTAAATAGGAGTATTATTTTATGAAATTCATGTTCGGCCCAGATTTGGGAACTGTTTTTACGATTTTATTAGCACTAGGCTTTGTGATAAATCTAGTATTAGCTTTTATTATCATCTTTTTAGAAAGAAATAGAAGAAGTGCGTCTTCTACATGGGCGTGGCTCTTTGTATTGTTTGTTTTACCATTAATCGGGTTTATTCTTTATTTATTTTTTGGCAGAACTGTTTCAAAAAGAAAAATGGAGAAAAATAATGGTAAGGAATTAGATACATTTAAAAGTGTTATAAAGGATCAAGTTAAACAATTTGATGCACACAATTATCAAACTGATAATCAACAAGTAACAAAACACAGAGATTTAATTAGAATGTTATTAAACAAACAAGATGCATTTTTAACCGAAGATAATCACATTGACTTATTTACAGATGGTCATAAGCTATATAAGAAAGTCATTGAAGACATTTATAACGCTAAGAACTACATACATTTAGAGTACTATACATTTGAACTTGATGGCTTAGGTCATCGTATTCTAGATGCATTAGAAACGAAACTCAAAGAAGGACTAGAAGTTAAAATATTATATGATGATGTAGGCTCTAAAAAAGTAAGAATGTCGAAATTTCATCATTTTGAATCATTAGGTGGCGAAGTTGAAGCGTTTTTTGCATCTAAGTTTCCACTTATCAATTTTAGAATGAATAACCGTAATCATAGAAAAATTATAGTGATTGATGGTCAAGTTGGTTACATTGGAGGATTTAATATTGGCGATGATTATTTAGGACTTGGTAAACTAGGATATTGGAGAGATACGCATATACGTGTTGAAGGTGACGTTATAGACGCATTACAAATACGTTTTATATTAGATTGGAATTCACAAGCGCACCGCCCACAATTTGAATATGATGATAAATACTTCCCTAAAAAAAGACAGCATAAAGGGAAATCAGCGATTCAAATTGCTTCAAGTGGTCCAGCATTTGATTTACATCAGATTGAATATGGATATACTAAAATGATTATGAGTGCAAAAAAATCTATATATATGCAAAGCCCTTACTTTATTCCAGATCAATCGTATATCAATGCACTTAAAATGGCAGCGAATGCTGGCGTTGATGTACACTTGATGATTCCATGTAAACCAGATCATCCGTTTGTATATTGGGCGACATTTTCAAATGCTGCCGAATTGTTAAGTAGTGGTGTGAAAATTTATACGTATCAAAATGGCTTTATTCATTCAAAAGTCATGATGATTGATGATGAAATTTGTAGTGTCGGTTCAGCTAATATGGATTATCGTAGTTTTGCTTTAAACTTTGAGGTAAATGCTTTTATTTATGATAAAGAGATCGCTAAAAAGATCAGAGCAGCATACGAAGAAGACATTGAAAAATCAAAACTATTAACTTTAGAGGAATACAAGAAACGTTCGCTTTCAATTAAAGTTAAAGAAGATATTGCAAAATTAGTATCACCAATTTTATAGCAAAAGGAATCTAATTTAATAGTTAAAAATTATGAGATTAAGCAATTTAAAGTTGCTTAATCTCTTTTTTTGATACCTCGTCGTAGTTAATATGACAAATGTCATATTAAAGTCGTGACAATTTGAACTAATTTTAAATTCGATTAAAAGATAAAGTAGATATATAAAATAAAAGGATGTGAGGTCGTTATGATATATATCAATCAATTAAAGAAATCGTTTGGTAAAAAGACGGTTTTGAATAATATCTCATTAGATATCGAGGAAGGAAAGTGTACTGCATTAATCGGAAAAAATGGTGCAGGAAAGTCCACTTTAATAGATATACTTATTGGTCATAAGCATGCGAATAGTGGAACAGTCGAAGATAAATTTAATTTAATATCCTCACATAATATGGGCATATTATTTCAAACTACGAATTTACCTAAGCTCATTAAAGTAAAAGAGCTATATCATTTATATCAACAATTATATACCAATCCTATGACATTTAATGAGTTTCAAAAATTAACTCAATTTTCTAATCTTCAATTGGAACAATATGCTAATAAATTATCAGGAGGTCAAAAGAGATTATTAGACTTTGTTCTAACTTTAATAGGCAAACCTCAATTTTTAATATTAGA
Source organism: Staphylococcus sp. NWU MK-U1 (assembly GCF_033283505.1). NCBI lineage: Bacteria > Bacillati > Bacillota > Bacilli > Caryophanales > Staphylococcaceae > Staphylococcus > Staphylococcus sp. NWU MK-U1. The sequence goes on along the minus strand of NZ_JAVSMG010000002.1, from coordinate 506,760 downwards.
TGAACCAACAACATCAATGGATATTGAAACAAGAGAACACTTTTGGAATCTAATTGAACAACTTAAAGAAGATGGTATAACTATACTTTACACCTCTCATTATATTGAAGAAGTCGAAAGAATGGCTGATAAAGTTGTCTATTTAGAACAAGGAAGTATCAAAATTAATGATACACCACATAATATCTTATTTAGTCAAAATAATTCAATTATTGAAATAATGACCTTTACGGAAGAACAATATCAAATACTTTCAGAAACATATGATATAGAAATTACGAATGGTAACTTAAAAATTCAAACAGAAAATGTTGAAGCAGTTATTACAAATCTAATTAAAATAAATGTAGATTTAAATCAAATCACAATTTATAAAAAATCTTTATTGGAACTCATGTTTTCAAAAGAAGAAAGAGTGGTGCAATAGACTATGACGAACATCATAACGTTACTTGATATTGAATATAAACTATTATTTCGAGGCAAATTATCATCATTTATGGCTTTCATCTTCCCTTTGGCATTCTATTTATTGTTTACATCATTAATTGATATGCCAGCAGATGCGAAAAAAGTATTTTACAAAGAGTATATGTATAGTATGACGGTATTCAGTTTAAAGGGGATTTTGTCTGATGCAGTTTCCATTAGAAATAATCGAGGAAAGAAACAGTGGTTGGTATAAAAGATTAATTTCTACACCAATCACAGTATTAAATTATTATTTGGCTAAGATTATTAAAACTATGACTTTATTTTTAGCTTCAATATTGCTTTTATTCAGCGTAGCACACTTCTATAAAGGGGTAGATCTAAGTGCAAGTGAATGGATTTTATCTGGTGTTTCTTTATGGTTAGGTGCTAGCATGTTTTTGACATTAGGTTTAATCATTACGCAATTTAGTGAGACACAGAAAGCAAGTAGCGTAGCTAATCTGCTTAATATTGTATTAGCCATTATTGGTGGATTGTGGTTCCCTGTTAGTACATTTCCTGATTGGATGCAAACAATTGCTAAACTAACACCAACGTATCATTTACGTCATTTGGCACTTGAATTTGGTAAAGGTAATGGCTTTAATGTACAATCATTCATAATTTTAGGTATTTATAGCATTATTTTCTTAATTATTGCATTATTAATTAATAAGAGAAAAGAGGTGGAATAAATGAAGCGTAGTTTAGGCGCTAAAATGGGAGAGATTTCATCTTTAATTTACTTAATATTTCCATATTATGGTTTGTATTTAACATGGCAAGATGATAGCTTTTTATTAAATTTATTTATTGTAATCATTTTTACATTTGCATATGCTAGTTTAATTCTTTTTCATGAAGCATTAAGCCATCGTATCAATTTAATATTATTTTTTATTCATTTTTTAGCGATTATTTACTTTGTATATGCATACAATCCAACATTGAGTTTATTTTTCTTCTTTAGTGCATTTGCTATACCATTTTTATTTAAAAAGGGAGTAAAATCAATGGAGTTTATGTTATTAATAAGCTCAATGATTACATGTATCATCATAACGATTATACAAACGAATCACTTTTATGTCGTGAGTATTATTATTTATTATATTGTTATTTTAGCAATATTATTTGGTAATTTTAAAATAATGAAAGAGAGACAATATCGTCAACAAATTGAAGAAAAAAATAAATATATTAATATTTTGATTGCGGAACAAGAACGTAATCGAATAGGTCAAGACTTACATGACACGTTAGGACATGTATTTGCAAGTTTGAGTGTTAAATCAGAATTAGCTGCAAAACTAATCGATAAAGATCCGATAGCAGCTAAGAAAGAAATATTAAATATAAACGAAATTTCGAAAGATACATTAGAGAAAGTAAGACATATTATTGAAAATTTAAAAGTTCAAACTTTTGAAGAAGAAATTCAATCTATAGAACAAATCTTAAAGGATGCAAATATTCACTTTAACTTTGAAAATATAAGAGGTGCGAGTTCCCTCAACCCAACTAAACAGACGATATTATCAATGATACTTAGAGAAGCGGTTAACAATGTAATTAAGCACGCGGAAGCCTCTGAAATTAATGGGAAAATAGAAAGTTACGACAATGGTATTAAATTAATCATTAGTGACAACGGTATAGGTCTGAAACAACCTAGCGAAGTAAAATTAAAGAGTATTAACGATAGGGTAGCGTTATTGAGCGGGACAGTTAATATCACTTCTAAACAGGGTACGACTATCGATATTATGATTCCGAGAGAAGGTGTACAATGATTTCAATCGTAATTGCAGAAGATCAAAATATGTTGCGTAAAGCAATGATACAATTAATTGAATTTCACGACGATTTAAAAGTGATAGATGATTTTGATAATGGTATTGACGCATTACAATCTATTAATAGTCAACAGCCTGACATTGCTATTTTAGATATTGAGATACCAGGAATGACGGGTTTAGAAGTATTATCGCAATTAAGAGAAAATAAAATTAATACAAAAGTGATTATTGTCACGACTTTTAAAAGGCCTGGTTATTTTGAAAGAGCTGTTGCAAACGATGTTGATGCCTATGTGTTAAAAGAACGATCGGTAGATGATTTAGTTGCAACCATCCATAAAGTTTTAAAAGGCGAAAAAGAATATAGTGCGTCTTTAATGACATCTTTGTTTAAAGAGGCTAATCCATTAACGCATAAAGAACAAGTCGTGTTACGTGAAATAGGAGAAGGATTAAGTAATAAAGAAGTCGCTGATAAACTCTATCTTTCAAACGGTACTGTAAGAAATTACACGTCTAATATAATTGATAAACTTGAAGCGGAGAACCGCTTTGATGCATGGAAAAAAGCAAATGAAAAAGGTTGGATATAGAATTTAATTGTTGTAGTTAAATATGAAGAAAAGAGTCAGTACATAAGTTTGCTCTTAAGAGAATGGTTTCCAAGAACCAAAAAACTCTATGTCCTGACTTTTGTGAAATATAATACTATATTTTAAAATTTGAGATTTGGCTTGGTAAATTCACTAATGATCTCTTTTTTGAGTTTCTAGATTGTCAACATGAGTGGCTAATAACCGTAACACTTGAGCAACCTTATCTGGAGGTGTATCTTTCGCCAAAGTATGTTCGAATACATGGCCATTTTGTGTTTGTACTTTATAAATTAGACCGTGATTATCTATAATTACGTCTAGGATTTCCATAATAACACCTCGCTAATTGTTTAATGATGAGGCTTTTTGATAGTTAAAATTGTGATAAATTAATCATATTTTAAAATTAATTTTATACATTTAAGGTATTTCTTATAAATACCACAATATTAAGAAGTTAACCTTAAATATAAAAAAAGTTGGGAGTAAGATAAAATATTCAGTTTGAATTCTTTGTCTTACTCCCATTAGTATTGCAAGTAAAATTTCTATTAAGATTTTCTAATTGTGCTACTTGTTTTTTCTTTTGCGAATTATAGATTGAATGATATAAGCAATAAATCCTACTAAGACGCCTAATAATACAGCTACTACGACAGAGACAATAATAGGTAACTTATAGACAATTTGTAGTATTACACCGACGATTATGGCTATAATTACGGCTATAACTGTCACTAAATTTTCATTTTTCTCAGACATTGATGTCACTCCTAACGCATTTATTATAGCATGATAAGATTAATAATTTCATTTTTTGCGAGTACAGTAGATACTAACATCGTCTAACTAAAACAAGTTGTCATTGACGATTAATTTTAATTTATATATGATATTTATTATTGAAATAAAAAGCGTAGGTGACATCTTTGAATTCGAAAAAATCATTAAGTATCATCGTTTTAGCTGTTTTAGTGGTAGGCGTTTTAGCCTTTCAATTTATAAATCATACAGGACCTTTTAAAAATAATGGTTCTCAATCATCAAACAGTACTAACATTAAGGATAAAGAGAAAGTACATGTAGACCGAGTAGTAGATGGTGATACCTTTGTTGCTACAAATAGTGAAGGAAAAGAAATTAAAGTTAGACTTATAGGTATAGATACACCAGAAACAGTTAAACCTAACAAACAAGTTCAACCATATGGTAAAGAAGCATCTAATTATAGTAAACAACACTTAAATGGGAAAGATGTGTATTTAGAATATGACAAAGAGAAAGAAGATAGATATGGTCGGACACTTGCATATGTGTGGCTAGATGAGAACACTATGTACAACGAAGAATTAGTCAAAAATGGATTAGCACGTGAAAAGTACTTCTCACCGAATGGCAAATATCGTCATCTTTTTGAAAAAGATGAACAACAAGCTAAAAAAGATAAAGTGAATTTATGGAGTTAAAAAATAAGCGATTGACACGTGTATCTGTATCTAGATTCACTGTCGATCGCTTATTATGTGCATTAATTATTAAAGCTGTTTACAATTTTGGTAACTTGGTCTTCAGAAAGTGGATGTTTAGATAAATCAATTGCATTTTTGATTACCGCTTCAAGTGATGATTTAGTTGAAACGGTGTCTACATATTGAGCTCTTTCCTCTGAACCCTCAATGATATTTACGCTACCATCGCTAAAGTAAACGACTCCGATGCTTTGTACTTTATGATTAAAATGATTTTCAATTCCGTCTTTTAAAACTTTTGAATTAATCGCTGCTTGTTCATATGGATCATGATCATAAAATTCATAAATCACACGATTATTTTGAATTTTTTCGACGAAAGTATAAATTTCACTGCGTGGTGAATCAAACTGACTGTGATATTGTTTACTTACATAATGACCGACAATCTGATTTACATCATTTGTGTCAATTTGCATATCGTCGTCTACTGGTGCATCAAAATGGTAAAACGTTTTTTGTTTCCAGTTTTTGACGTCAATATTGATTAAGCCAACATCTGAAATGACAATGTAATCGAATGTTCTAGCGTATTCAAAGAAAGGATGTTTTGTAGCTAAATTACTTGTCGTTATAATATCGTAATACTTTAACTTGCCTTGGTCTTTATACTTATCAAGAATGCTAGTTAAAACGTGTTTCGCGTTGCGCTTTGCATGTGAACTTACATCATTATTAGAACTAAGCATTTGATTTTTAAGTTCTAAATTTTCATTGCTAAGCGTCGCATTCTTAGTTACCATCTGATTTCTTGCGTACACTTCTGTATCAACTCTATCTTGCATGTAACGTTGATTTAAGATGAACGCCAAAATAAGTATAACGATGATAACAATTAAGATAATTGTTAATGTCATAATTCATCACCTATGTTCGAATTTTAATTTTATATCACTCAATAAATTTGAAAGTTATAACATGAGCGATATGAAATAACATATAAATTATATCTATTATAATTGCGTAGTTCAACAAAATGTAAATTAAGTTAAATTAATAAAATAATAAATATTACCTAATTTTAGCAATTTTATTATTTTGTTTAACATCAAATTTAGCAATACTTCACAATTCGTAAATTGAAATCAGAAATAAGGATATGTATAATTAATGTATGAAAGCGTTTACTTTGGAGGTAGTAATATGGAACATCAACAACATGTAGAAGAGCTAGTTAAAATATTAAAAAATGAATGTCGTACTTCATTCAAATTTCATGGGGAAGTCGCAATGCAGCTATTTTTAAGTGATAATTTTATTCTACCTTCTAGAGTCGACATATGCGTAGAACGTAAACAACTAGTTGAAGTATTAAAAGTAATTCCGTCCACATATCATTTAAATTATTATGATAAAAATAATAAGTTAATGAATCGAGATCAATTAAGTGTACCCGAAATTGCACACATAGATATTACTTTTAACGAGAAATTATTAATGAATATCTTTATTTATGATGTCGTAAATGAAGAGTGGATATTTAGATTAGATAGTAATATTAGAATTCCTAAGAATAGTATTTATTTTCATTCGCTGACATGGGGAGTAGATTATATTAAACCAGAAATCGTGCTAATGTACGACTTATTGGATAATCAAAATTACCATCAATTACCTAATTATAAAATGGTTTTAGACTCATTAAGTTATTATCAATTTGTTATATTAAAAGTTGTCGTAGGGGAGCAACGTATCAATGAGGCATTAGCTCATAACAAATTATAAAGAAGCATCTAATATTTAAGTGGAATGTACAAAACATGACTACTTAAATACTAGATGCTTTTTAACTATGCTTGCTTATTTAGATTTTTCAAACAAATGCCATGATAACAATATTCATATGTAGATAAAACAGCCTTGTCTGCATCTTCAATTGAAATACCGAACATCATTGATATTTCAGACGAGCCTTGGTTGATCATTTTCAAATTGATGTTAGACTCTGCTAACGCATGTGTAATAGTGTTTGCAGTACCGATTGCTTTATTCATTCCTTCACCAACAATCATTAAAATCGCTAAGTCGTGTTCAATACTTAATTCATCGACATCGCAACGTTTACGTATAGCGTTAAGTACATCTTTTTCTTTACCTTTTAATTGATGTGTTCGAAGGATGATACTAATACTATCAATACCTGAAGGCATATGGTCGAAAGAAATATTGTAATCTTCTAATATTTCAAGAATTTTACGTGTGAAACCGACCTGTCTATTCATTAGATATTTTTTAATATTAATAACACTAAATCCTTTATCACAGCTTATACCTATAATGACATTTTTATCACTTACATCTCTATCATGGCGTATAAATGTACCTTTATCTTGAGGGCGATTTGTATTTTTTATTACCACTGGAATTCTGTGTTTATAGAGTGGCTGCAATGCTTCATCATGGAAGACGCTAAACCCAGCATATGAAAGTTCTCGCATTTCACGATACGTAATTTCTTCAATAAGATCTGGATTGTTAATTATATTAGGATTAGCCTTATAAATACCTGATACATCAGTGAAGTTTTCATATAAAGACGCTCTAATTCCTCTAGCGATAATTGCACCTGTAATGTCAGAACCGCCTCTTGGGAACGTAACGACATAATCATTATTAGAAACACCGAAGAATCCTGGGATAATAATTTTACCTTCAATATCTTTTAATTTACTAATCTTCTCATAAGCTTCTTCCAGGATTTGAGCTTGTTGTGGTAAATCTGTAACTAAAATACCTGCATCTTTTGGAGAAAGATATGTCGTTTTAAAACCTTGTGAATCATTATAAGCTGCAATTAATTGCGCATTAAAATTCTCACCACAAGAAAGAATAGCATCGTATAATCTTAAAGGCTTATCTTTTAAAGTTGAAATAATCTCTTCTAATGTGTCATCAATTACTTTTAATAATGAATCATCCATATCAAGTTCATGTAAAATATCTGCATAACGTTGAATAATTTCTTTCTTTTTATCCTGATAATTAAGATTATTCATTACTTTTTCATATAATCGAACTAGAAGATCGGTCGTTTTGACATCATCTTTGTGTCTTTTGCCTGGTGCAGAAACAATGATAATTTTACGATCTGAATCGCTATTAACGATATCTAGGACTTTTTTGATTTGTGTTGCATTTGAAACTGAACTACCGCCGAATTTTGCCACTTTCATATACCTAATCAACCTTTCTAAAAAATCAGAAAATTCTATTTAATTTTCTGATACCACATGATAATATAAAGCTAAGTATTTACATTTTTTACTAAAAGTCCTATCAATTTAATATGGTTTAATAGTATACTAAAATAAAGTATATTTCAATAAAACAATTGTATTTCTCAGTTATACAAATGGGGGAAGATAAAAATATGAAAGAATTAAATATTGCTTTACTTGGTCTAGGAACAGTGGGATCAGGTGTAGTTAAAATAATTGAAGAGAATCGACAACAAATTATAGATACATTAAACAAAGATATTGTTATAAAGCATATTTTAGTGCGTGATAAATCTAAGAAAAGACCTATAAATATTAGTCGATATCATTTAACTGAAGATGTTAATGAAATTTTAAATGATGATTCTATCGATATCGTTATTGAAGTAATGGGTGGCATTGAACCTACTGTTAATTGGTTAAGAGATGCTTTGAAAAACGGTAAACATGTAATTACTGCAAACAAAGATTTATTAGCCGTACATTTGAAGCTACTAGAAGATTTAGCTGAGGAAAAGGGACTTGCGTTGAAATTCGAAGCGAGTGTTGCCGGTGGTATCCCTATAGTAAATGCTATTAATAATGGATTAAATGCTAATAACATTTCTAAATTTATGGGAATACTAAATGGTACATCTAACTTCATCTTATCTAAAATGACACGTGAACAAACAACGTTTGAAGAGGCTCTTGATGAAGCGCAAAGGTTAGGTTTTGCTGAAGCAGATCCGACTGATGACGTAGAAGGTATTGATGCAGCACGTAAAGTTGTTATCACTTCTTATTTATCATTTAACCAAGTCATTAAATTAAATGATGTTAAAGTTCGTGGTATAAGTCAAACCACTTTATCTGATATCAATGTCGCGGACAAATTAGGTTATAAAATTAAATTGATTGGTAAGGGAACTTATCAAAATAGTAAAGTTAACGCATCAGTTGAACCAACATTAATACATAAATCCCATCAACTAGCTACAGTTGAAGATGAATATAATGCAATCTATGTCGTGGGCGATGCAGTGGGCGATACAATGTTCTATGGGAAAGGTGCAGGTAGCTTAGCTACTGGAAGTGCTGTTGTAAGTGATTTACTAAATGTGGCATTATTCTTTGAATCAAATACGCATACATTACCACCTCATTTTGAATTGAAAACCGATGCAACTCGCGAAATTATGGATACGGAAGATGTCGTAGCTATTCAAGAGAAGTTAAACTATTATGTTGTTCTTAATAGTGACTTATCAAAAGAAAAATTTGAATCATTATTGAAAGAAACGTTACCTTTCCATAAATCACTACAAGTTGAACAACGTGATGAACAAACGTATGATGTAGTTATTATAGGTTTAGATCAGTCACCAGAGGACGTTTTAAGTAAAGCTGATTTTAATATCGAGAAAATTTATCCAGTTGAAGGGGTTTAATGTTTATGAAAAGATGGCAAGGTTTAGTTGAAGAGTTTAAAGAATATTTACCAGTTAACAGCGACACACCAAAGTTAACATTAAATGAAGGACATACTCCATTAATTCATTGTGAGAACTTGTCTAAGATGTTGGATATTGATTTATATGTAAAATATGAAGGTGCAAATCCTACAGGTTCTTTTAAAGATAGAGGTATGGTCATGGCTGTTACTAAAGCAAAAGAACAAGGGAAAAAAGTTGTTATCTGTGCATCTACTGGTAATACATCAGCCTCAGCAGCTGCATATGCTGCACGAGCTGGATTGAAAGCAATTGTAGTTATTCCAGAGGGTAAGATTGCACTCGGTAAATTATCGCAAGCTGTTATGTATGGTGCTGAAATTGTTTCTATTGAAGGAAACTTTGATGAAGCTTTAGAAATTGTTAAGGAAATTGCTGAAAATGATGAAGAAATTGAGTTAGTTAATTCAGTGAATCCACATCGTATTGAAGGTCAAAAAACGGGTGCATTTGAAATTGTTGAACAATTGGAACAAGCCCCAGACGTACTCGCAATTCCAGTTGGAAACGCAGGCAATATTACAGCTTATTGGAAAGGTTTTAAAGAATACCATGAGAAAAAGGGTAGTCAATTACCTCGATTATTTGGCTTCCAAGCAGAAGGTGCGTCACCAATTGTTCAAAATAAAGTGATTAAAAACCCTGAAACAATTGCTACAGCTATTCGAATTGGTAATCCAGCTAGTTGGACTAAAGCTACGAATGCGTTAGACGAATCTAATGGATTGATTGATAGTGTTACTGATGATGAAATTTTAGAAGCTTATCAATTAATGACTTCTAAAGAAGGTGTATTTAGCGAACCAGCTAGTAACGCCTCAATTGCAGGTCTGATTAAATTACATCGAGCAGGACAATTACCTAAAGGCAAAAAAATAGTAGCTATTTTAACTGGTAATGGATTAAAAGATCCTGATACTGCTATTTCAATATTAGATAACCCTATTCAACCGCTTCCTAACGATAAATCAAGTATTATTGATTACATTAAAGGGGCTTTGTAAAAATGACTGAACAGTTGCACTTAAAGATACCAGCGTCTACTGCTAATTTAGGCGTTGGTTTCGATTCGATAGGTATGGCTATAGATAAATATTTACATCTTTATGTGAAACGAATTAAAGGGGAAGAATGGGAATTTACATATTTAAATTCCGAATTAGATTCACTTCCTAAGAACAAAGACAATTATGTTTTTAAAGTGGCCCAGCAGGTCGCATCTAAATATAATGTAGAATTACCTAGCTTAAGTGTAGAAATGCGAAGTGATATACCATTAGCTAGAGGTTTAGGTTCATCGGCGTCTGCATTGGTAGGCGCTTTATACATTGCAAATTATTTTGGCAATATTCAGCTTTCTAAATATGAATTACTTCAATTAGCTACAGAAATAGAAGGTCATCCAGATAATGTTGCACCTACAATTTATGGTGGCTTATTAGCAGGCTTCTATAATCCAGATACTAAAGAAACGAATATAGCACATATTGATGTGCCAGATGTTGATATAATTCTAACTATACCTCCATATGAATTAAAGACTGAAGATTCTCGTAACGTTTTACCTGATCAATTTTCTCATAAGCGCGCGGTTCAAAGTAGTGCAATAAGTAATACGATGCTGTGTGCATTAATTCAACATAATTATGAACTTGCTGGGAAAATGATGTCACAGGATGGCTTCCACGAGCCATATCGCCAACATTTAATATCTGAATTTAAAGAGGTAAAAGCTATAGCTCAACAATATGATGCATATGCGACAGTAATTAGTGGTGCAGGGCCTACCATATTAACAATGAGTCCTAAGGAGACGAGTGGTCAATTAGTTAGAGCGTTAAGACAAGCCGTTACAACATGTCATTCAGAATTAGCAACAATCAATGAAATTGGCGTTGTTGAAGAAATTGTGTATCCTTCATAAAATTTATTGTAAAATATAAACGAGTAAATTTCGAAAGGAGTACACTTCAGATATGAGTAATTATAAAATGATCGTTATGGACATGGACGATACTTTAATTAATAGTGAGAATAAAGTAAGTAAAGAAACTAAAAATTACTTGATAGATATTCAAAATCAAGACTATAAAGTAGTGTTAGCTTCAGGAAGACCAACTGAAGGTATGCTACCAATTGCAAAAGAATTACAATTAGATGTTCATGATAGTTATATCATCAGTTACAACGGCGGTAAAACGATCAAAGTAGCAACAGAAGAAGTAGAAGTGAGTCAAAGTGTATCTAAGAAGAATTTTGACCTTATTGTGGATTTTTGTCGTGAACATAACTTTTTAATCCTGACATATCAAGATGGTCATATTATCCATGATGGTGATCATGAATATCGAGATATTGAATCAGAACTTACCGGGCTACCTATGAAACGTGTAGATGATATTAAAGCTTATATTAACGATAGCGTTCCAAAAGCGATGGGCGTTGATTACGCAACAAATATTGCTAAAGTACGTGATGATATGCATGGAAGTTTTAACTCAGAAATTGATGTAACAACAAGTAAACCATTCTTTTTAGAATTTATGGCAAAGGATGTTTCAAAAGGTAATGCGATTAAAGCATTATGTGAAAAATTAAATGTATCATTATCTGAAGTGATTTGTTTTGGTGATAGTTTAAATGATCAATCAATGTTTGAAGTAGTGGGTTGTGCTATCGCGATGGGAAATGCAAATGAGGAACTGAAGGCTATTGCAGACAAAATAACGTTAGATAACGATTCTAATGGTATTCCCGCAGCTTTAAAAACACTTTTGTAATACAAAATAAGGCATGAGAATACGAATGTTGTTTATTTCATCATAATTACCATGATGAATGATTCATTCGACCTCATGCCTTTTTATTATTTAGCAGTATGTGTCCATTCGTGCTTTCCTTTTGAACGCTTTACATAAGCGTAAACTTGATCAGCAGCATAATCTAAATTTGTATACACTGTAATTGTAAATGCAGACTGGTTTTCACTGAATGGTTCAGTACTAAATACATCTTTTAAATGTGTAAATAAATTTTCCATTTGGTCATGTTCAAGACTAGGGTACTCTCTTAATGTACGTTTTAGTAATTGACCATTTTTTTCTTCTAGAGATTGTACAACTATAACGAAACGTTCTTCATTCTTAATGACATCATCAAATAAGTTTGTTTGACCAACCATCTTGCTTTCACCTCTAAGTCATTATCTTTACTACTATTATACTAGATAACTGTTTTTTCGAAAATATCAATATGTTGAAACCAAAAATGCGAGTCACTAAAAAGGATTTACTATACTTTCAGTGCTCGCATTTAATTATTTAATTATCTTTATGATAATGATGTGGTGTGATATCCATATCATTTAGTTTAACGAACTTCGTTTTTCTTATTAATTTATGAGCTAAGAAAATGAGTCCTAAAATAATGATAGGTAAAATGTTAACGAAAAATTTACCTATATTACCATCGAATAAATCTCCAATTGAATTACCAAAGTATAAGAAAATTAAAGTTGCAAATACTAAAATTGGTCCAAGAGGGTACAATGGTGATTTATAAGGTAAAAGTTGATTGATATCTTGACCTTGACGTTTAATAGCTTTACGCAATCTTACTTGTGCCCATGAACTAGCTGCCCAAACAATGATTACCAATGAACCAATAATATTTAACAAACTAAAAACAGCATTTGAATAAAAATTAGCAATTATAATAATCGCTACAATCAAAATATATGTTGTAACTAATGCTCTTAAAGGTAATTTAGACTTATCGTTTAGATTACTTAAGAATTTAGGTGCCTGTTTTTCATCACTTAAAGAGAACAACATTCTACTAGTAGTATAAACACCTGAGTTTGTCGCAGATAATAATGATGTCAATATAACAGCATTAATAACAGAAGCGGCAAAAGCAACACCAATTCTATCAAATACAATTGTGAAAGGACTTTGTGTAACAGATTCATTCTCATTTAACAATAATGGGTCAGTATAAGGAATGATAGCTGCAATAACGCCAATTGATAATACATAGAATAATAAAATTCTCCAAAAAACTTGTTTAACAGCTTTAGGCATTGTTTTTTCTGGATTATCAGATTCTCCAGCAGTCACTGCTACAACTTCAGTACCGCCAACTGAGAATCCTGCAACGAGTAAGACACCTAAGAAACCAGATAAACCACCCACGAATGGTGCCTCACCTTTAGTATAATTTTCAAAGCCATAAGAATGGCCACCTAATATACCGAAGATCATCAAGAAACCAACAATAATAAATATAATAATAGTTACTACCTTAATTAGTGATAACCAAAATTCAGTTTCTCCAAAAGCTTTAACCGTGAAGATGTTTAATAAAAATACAATAGTGATAAAGATTAAACTCCAAGTAAGTGGACTAAAGAATTTAAATACATCCCAATAATACAATACGTTTGAAGCAACCATAACATCTACACTGGAAACTAGTGCCCACATAATGTAATATAACCATCCCATTGTAAAACCTAGAGAAGGGTCTACAAATCGCGTTGCGTATGAACTGAATGATCCTGAAACTGGATAAAATGTTGCCAACTCTCCAATTGACGACATTAAAAAGTAAAGCATTATGCCAATTAATAAATAGGCTAATATAGCGCCCCCAGGACCAGCTTGAGCAACAACACTACCTGTTGCTACAAAGAGCCCTGTACCAATTGCGCCACCTATAGCAATCATAGATATGTGTCTTGAGTTAAGACCTCTTTTCATATTGTTATCTTCCATATGATGTCTCCTAATTCTAAAATTTAAAATATACAAACCATTTTAATCCTTTTAGGGACAGTATTCAATAACTTTTAAACAATTTAGCTTAAAAATTTTAAATTTTCTGACATTTTATAAGGTTTTTTAAAATGTTTTAATTATAGGGGCTATGGGTTTAATTATAGTAGATTCTAAATTATAATAATTATAAATAAGTGAAAGGGGAATTAACTATGGCGAAAGATGATAAAAGATTAACTGGTTTATTTGGGCACCCTGTTTCAGATAGAGAGAATAGTATGACAGCTGGTCCGAGAGGTCCACTATTAATGCAAGATGCATACTTTTTAGAACAAATGTCTCATTTTGATCGTGAAGTAATACCTGAACGTCGTATGCACGCTAAAGGTTCAGGTGCATTTGGTACATTTACTGTAACAAATGATATTACGAAATATACAAATGCTAAAATCTTTTCAGAAATAGGTAAACAAACAGAAATGTTTGCACGATTTTCAACAGTTGCCGGTGAACGTGGGGCAGCTGACTTAGAGAGAGATATCCGTGGATTTGCACTTAAATTTTACACGGAAGAAGGTAACTGGGACTTAGTAGGTAACAATACACCCGTGTTCTTCTTTAGAGATCCTAAGTTGTTTGTTAGTTTAAACCGTGCTGTTAAAAGAGACCCACGTACTAATATGAGAAGTCCTCAAAATAACTGGGATTTCTGGACTGGCGTACCAGAGGCACTTCACCAAGTTACAATTTTAATGTCAGATAGAGGTATGCCAAAAGACTTCCGTCATATGCACGGTTTCGGTTCACATACGTATTCTATGTACAATGACGAGGGTGAACGTGTTTGGGTTAAATATCATTTCAGAACTCAACAAGGCATCGAAAACTACACAGATGATGAAGCGGCTGAAATTGTAGGTCAAGATAGAGAATCATCACAACGTGACCTATACGATGCAATTGAAAATGGCAATTATCCAAAATGGAAAATGTATATCCAAGTTATGACTGAGGAGCAAGCTAAAAATCATCCAGATAATCCGTTTGATTTAACTAAAGTTTGGTATAAAGGTGATTACCCATTAATTGAAGTGGGTGAATTTGAGCTAAATAGAAACCCAGAGAATTATTTCATGGATGTTGAACAAGCTGCTTTTGCTCCAACAAACATTATTCCTGGTCTAGACTTCTCACCAGATAAAATGTTACAAGGACGTCTATTCTCATATGGTGATGCGCAACGTTATAGATTAGGTGTCAATCACTGGCAAATTCCTGTTAACCAACCTAAAGGTGTTGGCATTGAAAATATGTGTCCATTCAGTCGTGATGGTCAAATGAGATTCCTTGATGGAAATCAAGGTGGTGGTCCTCATTATTATCCAAATAATAAAGGTGCTTACCAATCACAACCTGAATATAAAAAACCAGCATTTCCAGTAGATGGAGACGGTTATGAGTACAATCAAAGACAAGATGATGATAATTACTTTGAACAACCTGGTAAATTATTCCGTTTACAATCTGATGATGCCAAAGAAAGAATCTTTACTAACACAGCAAATGCAATGGATGGTGTGAGTGAAGACGTTAAACATAGACACATTCGTCATTGTTATAAAGCTGATCAAGAATATGGTAAAGGTGTTGCCAAAGCATTAGAAATCGATATTAATGATGTTGATTTAGAAGGTACTAACGACGAAACATACGAGAATTTTAAATAGTACTATAAAATTAGATTGCGTAGAGCATTTTAATATGGTAAAATTTTAAATCGTAAGTATTCCTAGTTAAATGAGAAAGGATGTTAATTATGCGCGTTAATGTAACATTAGCTTGCACAGAATGTGGCGATCGTAATTATATTACTACTAAAAATAAACGTAATAATCCTGAGCGTATTGAAATGAAAAAATATTGCCCAAGATTAAATAAATACACGCTACACCGTGAAACTAAATAATCTCTTATCTTTTAAATACGACATTAAAGATAAAGTAAGAACTTGCCGAAGTATAATAATCTTATACTTCGGTTTTTTAATTATTTAAATGAAATTAAGTCATCAGTCTTGTAAATTTAAAATCATGTGTTATTATATAAAAAGTAATTATTACGATTTAAAATAACGGGAGTGATATATATGGCAAAAAAATCTAAAATTGCTAAAGAAATGAAAAGAGAAAAATTAGTTAATCAATATTATGAATTACGTAAAGAATTAAAAGCTAAAGGAGATTATGAAGCATTACGTAAGTTGCCACGTGATTCTTCACCAACGCGTTTAACTCGAAGATGTAAAGTAACAGGACGTCCAAGAGGTGTATTAAGAAAATTTGAAATGTCTAGAATTGCTTTTAGAGAACATGCACACAAAGGACAAATCCCGGGCGTTAAAAAATCAAGTTGGTAAAATACAAATCTAGTACTTTAGTCCATTTACAAGACAATTAAAAAATTGTAAAGTATATAAGGGTGAGAAAATGAATGATTTTTATATTTAATATACTAAACGTTCGTTTTTACTTAATAAATATGATTGTATAGGGGCTAAAAAGTATGAAAATTTTTGATTATGAAGATATTCAATTAATTCCAAATAAATGTATAGTTGAAAGTCGTTCGGAATGTGATACAACTGTTCAATTTGGACCGAAAACGTTTAAGTTACCTGTTGTGCCAGCGAATATGCAAACTGTTATGAGTGAAGAATTAGCGCATTGGTTCGCTAAAAATGATTATTTTTATATTATGCATCGATTTGACGAAGCAGCTCGTATTCCATTTATTCAAAACATGCAAAAAGAAGGATTGTTTGCTTCTATTTCTGTAGGTGTTAAAGCAAATGAATTTAAGTTTATTGAAGAATTAGCTGACAAACAATTAGTTCCTGAATATATTACGATTGATATAGCTCATGGTCATTCGGATTCAGTTATTAAAATGATTAAACACATAAAAAAATATATTCCAAAAACATTTGTAATTGCTGGAAATGTTGGTACGCCAGAAGGTGTTAGAGAACTTGAAAACGCTGGTGCAGATGCAACTAAAGTTGGTATTGGACCAGGTAGAGTTTGTATCACAAAAATAAAAACTGGTTTTGGCACTGGTGGTTGGCAATTAGCAGCATTAAATATTTGTAGTAAAGCAGCGCGTAAACCTATAATCGCTGATGGTGGCTTAAGAACACATGGCGATATTGCTAAATCAATTCGATTTGGTGCAAGCATGGTAATGATAGGATCTCTATTTGCGGCTCATGAAGAATCACCAGGTGAAACTGTTGAATTAGACGGCAAACGTTATAAAGAGTATTTTGGTAGTGCATCTGAATTCCAAAAAGGTGAACACAAGAATGTTGAAGGTAAAAAAATGTTTGTTGAACATAAAGGATCATTAAAAGATACTTTAGTTGAAATGCAACAAGACTTACAAAGCTCGATTTCATATGCAGGTGGAAAAGATTTAAAATCATTAACAACTGTCGATTATGTTATAGTGCGAAATTCAATTTTTAATGGGGACAAGGATTAGAACTTGAGTGGTAGGTGTATTGTTATTAAAAAATTCCTTTTATTTTCTTTGGTGTTATTAGTTGTAGCTTTATTCATACCATTAAAGGAAAATCAAACACTAGTAAAATTTCAGAATGACGTAAGAAGTAAAGTTCAGCAAGTTATGAATCAAGATTCGAGTTTAAAAAACAATAGGCTCAAAACACCTACAGAACAGGACTTTGCTATTAATAATATTCAGATGAATATGTCTAAAGACAAAGTTGAAAATCAATTGGGGAAACCTAAAAGAGTAACATCTAATGAATATGGCGCTAAATGGTATACCTATTACAATAATGATTACGATAATTTCATAATGGTTAGCTATTTAGGGAATAAAGTCAATGCTTTATATAGTAATCAAAATGTCATTACATCTAAATCTAAGGTGAAATATAACACCCCTAAAAATGTTGTTGAGGATAGACTCGGTAAACCTTTAAAGGAAATTGTTAAAGGTAGATACCGTGTTGATATAAGTAGCGATGAGTATGATGTTTTCCATGAAGATAATATTTATACAACTGTTTTTTATGATAAACATAATGACAATGGTGTTACTGCATTACTTCAAGTTAGTGACGCCATGGAAAAAAGGTTGACTCAACATTACGGTGCGCCATCTTCAACATTAGAACAAAGCTTTGAATATCAAAATTATGATTTAGTTAATTCTGAGCGTAAACAGCATGGGCTGAATACACTTAGTTACTCGAAAGATGTCTCCGATACAGCAAGAAATCATAGTGAAGACATGGTAAAACAAAATTACTTTGATCATAACAATTTAGATGGTGAATCTCCTTTTAATCGATTAAAAGATGATGACATTGATTTCAATGCGGCAGGTGAAAATTTAGCGTATGGGCAACAAAATAGTATATTTGCTCATGAGGGGTTAATGAATTCACTTGGTCATAGAAAGAATATATTGAATACAAATTTCAGTACTCTAGGCGTAGGCGTTGATTTTAATGACAAACGACAACCATATTGGACAGAAAATTATACGGGCTAAGTGTTTTAATGCGACTTATTAAGGGTATCTTTTAGTTGATAAGGAAGTTGATATTATGACAACTAAAGATGTTAATAAACTAGATATTCTAGATAAGGTTAAAGAAATTTTGAATAAAAAAGAGAATGAAAAGCAAAAGAACTAGCAAAGTTTACATTGTAGACTTTGCTAGTTCTTTGTATATAGAAATATATAAGAGAGAGGTTAACGTAAATTTTAGAAATTAAAACTACAGTTCTCTGTATAAACCAATAACTTTACCGATAACAGTAACGTTATCAAGATAAATAGGACTCATTGTACTATTTTCAGGTTGTAATCTATAACGTGTTTTTTCTTTATAGAAGCGTTTAACTGTTGCTTCATCATCTTCAGTCATCGCAACAATGATGTCCCCATTTTCAGCAATGGTTTGGCTTCTAACTATAACTTTATCTCCATCTAAAATACCTGCCTCAATCATACTTTCACCCACAACATTTAAAATAAAGATATCACTATTGTGAGTTGATGTTAAATGTTCTGGTAAAGGGAAATATTCCTCAATGTTTTCAACTGCAGTAATCGGAATTCCGGCAGTAACTTTACCAATTACAGGAACATAAATTGTTTCCTCCATATTAACTGCATCGTTAGTTTGTTCGCTAACAATTTCAATGGCTCTCGGTTTCGTAGGGTCTCGTTTAATATATCCTTTTTCTTCCAGTCTAGATAGATGACCATGAACAGTTGAACTTGACGCTAACCCTACTGCTTCACCAATTTCTCGTACGCTTGGTGGATATCCTTTAGTTTGTACTACATGTTTAATATAATCGTATATTTCACTTTGACGTTTAGTTAATTCTCTCATATATAGGCACTCCCTAATTTTATTTAACTATATTATAGCACTGATTTAAACATTGAACAAACATTTGTTCGTTTTTATGTTGACTAAGAACAGATGTTCTGTTAAAGTGTGTATACAAACAAATGTTCTAGAGGTGAAAGTAATGTTTAATAAATATAAAAATAAATTATTAACTAATATAGCTGTTGTATCAATATCTTGTGTTGTTTTTATAGTATTTTTCATGAATTTATATCATAACGCTCAAATGGAACAAACGTACGAAATAACTGACCATACTATTTCTAAAAAGGCAATTATTAAAGATGATAATAAGAACGTAAATAATACAAATGGGGAACAAAATGACTACAAAGTGTTCGCTTTTGTAAGATGATTATAAATTTGAGGTCTGTCAAAGCTATTTAAATGTCAATAGCTTTTGTCTAGACCTCTTTTTTGTTATATTCTATGAAGTAAAAGAGAAAATATTAATGGAAATATAGAAAGAGTGATAGTTATGTCTAATGATAATTTAAATATAGATAGAATTAATGAGCTTGCTAAAAAGAAAAAGGAACAAGGTTTAACTGAAGCTGAAGCTAAAGAGCAATCGAAATTGCGTAAAAAATACCTCGAAGCATTTAGAAAAGGGTTTAAACAACAAATTGAAAGCACAAAGGTGATAGATCCTGAGGGTAATGATGTGACACCTGAAAAATTAAAAAAGATACAAGAACAAAATAAAAATTAATAAATATTAGAATATAGTTCGTTGAGTTTAAACGATTATCAATTTCAATATTTTTAAGTTATAATATACGAAAGATGATTAAAGTAGAAGGGAAGTATTAGAGATGTTTAACGAGAAAGATCTATTAGCGATTGATACGATTAGAGCTTTAAGTATTGATGCAATCGAAGAAGCTAATTCAGGTCATCCTGGATTACCTATGGGAGCTGCACCAATGGCTTATACTTTATGGACACGCCACTTAAATTTTAATCCTCAATCTAAAGACTATTTTAATAGAGACCGTTTTGTATTGTCGGCTGGACATGGATCTGCGCTATTATACAGCTTGTTACATGTTTCAGGCAGTCTTGAATTAGAAGAATTGAAGCAATTTAGACAATGGGGTTCTAAAACACCTGGACACCCAGAATTCAGACATACTGATGGTGTTGAAGTTACTACTGGCCCACTTGGACAAGGCTTTGCTATGTCTGTAGGTATGGCTCTGGCTGAAGACCATTTAGCTGGTAAATTTAATAAAGATGATTTCAATATTGTTGACCATTATACTTATGTGCTAGCTTCTGATGGTGATTTAATGGAAGGTATTTCTCATGAAGCTGCTTCATTTGCTGGCCATAATCAATTAGATAAGCTAATTGTTTTATATGATTCAAACGATATTTCATTAGATGGCGAATTAAATAAAGCCTTCTCTGAAGATGTTAAGAAACGATTTGAAAGTTATGGTTGGAATCACATATTAGTAAAAGATGGTAATGATTTAGACGCTATCGATAAGGCAATAACTAAAGCTAAGTCTCAAAATGGTCCAACTATGATTGAAGTTAAAACAATTATCGGTTATGGCGCTCCAAACGTGAGTGGTACTAATGGTGTCCATGGTGCACCACTAGGTTCAGATGAGAGAAAATTAACTTTTGAGGCATATGGTTTAGATCCTGAAAAACGTTTCAATGTCCCAGAAGAAGTATATGAAATTTTCCAAACAACTATGTTAAAACGTGCAAATGAGCATGAAGATGCATGGAAAGCATTACTAGAAAATTATTCTAAACAATATCCAGAATTAGCAGATGAATTTAAATTAGCTATTAGTGGTAAACTACCTAAAAACTATAGAGATGAATTACCACGCTTTGATAGCGATCATAATGCAGCAACACGTGCTGATTCAGGTGAAGTAATTCAAGCATTAAGTAAATCAGTTCCGTCATTCTTTGGTGGTTCTGCTGACTTAGCTGGTTCTAACAAATCTAACGTTAAAGAAGCGACTGATTATGATAGAAATACACCTGAAGGTAAAAATATATGGTTTGGTGTACGTGAGTTCGCTATGGGTGCAGCTGTAAATGGTATGGCAGCACACGGTGGATTACACCCTTATGGTGCAACATTCTTTGTATTTAGTGACTACTTAAAACCAGCGTTGCGTTTATCAGCTATCATGGGATTAAATTCAACATTTATCTTCACACATGATTCAATCGCTGTAGGTGAAGATGGACCTACTCATGAGCCAATTGAACAATTAGCGGGTTTAAGATCAATACCAAATATGAATGTCATTCGTCCAGCTGATGGAAATGAAACAAGAGTAGCTTGGGAAGTAGCTCTTGAATCAGAACAAACACCAACTTCTTTAGTATTAACTCGTCAAAATCTACCATATTTAGATGTAGATGAAGAGACAGTTGAACAAGGTGTTCGTAAAGGTGCTTATGTTGTCTTCGAAACTGAAACTAAACCTGAGTATCTATTACTTGCTACTGGTTCTGAAGTTAGCTTAGCAATTGAAGCAGCTAAAGATTTAGATAAACAAGGTAAAGGTGTACGTGTAGTATCAATGCCTAACTGGTTTGCTTTTGAGCAACAATCAGAAGAATATAAAGAGTCTGTAATTCCTAAAGAAATTACTAAACGTGTTGCAATTGAAATGGCATCTCCATTAGGTTGGCACAAATATGTAGGCACTGAAGGTAAAGTGATAGGTATTGACCAATTTGGTGCAAGTGCCCCTGGCGACTTAGTCGTAGAAAAATATGGTTTCACTAAAGAAAATGTATTAAATCAAATTCGCACATTTTAATATTAGATAAGAAATTAGAGAACTGAGAAGGCTTTCATTGGAAAGTCTTCTTTAATTTGAATGAGTAAT
Source organism: Staphylococcus sp. NWU MK-U1 (assembly GCF_033283505.1). Lineage (NCBI taxonomy): Bacteria > Bacillati > Bacillota > Bacilli > Caryophanales > Staphylococcaceae > Staphylococcus > Staphylococcus sp. NWU MK-U1. Next base: position 484,545 of record NZ_JAVSMG010000002.1, on the reverse strand, counting down.
ACAAAATAATTTTTAAGTTAGCTAAAAATAAATATTACATTTGTTTAAGTATTTGTTATGATAACAAATGGATGCAGAATTACTAACTAGCTCTTGAAAATAGAATAGTAATTTAGTAAAATTCAGTAGGATATAGAAAGTGGGTGAAACAATGGCAACATGGTTAGCAATTTTATTAATCATTGTAGCGCTTATCGGTGGACTAGTTGGTGGTTTCTTTTTAGCACGTAAATATATGATGGATTATTTGAAAAAAAACCCACCTATTAATGAAGAAATGTTACGAATGATGATGATGCAAATGGGTCAAAAACCATCGCAAAAGAAAATCAATCAAATGATGACAATGATGAATAAAAACATGGATCAAAACATGAAAAGTTCAAAAAAATAATTTTTAAATGGATTGTAGTACCTTTAAGGTTTACAATCCTTTATTTTTGTAGTAAAACAACTTTAGTGTTATTTAAAAAAGAAAATTTTTAAAAATCTAAATAACTTACAATGAGAAATAAAGAGTAAGAGTTTATGAATATATAAGAAGGTGTAACGTTGGCGTATTTAATTTTTTCTGTTGTATTTGCTTTATTTATGGGTATAGTAGTAATTTTTATTCGAATGAAAGCTCAAAACTTTCCTGTTAATGAAAAGAAAATTATATTACCTCCATTTTTCATGGCTACAGGTGCATTGATGTATGTGATTCCGTACTTTAGATTGACTGGTACTGAAATTTTAGAGTCGATTATTCTAGGTGTCTTATTCTCATCTGTTCTTATATGGACAAGTCACTTTGAGGTACACGGTACTGAAATTTATATGAAGCGTTCAAAAGCATTTCCAATCATTTTAATTTCTTTATTAATTATACGCACTGTAATTAAAATATTTATCAGTAGTAAAATTGATCCAGGTGAAATTGGCGGCATGTTCTTCTTACTTGCGTTTAGCATGATTGTTCCTTGGAGATTAGCAATGTTATATAAATATAAAAAGTTGAAAAGGTCAACTGTCAAATAATTGAATAATGATTTAAAAAATGATGTATTTTAAATTACTTTGAAAATTTTAGTAGAGCCTGGGACATAAATTAATATCTCAGGCTATAATTACATATTGGAAGTAGTTGAATGAATTAAAAACACACTTGTAACAAGCTTTTTTAATTCGATTCAACCTTGCCGGGCTGAGCGGGACCCCAACAAAGAGAATTTCAAAATAAGAAATTCTACAAGCAATGCAAGTTGGGGTTATTAATAGCTGCTTAATAACATAGGTGGGACAATGAATTTAAATTAATCATTGTTCCATCTTTTTTAGTTTGAACAATAGTATGATTCAAGATATAATATACACGAACAAACGTTCTAAAGGGAGGTCATTATGAAGGTTATTCACACTGCTGATTGGCATTTAGGTAAGATTTTAAATGGTAAGCAATTTTTAGAAGATCAACATTACATATTGAACAAATTTATTGATAATTTGAAGGAAGAGAAACCAGATGTTCTGGTTATTTCGGGTGATATATACGATACGTCTTATCCTAGTAAGGAGACCATTAGACTTTTTGAAGAAACGATTAAAACTATAAATGTAAATATGAAAATTCCTACAATTATAACCAATGGAAATCATGATGGTAGAGAAAGATTAAATTATGGGTCAACATGGTTTGAGTTTTCACATTTATATATTAGAACGCAACTAGAATTAATGTCTACCCCTATAACTATTAATAATATTAACTTTTACACACTTCCTTTTGCCACTATTAGTGAAATTAAGGCTTACTTTAATGATGATGATATCAAGACATATGAGCAAGCAACTCAAAAGTGTATTAACCACATTTCGAAGATTATAGACCCTAATCAAATTAATATTTTAATTGGCCATTTAACCATAAAAGGTGGTAAAACATCAGAATCTGAAAGGCCACTTACAATTGGAACAGTTGAAAGTGTAGAAAGCGCTAACTTCCAAATTTTTGACAAAGTACTATTAGGGCATCTTCATCATCCATTTAGTATTACTGATAATATTGTTGATTACAGTGGTTCGTTATTACAATACTCATTTTCTGAAGTGAACCAGGCCAAAGGATACAAAAAATTAATGATTAGTTCAAAAAATGACATAAATACTAAGTTTGTACAATTAAAACCTTTAAGAGAGTTAGAAGAAATTGAAGGTGACTACTCGGCTGTTATACAAGGAGACGTTCCTGTGAAAAATAAGGACAATTATTTTCACTTCAAACTTAAAAATATGTCTCATGTCACGGACCCTATCATCCACCTTAAACAGATATACCCAAATACACTCTCGCTTAGTAATATCACTTTTGAAAATGATAATAAATCAACGTACGCAGATTTTAAAACTACAGATGATCCTACAATAATTAAAAATTTCTACAAAATAATTACGGGTGAAGAGTTAACAAACTATCAAGAGAAGAAAATACATCAATTATTAAATCAAGTTATCAATAGGGAGGATTAAATAATTGAGACCAACTAAATTAATACTTAATAATTTTGGACCTTTCATACATGAAGTTATTGATTTTGAACAAATAAATAATGAACAGTTATTTTTAATTAGTGGAAAAACTGGTTCGGGAAAAACTATGTTATTTGATGGCATTGTTTATGCTCTATTTGGTAAGGCTTCTACAGAGGGGAGAAATGAGGGAGAATTACGAAGTCATTTTGCAGATGGTAAATCCCCGATGAGTGTAGAATATGAATTTAAAATTAACGATAAAAAATTTAAAATATCTAGACAGGCTGGATTTATTAAAGAGGGGAATACTTCTTTAACACCTGGTAAACTTGATGTTTTTGAATTTGATGAAGAAAGTCAGCTTTACGAACTACGAGAGAGTAAAATCAGCTCTGGTAATGGTTTTATCAAAGATCTGTTAGGTATCAACGCTGAACAATTTAGACAATTATTCATATTACCTCAAGGAGAATTTAAGAAATTTTTAGTATCTAACAGTTCCGATAAACAAAGTATTTTAAGAACATTATTCAATAGTATTCGTTTTGAAGAGATGCAAAATTTATTGTTAAATCAAGTTAAAGACGAGAAGAAACAAATAGAATCACGTTATAGTCAGATTCAAATACTTTGGGAAGATATTGAAACATTTGAGAATGATGGATTAATTCAATTTAAATCTTTGAATAGTTTGCAAACCAAAGACATTATTAATGCAATACCTCAGTTTGAACAAGTAGGTCAACACTTAAATGAAAAATATGAACAATTAAAATCTGAACACCATGATGCGCTTGAAGCTATTAAAAGAAAAATTGAAGAAAACAATAAATTAATAGAATCACTTAAAGAACTTGATCGAAATAAAGATAAGAAAGTGCAACTAGAAAGAAACAAAGATAGTATTGAAAAATTAAAAGCTGAATTACGTAAAATTATGGAAATTAAACCCTTGAGTCAATTGTATAATCAAAGAAACGCAAAGGAACAAAAATATGAAAATACTAAGGTTAAGTTAAATTCTATTCTTGAAGAGTTAGATGAACTTAATGATAAATTAGAGAAATTTAAGATAGAAAAAGAAATTTTAAATCAACAATCAGAAGATATTAACATTAAGTCTGTATATATTGATAAAACTAAACAGTTTTATACAAACATAAATAAGTATCGTGAAGCTTTTAACGAAATTAAACAAAATGAAACATACTTAAAAGAGAATAATCAAAAGCAAGAAGAAAATAAGAATTTAATTGATAAATTAAATAATGATATAGCTAAAATAGATGTAAATAACGAGAATATTGACGAAATAACACAGGAGATATTCCAATTAAAAAACACTTTTGATAAAAAAGTGACTTTGAGAGAAAACAAGAAAAAATACCAATCTTTAAGTCAAAAATACAACGAAACAGAGAATAGTATTAAAAAAACTAAAGAACAAATTTCAGATTTAAAACTTCAATTAGAAAATATAGACAAGTCAAATATTGATTTAAATGATAAACAAACATTTATTCAAGAAATTCAAAATGCACTTCATGTTGGAGATACATGTCCTATCTGTGGTAATGAAATTGAGTCTCTCAATGAACATATTAATTTTAATGAAATAGCTAAGAATCAAAATTTAATAAAAGAAGTTAATAATCAGTTAAATAAAGAAATAAATGAGTTAACTAAACTTGAAACCACTTCTGATTATATTAGTAATCAAATGAGTGAGTTAGAAATAAATGATGATGAAATTAGTGATATCGACGAAATAGAACAACAATTAAGAACTAAAAATAAGGAAAAAGAAAAACTACAACTTCAAATTAAGCAACGTGAAAAGTTTAAAAGTGCACTAGATAAGCATAAAGATGTTAATCATAGCTTACAAATTAAGCATGAAAAACTTTTATCATTGAAGCATCAATTTGAAACACTAATAAAAGAATTTAAAAGCTACACTAATTATGATGAAACTAATAAATTTGAACAGTGCTTTAAGCAATATGAACAGATAGTAACTGATCATGTTTCTAAGAACGAAGTATTAGAGAAAGAAATAAATCAAACAAAACAACAAATTGAAATCGAAACAAATAATCTAAACAATAATCAATTAGTTATTAAAGAACTTGAACAAGAAATTAGTGGTCATAGCGATGAAATTAATCAAGAAATGAAGCGAATTGGACTAAATTCATACAAAGATGTTGAAATTTTATTATCTAAGTTAGACAACAAAGAGCAAATTGAAATGAAAATTCAGCAATATGAGCATGATCATCAAAAACTTACTTTAGAAATTGAACGACTATCTCAACTTACAAAAGACAATAAACCTGAATCGGTTGAAAAATTGGAAGCTACAAAAACTGAAATTGAATCCAACTATAATAAGTACGTTGAAGCGAGTGCTACAATTCAATATCAAGTACAGAAAAATAAAGACAAATTTAATAGTATAATGGATCATATAAATTATTTAGAGAAAGAATTAAAAGAACAACAAGAAATCTTTGAATTATCAGAGGTACTATCAGGAAAAAATAGTAAAAAATTAACGCTTGAAAACTATGTGCTTGTTTATTACTTAGAACGAATCATCCATCAAGCAAATATTCGTTTAGAACGTATGAGTGGGGAAAGATATCAGCTAAAAAGAAGAGAATCTATATCTCATGGTTATAGTGGTTTGGAAATTGAAGTGTTTGATTTTCATTCAAATAAATCTAGACATATTAGTTCATTATCAGGTGGTGAAACGTTCCAAGCATCTCTAGCTTTAGCGCTAGGATTGAGTGAAGTGGTTCAACAAGAGTCTGGTGGTATTACCCTTGAGTCAATGTTTATAGATGAAGGCTTTGGTACGTTAGATCAAGAAACATTAGAAACTGCTCTAGATACTTTGGTTAAATTAAAAACTTCAGGCAGGATGGTTGGTATCATATCTCACGTTAGTGAACTTAAACAACGCATTCCATTAATACTTGAAGTAACATCAAATCAATATCAAAGTCAAACTCGATTTAAGTGGAACTAAAAAAGAGCGTATGGCAAAATTAATACAATATTGCCATACGGTCTTAAATTATGATTATTTAGCTCTTAACAAATCGCGGATTTCTGTTAATAAAACAGTATTTTCTTCGATTTCTTCTTCAGGCTCTTCTTTCTTCACTAAAGTATTTGCGATTTTAACAAATATAAATAGTGCGATTGCTACAATTATAAAATCAATAATTGATTGGATAAATAGGCCATATTTAATACCCCAGAATTCCCAATCTTTAGCAAAATCAACAGAACCGAAAATTTTACCAATTAATGGCATGATAATGTATGTAACTAATGATGTAACAATTTTATTGAATGCTGCACCCATAACTACAGCGATTGCTAAATCTAGCACGTTACCTTTAAGAGCAAACTCTTTAAATTCTTTAAACATAATTCAATACCCCTCACATAAGAATAAAATATATTATACAATATATAAATATTTTAGTAAATGTTTAATTTAAAAGAAATTTGATATTGTATAAAGGCTTTGTTATCCTTTAATATAGCGTCTTAAATTACTTCATAGTTATTTCAAACTAATTTTTAAATTTAATATAGGAAAGGGGTAAGTAAATTATGAATTCTTCTTCTGAAGAAACAAAACAAAACAAGAAGTTTTCATCGGTTTTTATTTACAGTGCTATCGTAGTAGCCATTGTTGTATTAATCGGTGCATTTTTACCTGAGCAATTCGGTAAAATTACAGGTGACATCAGTAGTTGGATTACTGAAAAGCTTGGCTGGTATTACATGATTTTGATTACTGTAATAGTGTTCTTTTGTATCTTTTTAATTTTTAGTCCAATCGGTAAACTTAAACTAGGTAAACCTAATGATAAACCTGAATTTAATACTGTTTCATGGTTTGCGATGTTATTTAGTGCCGGTATGGGAATAGGTTTAGTGTTCTACGGTGCAGCTGAACCTATGGCAGATTTTGCCTCACCACCTAATGCCGATCCTAAAACTACTGAAGCATATACAGAAGCATTACGTTCTACATTTTTCCACTGGGGATTCCATGCTTGGGCTGTATATGGTGTAGTTGCATTAGCTTTAGCTTACGCACAATTTAGAAAAAATGAACCAGGTTTAATTTCTCGTACACTACGCCCTATTTTAGGAGACAAAGTGGAAGGACCTATAGGAACAATTATTGACGTTCTTTCAGTATTTGCGACTGTTGTAGGTGTAGCCGTTTCACTTGGTATGGGAGCGTTACAAATTAATGGTGGACTTCATTACTTATTTGGTGTTCCAAATAATGTATGGGTTCAATCTATTATAATTGTCGTAGTTACAATATTATTTATTGCTAGTGCATGGTCTGGTTTAAGTAAAGGTATTCAATATTTAAGTAACTTAAATATTGGTTTAGGTACTGTTTTAATGATTATTGCTTTAATTATTGGACCTACTGTACTTATTTTAAATATGTTTACTAGTTCAACTGGTAGCTTATTAAATTCATTCTTATTCAACAGTTTTGACACTGCAGCATTAAATGGTCAAAAACGTGAATGGATGTCTTCATGGACCCTTTATTATTGGGGTTGGTGGTTAAGTTGGAGTCCATTCGTAGGTGTATTTATTGCACGTGTGTCTAAAGGACGTTCAATTCGTGAATTTATCTCAGGTGTTTTACTAGTACCAGCAATCGTAAGTTTCTTATGGTTCAGTGTATTTGGTGTGTTAGGTATTGAAACAGGTAAAAAACACCCTGAATTATTTAAAATGACACCTGAAACTCAGTTGTTCGGTGTATTCCACCACGTTCCATTAGGAATGGCATTATCACTTATAGCATTAGTACTAATTGCTTCATTCTTTATCACATCTGCCGATTCAGCTACATTTGTGTTGGGTATGCAAACAACATTTGGTTCTCTTGAACCTTCTAGTGCTGTGAAAGTAACATGGGGTGTTTCTCAATCATTAATCGCATTCATCTTATTACTAGCAGGTGGCGGAAACGGTGCTGACGCATTAAATGCTATTCAAAGTGCGGCAATTATAAGTGCGTTCCCATTCTCCTTTGTAGTTATAATGATGATGATTAGTTTCTATAAAGATGCAAACCAAGAACGTAAATTCTTAGGATTAACACTTCAACCAAACAAACATAGACTTCAAGATTATGTTAAAAGTCAACAACAAGATTATGAATCTGATATTTTAGAAAAGCGTGAATCAAGAAGAAACGCTGAAAAATAATATGAAGTCATCATAATAACATTATTGCCCTTAAGTGCTTTTATAAGTACTTGAGGGTTTTTTATGAATTTTAAAGAGATCATGTTATATATTAATGAAAATCATTCTCAATTAATAATATTTACTTATAGTGGTAAGCACATATGATAAGAATAACTTATATACACTGATTATAAATGCGAAAGCTAAATCACATGAAATGTAGGTATATACAGTTGTTTTGAAAAACATATAATTATACAATTTATTTAAAGGCATATAAATATGAATTTTAATATTCAAGGGGGATATATAAATGACTTCTAACATTAAGCAACAAGCTAAAAAGACATTTGAAGCAAATGGCCAGTCATATACGTACTATGATTTAAAAAGTTTAGAAGAACAAGGTTTAACAAAAATAAGTAAATTACCTTACTCAATTCGTGTTTTATTAGAATCAGTATTAAGACAAGAAGATGAATTTGTCATTACTGATGAACATATTAAAGCGTTGGGTAACTTTGGCAATGAAGGAAATGAAGGTGAAGTACCTTTCAAACCATCTCGTGTTATTCTGCAAGACTTCACAGGTGTTCCTGCAGTTGTTGATTTAGCATCATTACGTAAAGCAATGAACGATGTTGGTGGGGATATTAATAAAATCAACCCAGAAGTGCCAGTTGACTTAGTCATTGACCACTCTGTTCAAGTTGATAGCTATGCTAATCCAGATGCATTAGAAAGAAATATGAAATTAGAATTCGAACGTAACTATGAGCGTTATCAATTTTTAAATTGGGCGACTAAAGCATTTGATAACTATAATGCTGTTCCCCCTGCAACTGGTATTGTTCACCAAGTAAACTTAGAATATCTTGCAAATGTTGTACACGTTCGCGATGTTGATGGAGAACAGACGGCATTTCCTGACACACTTGTAGGAACTGACTCTCATACTACAATGATCAATGGTATTGGTGTATTAGGTTGGGGTGTTGGTGGTATTGAAGCTGAAGCGGGTATGCTAGGACAACCTTCTTACTTCCCAATCCCTGAAGTAATTGGTGTTCGATTAACTAATTCATTACCACAAGGTTCAACAGCTACTGATTTAGCATTACGTGTGACTCAAGAACTACGTAAAAAAGGTGTAGTTGGCAAATTTGTTGAATTCTTCGGTCCTGGTGTAACTGACTTACCATTAGCAGATCGTGCAACAATCGCTAACATGGCGCCTGAATATGGTGCAACTTGTGGTTTCTTCCCAGTTGATGAAGAATCTCTTAAATATATGAGATTAACTGGACGTAAAGAAGAGCATGTTGAATTAGTTAAAGCTTATTTAGAACAAAATAATATGTTCTTCACTGTAGATAAAGAAGACCCAGAATATACAGATGTCATCGACTTAGATTTATCTACTGTTGAAGCTTCATTATCAGGTCCAAAACGTCCACAAGATTTAATTTTCTTAAGTGATATGAAGAAAGAATTTGAAAAATCTGTTACAGCACCTGCTGGTAACCAAGGACATGGACTAGATAAAAGTGAATTTGATAAAAAAGCAAATATCAATTTTGCTGACGGTTCAACTGCAACAATGAAAACAGGTGATATTGCTATCGCAGCTATCACATCATGTACAAATACATCTAACCCATATGTTATGTTAGGTGCAGGATTAGTTGCTAAAAAAGCCGTTGAAAAAGGTCTTAAAGTTCCTGAATTTGTTAAAACTTCATTAGCACCAGGTTCAAAAGTTGTAACTGGATACTTAAGAGATTCAGGTCTTCAAGAATATTTAGATGACTTAGGATTTAACTTAGTTGGTTACGGCTGTACGACATGTATTGGTAACTCTGGTCCATTATTACCTGAAATCGAAAAAGCAGTGGCTGAAGAAGATTTACTAGTTACATCAGTATTATCTGGTAACCGTAACTTTGAAGGTCGTATCCATCCATTAGTTAAAGCAAACTATTTAGCTTCTCCTCAATTAGTAGTAGCTTATGCATTAGCTGGTACAGTGGATATTGATTTACAAAATGAGCCAATTGGAAAAGGTAAAGACGGTCAAGATGTTTACTTAAACGATATCTGGCCAACAATTCAAGAGGTTGCAGATACTGTAGATAGTGTTGTAACACCTGAACTATTCTTAGAAGAATATAAAAACGTGTATAATAACAATGAAATGTGGAATGAAATTGATGTAACAGATGCACCATTATATGACTTTGATCCTAATTCAACATATATCCAAAATCCATCATTCTTCCAAGGTTTATCAAAAGAGCCTGGTACAATTGAACCACTTAAAGATTTAAGAGTTATGGGTAAATTTGGCGATTCTGTTACGACTGACCATATTTCTCCAGCCGGTGCAATCGGTAAAGACACACCAGCTGGTAAATATTTGTTAGATCATGATGTACCTATTAGAAACTTTAACTCTTACGGTTCTCGACGTGGTAACCATGAAGTAATGGTAAGAGGTACATTTGCTAATATTCGTATTAAAAACCAATTAGCGCCAGGTACTGAGGGTGGATTCACTACTTACTGGCCTACAGATGAAGTAATGCCTATATATGATGCAGCTATGAAATATAAAGAAGACGGTACTGGTTTAGCTGTTTTAGCAGGAAACGACTACGGTATGGGTTCTTCTCGTGACTGGGCTGCAAAAGGTACAAACTTATTAGGTGTGAAAACTGTTATCGCTCAAAGCTATGAACGTATTCACCGTTCTAACTTAGTTATGATGGGTGTTTTACCATTGCAATTTAAAGATGGTGAATCAGCAGAATCATTAGGATTAGATGGTAAAGAAGCTATTTCTGTTGATATTGACGAAACAGTAAGTCCACGTGATACTGTGAAAGTACATGCTAAAAAAGAAAATGGTGAAGTCGTTGATTTTGAAGCAATTGTACGATTTGATTCACTAGTAGAATTAGATTACTATCGTCATGGTGGTATTTTACAAATGGTTCTTAGAAATAAATTAGCGCAATAATATATGAATTTTAAAGCCATGCTGACTTTATGTTGGCATGGCTTTTTTATGTTAATATGAATTATGAATGATTTTGGAAAAGAGGTACTTAAGAATGATATACAGTATGACTGAAATTGAAGCTAGATATCAAGAAACAGATAAAATGGGTGTGATTTATCATGGTAATTATGCAACATGGTTTGAGGTTGCACGAACAGATTATATCCGAAAGTTGGGTTTTAGTTATGCAGATATGGAAAAAGAGGGCATCATTTCTCCAGTTGTAGACCTCCAAATAAAATATAGAAAATCAATTTTTTATCCTGAAAAAGTGACAGTCAAAACATGGGTTGAGCAATATTCAAGACTTAAATCAGTTTATTGTTATGAAGTATATAATGAGAATGGAGATCTTGCCACAACTGGTTCAACTCAATTAATTTGTATGAAATCAAGTAATTTTCGACCAATTAGATTAGACCGTTACTTCCCAGAATGGCATAAGGTTTATAGTCATGTAGATAAATTAAATCAAGATGGAAAAGATTTTGAAGTGACACAATCAAGCGACCTTGAAATATAGATGATATACAAGACTTAGGGAGAGGAATGTATTCATTTAACCCCAGCTTGCTTAGCTTGAAGAATTTCAGGGCGAAATTCTCTATGCTAGGGCCCCGACCCCAGCTTGCTTTGCTTGAAGAATTTCATGGCGAAATTCTCTATTCGGGGGCCGACCCCAGCTTACTTTGCTTGAAGAATTTCAGGGCGAAATTCTCTATTCGAGGGCCGACCATCATTTACCTTACCTTTAAAATTTTTATTGTGATTTCAAGCGTTTAGATTTATCACTAATATGTATTAAAAAAACTGAGAAATGCTACATGCGAGCGTCTTCTCAGTTCTTTTATATATGCTTAGTTAAATTCAACGGTTTTTATGACTTACTTCAATTTAGAATAGGCAATTTCATCATCATGATCTACTTTTTCAACGAGGACTTCATTGTCCTCAAAATACCATAGATCTTCTTCTGAAACGACTAATATCAAATCATTATAATTTTCTTCGTAACCAATTTCTACATCTTCTCTTGGTTCAACGCGAAAGGCAGGACTGAAACCTTGTTTAAGTTGAAATTCACCACCATAGCGAACGTAAAACTGTAAAACTTTGTTATTTTCAGGTAAGTCTAGTTCATCTTTAAACCATTCTACAGCTTGATCTGTTAGTTTAATTTTCATTACATTATCCTCCTACCTTATTTATCTATTACTTGGATTTTAATTTTTAAATGGAACTCTTAGAATTATAACATATCCATATTTTGAGATAATCCTTAAAATTTCAATGAAGATATAAAAAAGCACTAAGCGAATTGATACGCTTAATGCATTATTATCGGTATTGGATTTACATCCATTTTATTTTTGGCTCTTCGCCTTTAAAAATTCTTACAATATTGGTGCGATGTCTTACTATTAAAATTATTGAAACGAGTAAGCTCATCCCAAATAATATGTAATCTTGTATGATGAGAGAGCCAATAACGCAACAAATTGCTGCAATAATACTTGAGAGTGAAACATATTTAAATATATATAATACTCCAAAGAATATAATTGCCAATATAAGTAGCAAGATAGGATTTACGCCTAAGACAACACCAGCACTTGTAGCTACAGCTTTTCCACCCTTAAATCTAAGATATATTGGATATACATGGCCAAGTATTGCGAATAAACCTACAATTAACCCATGTGTGAAGAACGTGCTAAGCGGTCCATCTGCATGCACTGGAAACCAAATAGGAAAGAACACAGTAATAAATCCTTTAAATATATCTAAAAAGGTTACAATAAATCCTGCTGGTTTACCTAGAACTCGGAAACTATTAGTTGCGCCAGTATTACCACTGCCATATTGTCTAATATCTTTTTTGAAAAAAAGCTTTCCTATAACATATCCATTAGGAATAGCGCCGATGAGATAGCTTAATATGAGCATGACTACTATCATCATATAACTTTACACATCCTTTAATAACGTAGCTATATTTTACCATAATCTAATAGATAACAACGACCAATTTTAAAAATTTGTTCTTAACAAGAACTTTAAATAGATTAGTTTTTAACTCACGCTTGCAATTTAGACCAATTTATATAAGAATAACTATTGTATAGTTTTTAAAACGAACGTACGTTTGTAGGAGGCGAACGCATTGGCAACAAAAAATTCAAATCATTACTCAGATGATTCTATTCAAGTATTAGAGGGATTGGAAGCTGTAAGAAAGCGTCCAGGTATGTATATAGGATCTACTGATAAACGAGGACTACATCATTTAGTGTATGAAGTAGTAGATAACTCCGTAGATGAAATTTTAAACGGATATGGTAATGAAATAAATGTAACAATAAATCAAGATAATAGTATTTCTATTGAAGATAATGGTCGTGGTATGCCTTCAGGTATGCATGCATCGGGTAAACCTACTGTAGAAGTTATTTTCACGGTATTGCACGCCGGTGGTAAATTCGGCCAAGGCGGATATAAAACATCAGGTGGATTGCATGGGGTTGGTGCATCTGTAGTTAACGCATTAAGCGAATGGTTAGAAGTAGAAATACATAGAGACGGGAATATTTACAAGCAAAGCTTTAAAAATGGTGGAGTGCCAGCATCTGGATTAGTTAAATCAGGTAAAACAAAAAAAACAGGAACTAAAGTTACATTTAAACCAGATCCCGAAATATTTAAAGCTACAACTACATTTAATTTTGAAACCTTAAGTGAGAGGTTACAAGAATCTGCCTTCCTATTAAAGAATCTTAAAATAACATTGAAAGATTTACGTAATGGCAAAGAACGTGAAGATGTTTATCATTACGAAGAGGGGATTAAAGAGTTTGTTAGTTATGTAAATGAAGGCAAAGAGGTTCTTCACGACGTAACTATGTTTACAGGTGCTTCAAATGGTATAGAAGTAGATGTCGCTTTTCAATATAATGATCAATATTCAGAAAGTATATTAAGCTTCGTAAATAACGTGCGTACCAAAGACGGCGGAACACATGAAGTAGGATTTAAAACTGCAATGACACGTGTGTTCAACGATTACGCAAGAAGAATCAATGAATTGAAAGAAAAAGACAAAAATTTAGACGGTAATGATATTCGTGAAGGTTTAACTGCAGTTATATCAGTTCGCATACCTGAAGAATTGTTACAATTTGAAGGGCAAACTAAATCTAAATTGGGTACTTCAGAAGCTCGTAGTGCTGTTGATTCAGTAGTTTCTGATAAATTGCCATATTATTTAGAAGAAAAAGGTCAACTTTCTAAATCTCTAGTGAAGAAAGCAATTAAAGCACAACAAGCTAGGGAAGCTGCGCGTAAAGCACGTGAAGATGCACGTTCAGGTAAGAAGAATAAACGTAAAGACACTTTATTATCAGGAAAGTTAACACCTGCTCAAAGTAAAAATACTGAGAAAAATGAATTATATCTAGTCGAAGGTGACTCAGCAGGCGGTTCAGCTAAACTTGGAAGAGATAGAAAATTCCAAGCGATTTTACCTTTAAGAGGTAAAGTTATTAATACTGAAAAAGCAAGACTTGAAGATATTTTTAAAAATGAAGAAATTAATACTATCATTCATACAATTGGTGCTGGTGTTGGAAACGACTTTAAAATAGAAGACAGTAATTATAATAGAATTATTATCATGACTGATGCCGACACAGATGGTGCGCATATTCAAGTATTATTATTAACCTTCTTCTTTAAGTACATGAAACCGCTTGTACAAGCTGGAAGAGTATTTATCGCATTACCGCCATTATATAAACTGGAAAAAGGAAAAGGTAAATCTAAGCAAGTTGAATATGCATGGACTGATGATGAACTTGAAAAACTTCAGAAGAAATTAGGAAAAGGATTTATGTTGCAACGTTATAAAGGTCTAGGTGAAATGAACCCTGAACAGTTATGGGAAACAACTATGAATCCTGAAACTAGAACATTAATTCGTGTTCAAATTGAAGATGAAATGCGTTCGTCTAAACGAGTTACAACTTTAATGGGTGATAAAGTTGCGCCACGTCGTGAATGGATTGAAAGTCACGTTGAATTTGGCATGCAAGAAGATCAGAGTATATTAGATAATACTGAAGTACAAGTACTAGAAACTGAAGAATATACTGAGGAGGAAACAAATTGAGTGAGATAATTCAAGATTTATCACTTGAAGATGTGATAGGCGATCGTTTTGGAAGATATAGTAAATATATTATTCAAGAACGTGCATTACCGGATGTTCGTGATGGCTTGAAGCCAGTACAACGAAGAATTCTTTTCGCAATGCATAGTAGTGGGAATACGTATGATAAGAATTTCCGTAAGAGTGCGAAGACAGTCGGTGACGTTATTGGTCAATATCATCCTCATGGCGACTCATCAGTATATGATGCAATGGTACGCTTAAGTCAAGATTGGAAATTACGTCATGTTTTAATTGAAATGCATGGTAATAACGGTAGTATCGATAATGATCCTCCTGCAGCCATGCGTTATACTGAAGCGAAGTTAAGCCAATTATCGGAAGAACTTGTCAGAGATATTAACAAGGAAACTGTTGCATTTGTTCCAAACTATGATGATACAACTTTAGAACCAATGGTTTTACCAGCAAGATTTCCTAATTTATTAGTTAATGGTTCAACAGGGATTTCTTCAGGTTATGCGACTGACATCCCACCGCATAATTTAGCAGAGGTAATTCAAGCAACATTGAAATATATCGATAATCCTGATATTACTGTCACTCAACTAATGAAATATATAAAAGGTCCAGATTTCCCTACTGGCGGTATTATTCAAGGTGTGGATGGCATTAAGAAAGCTTATGAGACTGGTAAAGGTAAAATTGTTGTACGTTCTAAAGTGGATGAAGAAACCCTTCGTAATGGTCGTCAACAACTTATCGTTACTGAGATTCCTTACGAAGTGAATAAAAGTTCACTAGTCAAAAGAATCGATGAGTTAAGAGCAGATAAAAAAGTAGATGGTATTATCGAAGTCCGTGATGAAACTGATCGCACTGGATTACGAATAGCAATCGAACTGAAAAAGGATGTAAATGCAGAAGCTATAAAAAACTATTTATTCAAAAACTCTGATTTACAAATTGCTTATAACTTTAATATGGTTGCAATTAGTGACGGTCGTCCAAAACTAATGGGTATTCGCCAAATTATTGATAGTTACTTAAATCATCAAATTGAAGTTGTGGCAAATCGTACGAAATATGATTTAGATCACGCTGAAAAACGCATGCATATTGTGGAAGGTTTAATGAAAGCACTATCAATATTGGATGAGGTTATCACGTTAATTCGTAACTCTAAAAATAAAAAAGATGCTAAAGACAATTTAGTTGCTGAATTTGAATTTACGGAAGCTCAAGCAGAGGCTATTGTTATGCTTCAACTTTATCGTTTAACTAATACAGATATCGTTGCATTGGAAAATGAACATAATGAGTTAGCTAATTTGATTAAAGAATATCGTCATATACTTGATAATCATGATGCATTGTTACAAGTAATTAAAAGTGAATTGACTGATATTAGAAAAAGATTTAAATCTGAACGTTTATCATCAATTGAAGCGGAAATCGCAGAAATTAAAATTGATAAAGAAGTTATGGTTCCAAGTGAAGATGTTGTTTTAAGTATTACACGTCAAGGATATATTAAACGGACATCTACACGTAGTTTCAATGCCAGTGGTGTAACTGAAATAGGGCTTAAAGATGGAGACAGTTTACTCAAATATCAAACAGTTAACACGCAAGATACGGTACTTGTTTTTACAAATAAAGGAAGGTATTTATTCATTCCGGTTCATAAATTAGCAGATATCAGATGGAAAGAACTTGGACAGCATGTATCTCAAATTGTTCCCCTAGATGATTATGAAACTGTAGTTGATGTTTACAATGAACAAAGTTTTAAAGATAACGCATTTTATGTACTAGCGACTCGAAATGGAATGATTAAAAAAAGTAACGTTAGCTTATTTAAAACGACTCGTTACAATAAACCATTAGTTGCTATGAAAGTTAAAGATAATGATGAATTAATAAATGTCATTCGATTAAATGAAGATCAACTCATCAATGTATTAACACATAAAGGTATGTCATTAACATATTCAAGTGAAGAACTATCTGATACGGGATTACGAGCAGCTGGGGTGAAATCTATCAACTTAAAAGATGAAGATTTTGTCGTTATGACGGATGTTGTAGATAGTGATAGCTCAATTATAATGGCTACTCAAAGAGGTGCTGTAAAACGAATTAGCTATAAGATTTTACAACAAGCTAAAAGAGCACAAAGAGGTATTACATTACTTAAAGAGTTGAAGAAAAATCCGCATCGTGTTGTTGCAGGTTATGTTGTTAAAGATGAAAGTATGTATACTCTATATTCTGAAAGTCACTCTGAAGAAGGACAAATCACTGATATTCATTTATCTGAACAATACACAAATGGGTCATTTGTTGTTGATGTTAAAGAGTTTGGAGACGTCTTAGATATGACAATCGACTAATGGATTATAAAAATTATATTTTCAATTTTAAAAGAAAATGATAAAATTGAACTTGTTATTTTAACCAATTTTAATCTTTCAAGAGATTTATATTGATGTTGTATAACACTCAAACGTAATATGTACTAGTATTATTTTATTGGGTTTATTCAATACAGTATAAATCTCTTGTAGTATATCTTAGGATATTAATTTATTGTAGATGAGAGGGATTTAATGAGTGATTTTGATAATTTAATACCTGGGTGGTTTAAAACAATTGTTCAGGTAGGTAATGATTTAATTTGGTCGCAATATTTAATTGGATTGCTATTAACTGTAGGGTTCTTCTTTACTATTAGTTCTAAATTCGTGCAATTACGTATGTTGCCGGAAATGTTTAGAGCTTTAACTGAAAAACCTGAAACATTGAATAGTGGTGAAAAAGGTATATCGCCATTCCAAGCATTTGCAATTAGTGCTGGTTCCCGTGTTGGTACTGGTAATATTGCAGGTGTAGCTACGGCAATTGTACTAGGTGGTCCTGGCGCAGTATTTTGGATGTGGGTAATTGCTTTTATCGGTGCTGCAAGTGCATTTATGGAGGCAACTTTAGCTCAAATTTATAAAGTTCATGACAAAGAAGGTGGATTCCGAGGGGGTCCCGCATATTACATAACTAAAGGTTTGAACCAAAAATGGTTAGGTATCTTATTCTCAATATTAATTACAATAACATTTGCGTTTGTATTTAATACTGTTCAATCTAATACGATTGCAGAATCATTAAACACACAGTACAACGTAAGTCCAGTTGTAACAGGAATTATTTTAGCTGTTATTACTGCAGCAATTATCTTTGGTGGTGTCCGCAGTATCGCGACATTATCTTCATTGATT
Source organism: Staphylococcus sp. NWU MK-U1 (assembly GCF_033283505.1). Taxonomy (NCBI): domain Bacteria; kingdom Bacillati; phylum Bacillota; class Bacilli; order Caryophanales; family Staphylococcaceae; genus Staphylococcus; species Staphylococcus sp. NWU MK-U1. The sequence goes on along the minus strand of NZ_JAVSMG010000002.1, from coordinate 466,280 downwards.
GTTCCAATCATGGCTATTATTTATATCGGTATGGTTTTAGTTATCTTATTATTAAATATCGATCAAATTGTTCCGATGATTGGCACAATCATTAAGAGTGCATTTGGTTTCGAGCAAGTTACAGGAGGCGCTGTAGGTGCAGCGATTCTTCAAGGTATTAAACGTGGTCTATTCTCTAACGAGGCTGGTATGGGTTCTGCGCCAAACGCAGCAGCAACAGCGGCAGTGCCACATCCAGTTAAACAAGGTTTAATTCAATCACTAGGTGTATTTTTCGATACAATGTTAGTTTGTACAGCCACAGCGATTATGATTCTTTTATATTCAGGATTAAAATTTGGAGAAAATGCACCTCAAGGTGTTCAAGTTACACAATCAGCATTAAATGAACATTTAGGTTCAGCTGGAGGTATCTTCTTAACAATCGCAATTACGCTATTTGCATTTTCTTCTGTTGTTGGTAACTATTATTATGGTCAATCTAACATAGAGTTCTTATCTAAAAACAAAGTAGTTATGTTTGTTTTTAGATGTTTAGTTGTCTTATTAGTATTTGTTGGATCAGTAGTAAAAACTGAAACTGTTTGGAGTACTGCCGATTTATTCATGGGATTAATGGCAATTGTTAACTTGATTTCTATAATTGGTCTTTCAAATATAGCGATAGCTGTAATGAAAGATTACCAAAGACAACGTAAAGCTGGTATGAAACCTGTGTTTAAACCAGAGAATCTTGAAATTAACTTATTTGGTATTGAAACTTGGGGTAGAGAAAATCAACTACCTAAAAAATAATCGCTTAATTGATTGATTAAAATAAAATTTATTCATACTCCTTTCAATGTGTTGAAACTTTCATTCAAAACGTTGAAAGGAGTTTTTACATTAAGTTAGAAATCTTTTCATTTTTAATAAATAGATTTATAATTCATATATTACAGAGAAAGGTGATTATGATGAGTGAGTATACCATTTCTAAAGCTTTAAACAATAACGTCATCATATGCACTTATAATAATCAAGAGGTCATACTCATTGGAAAAGGTATTGGCTTTAATAAAAAGGCTGGAATGACTTTAGATGAAAGTGCTTCAATAGAAAAGGTTTATAAATTAGAGCAAAAACAACAACAAGAATATTACAAATCTTTAGTTGAAATTGCCGATGAAGATGTTCTACAAGCGATTATTGAAGCAGTCAATTTTATTACAAGTACAACTCATACTACAGATGATAAAAACCTTGTTGTTGCATTGACTGATCATATTATATTTGCATATAAAAGATTAAAACAAAATCAAATTATTAGTAATCCATTTGCTATCGAAACCAAACATTTATATAGTGGTGCGTACGCTATTGCAAGTCAAGTTATTGATAAATTAAATCAACGACTAGATGTTAAGTTCCCACCTGATGAAATTGGATTTATTGCATTACACATTGCTTCAAACACAGAGGATTTAACGATACATGAGATGTCTTTGATCAATAAATTGATTAGTAAAAGTATACTTATTATTGAAAATGATTTAAATCATGAAATCGATAATCATACGGTTCAATATCAACGTTTTATAAGACATATTCAATTTTTAATTCGACGACTTAATAAAAAAGAATATATATATGCTCAAGATGTTTTTATAGATATGGTTAAAAATCATTACCCAAATGCATATAATACTGCTTTTAAAATTTCAAAAATGATTCAAAAGCACTTGAATATTCCTATCGATGATTCCGAAATTGTGTATCTTGCTTTACATATTTATCATTTTGAAAATCAAATAAGTTCATCGCATAACTAAGGAACACTTAATTATTTTTTGTGTTATGATGTAAAATAGCTTTAGTTTTAATAGTAAGTTAAGGTATGGTGAAAAACATGGCAATTGAAAATAAGCAAGTTGAAGAAAAAAACGCAAAAAAATTTAGTTTTACAGAAACGCGTTTTATGAAATTCTTAGGCGGTAAAGATTTATTATTTGCTTTGCTTTCATTAGTGCTCATAGGTATTGTAATATTTATATTTGATAAAGTTTCTTATGTTTTTGAACCATTTATCATCATATTTAATACAATTGTAGCACCAATTATTTTATCGCTTATTTTATTCTATCTTATTAATCCAGTGATTAATTTGATGGAGAGATATAATATTCCAAGATTACTAGGAATCATTATTGTATTTTTAGCTATTGTTGGTGGAGCGACATTAATTATTAATTTATTAATTCCGCTTATTGGAGATCAAATCACACGTTTAGCTAACAACTTCCCTAAATATGTAGATAAATTTAATAACGCAATAGATCAAGTCACACATTTTTCTTTCTTATCATCATTTTATACTCAAATACAAGATTGGTTAGACTCAGTTTCCAATAAGATACCTTCTATGGTTTCGAGTTATTTTGATGGATTTGGAACTAAAATTAGAAGTTTTGCAGAAGCTATTGTTAATGTAGGTGTAGTTCTTGTCACAACACCTTTTGTATTATTCTTCATGTTAAAAGATGGTCACAAATTTAAAGAGTATTCAACGAAGATTATGCCACCTAAATTTAGAAAAGATTACCATGATTTAATGGAAAAAATGAGTGTACAAGTTGGATCATATATCCAAGGTCAAATTATTGTTTCATTTTGTATTGGTATCTTACTCTTTATAGGCTATTCAATTATTGGTCTTGATTACGGTCTTGTACTTGCTTGTATAGCTGCTGTTACTAGTGTTGTACCTTATCTAGGACCAACGATCGCTATTTCACCAGCCATCATTATAGCGATTATTACATCGCCATTCATGTTATTGAAATTAATTGTAGTATGGACGCTTGTTCAATTTATTGAGGGACATTTCATTTCACCTAATGTTATGGGTAAAACATTGAAAATTCATCCTTTAACGATTATTTTCATCTTATTGAGTGCTGGTAATTTATTAGGTATTGTTGGTGTTATTTTAGGTATACCTGGTTATGCAATACTTAAAGTATTAGTCTCACACCTATTCTTATTATTTAAACGTCGTTATAACAACTATTATGGTGATGATTCAGGAGAATATGAAATTAAAAAAGAAGAAACTAAAGAATATACTCAAGCTGAATAAACTTTAAACGAGTATTAAGTGTAAAAGCCAGTTTATCTAGCTTTCCCAGTTTTAGTTACCTTAGCGGGAATGAGATAATGAATTCATTTTGGATTCTGTCTCATTCCCGTCCTTTTTTTAAAAGTATTTAATCTTACACACATTACAATACTGTTAGTATGAGTTATACATATTCATATGTTCATTCAAATGAAGGTATGATATATTTTTAAATAATCGTAGGTAAAGGTAGAGGTATGACATGACTGAAGAACTTAAGAATAGATTATTATCAATACTCAAATTTGTTTTTGCTGCAGTTTTATTTATAGCAGTTGTTGCAACGCTATATCATGAATTAGCACACATTAATTTTAAACAAACACTTGAAGCATTTAGCAAAATTAATCGTTGGTATCTAGTTGGCTTATTCATTTGCGGTGGTTCAGCTATGATTTTACTAAGTTTGTATGATCTTATCTTAGTAAAAGGGTTAAAACTGGATATACCGCTTATTAGGGTTTTTAAAATTAGCTATATCATTAATGCACTTAATGCCATTGTTGGCTTTGGTGGATTTATAGGGGCTGGATTTAGAGCATTTATTTATAAAAATTATACAACTGATAGAAAAAAATTAGTTCATGCCATTTCAATCATACTGATTTCTATGTTAACGGGTTTGAGTCTTTTATCAATCCTTGTCGTGTTACATATTTTTGATGCTTCTCATATAATAAATAAAGTAAGTTGGGTTCGATGGATTTTATATGTTGTTGCATTATTTTTACCTTTATTTATTGCCTATACCATGATTAACCCTATTGATCGCAACAATAAATATTTAGGTGTTTATTGCACATTAGTATCAAGTTTTGAGTGGCTTGCAGCTGCGACAGTACTCTATTTATCAACAGTTATTGTAGATATTAACATAGCATTCACGACTGTTATCGGTATATTCATCATTGCTGCTCTTTCTGGATTGGTTAGTTTCATACCAGGTGGCTTCGGTGCTTTCGATTTAGTTGTATTATTAGGTCTTAAGTCTTTAGGTGTTCCTGAAGAAAAAGTATTATTAGCGTTATTATTATATCGTTTCGCTTATTACTTTGTACCAGTTATTATTGCACTTGTTTTATCTACATTTGAGTTTGGATCATCTGCGCGAAAATACTTCGAAGAATCTAAATATTTTGTACCTGCAAGAGATGTAACATCTTTTTTATTCTCTTATCAAAAAGATATTATTGCCAAGATTCCGTCATTTGCCTTAGCTACGTTAGTACTAATAACAAGTTTTGTTTTCTTTATTAATAACATTACAATTGTTTATGATGGTTTATACGACGATCATCATTTCGCATATTATATTATGTTATCTGTGCATACAAGTGCTTGCTTATTATTACTTATCAATGTTAGAGGTGTATTTAAACAAAGCCGACGTGCTATTTTGTTTGTAATGATTTCACTTGTTTTAATATTTAGTGCAACAGTATATACTTATGCATCTTTAATTCTTTTATCATGGATTTTATTAATATTTGTATTACTTGTTCTCGCTTATCGTCGTTCTAAAGTGATGAAACGACCATTCAGATTAAAACGTTTAATTTTTACAATTATTTTAAGTATGCTAGTGTTGTATGTTAATCATTTTATAATTTCAGAAACTTTATATGCACTTGATATTTACCACATTGAAATGGATACTTCTTTATTGAAATATTATTTCTGGTTAACGATTCTTGTAGTAGTCATACTTGTAGGTATCGTCGCATGGTTATTGGGGTCTAGATACACTAGACCACACCAATTAGAAGATTTATCGAGATGTAAATCAATTATTGAAACGTATGGTGGCAATTATTTAAGTCATTTAATCTATAGTGGAGATAAAGATGTCTTTATGCATGAAGCGCAACAAGCTTTTTTAATGTATCGCTACAAAGGTAACGCTCTTGTTGTGTTAGGAGATCCAATCGGTGATACGAAGGCGTTTCAGTCTTTACTTATTGATTTTTATAACTACGGTGAAAAGTTAGGCTATGACATTATATTCTATCAAGTGTCAGATCGCTTTATGCCGCTATATCATAATTTTGGTAATCAGTTTTTCAAACTTGGTGAAGAGGCCATTATAGATTTAACTCAATTTACGACATCAGGAAAGAAACGTCGTGGTTTCCGAGCAACACTTAATAAATTTGATGATTTAAATATTCAATTTGAAATTTTAGAGCCACCTTTTTCGAAAGATCTCATTTTTCAATTAAAACAAGTTAGTGATCAATGGCTAGATGGACGTAATGAAATGCATTTTTCAGTAGGTCAATTTACAGAAGAGTATTTACAACAAGCACCTATTGGAATAATGAATAATGAAGAAGGTAAAGTCATTGCGTTTTGCACTTTAATGCCTACTTATTATAATGAAGCTATTTCAGTAGATTTAATTCGTTGGTTACCTGATTTAGATTTACCTTTAATGGATGGCCTATATCTACATATGTTACTTTGGGGTAAAGATAAAGGCTATAAAGCATTTAACATGGGTATGGCAACTTTATCAAATGTAGGTCAATTAAATTACTCTTACCCTCGAGAGCGTGTAGCTGGGCGTGTATTTGAACACTTCAATGGTCTATATCGCTTTCAAGGACTACGTAAGTACAAAGAAAAATATAGTCCAAATTGGGAACCAAGATTTTTGGTTTATAGAAAAGATAGTTCACTATGGTATAGTATGTTAAAAGTAATGAGGGTTATTCGTCATAAATAATTGTAAAAAAAGCATCCAACAAGTGAATGGGTGATAATCACTTTGAAGGGTGCCTTTAATTATTTAAAACTTTAATTGGATTTATAGTTTGCTCGGTCTTGTTGTTCTTGAGCATATCGCTCAGGGTTCTTTTTGTAAAAATCTTGATGATATTCTTCTGCTTTGTAAAAAGTTGAAGCGGGTAATATTTTAGTCGCTATTGCTTTTTCTGAATGAATTGTTTGCTCGAGTTGGTGAACGTATTGCTCAGCAAGTCTTTTTTGATCCTCATTCGTGTAGAATATAGCTGTTCTATATTGTGAACCTCTATCTTGAAACTGGCCACCATCATCAATGGGATCAATAACCGAGAAAAATACTTCTAATAATTTATTATAAGAAAACAATGCAACATCATATTCAATTTTTACAGTTTCATAATGTCCTGTGGTCCCACTTTTCACATCTTCATAAGTAGGGTTGTGAGTTGAACCACCCATATAGCCAGATGTTACTGTTTCTATACCATCGAATTGATCGAAAGGTTTGGTCATACACCAGAAACACCCACCAGCAAAATATGCTGTATTAATATTCATTTATGCCATCCTTTCATTGGACCTTAGTACCATTTATTTAAAAATTACTTGATTTTTTAAAGCAACTTCTATAATTTAATTATATATAATTATAGTACATAGATATACAATTTTGAAGATTTTTACTAGACGTAAGGTAGGTAAATATGACAGAAGAGAAGGATAAGACAGTATACAGACGACAAGCAGACGCACAGACACCTTCTAAACGACGGAATAAGAAAAAACTACGTAAATTACCTTTTATCATTTTGATTATATTGATATTGCTAATCACAGCTATTATCTATATTGTCCATGGTTATCGTAGTGGTGTTAATTACGCTGAGAAACATGCAAAAGATATCAAAGTACATAAGTTTAATGGACCAGTAAAAAATGACGGTAAGATTTCTGTACTTGTGTTAGGTGCTGACAAAGCTAGCGGTGGCAAGTCGCGTTCAGATTCCATCATGGTAGTTCAATATGATTATATTCATAAGAAAATGAAAATGATGTCAGTGATGCGTGATATTTATGCGGAAATACCTGGATATCAGAATTATAAAATTAATGCAGCCTATTCACTTGGCGGACCTGAACTTCTTAGAAAGACTTTAAATAAGAATTTAGGTATTAATCCTGAATATTATGCAGTCATTGATTTTACGGGCTTTGAAAAGATGATTGATGAATTAGAACCTAATGGCGTTCCTATGGACGTAGAAAAAGATATGTCTGAAAATATTGGCGTATCTTTAAAAAAAGGTCATCATCGTTTAAACGGTAAAGAATTACTTGGATATGCGAGATTTAGACATGATGAGGAAGGAGATTTTGGGCGAGTTAGACGTCAACAACAAGTTATGCAGACGTTGAAAAAAGAGTTAGTTACACCTAGCTCAGTAATAAAATTGCCTAAAGTAGCTGGTATATTAAGGGGCTATATTAATACAAGTATGCCAAATTCAGCTATCTTCCAAACAGGTATTAGTTACGGTATAAGAGGAGATAAGAACGTAGAATCTCTTACGGTTCCAATTAATAATTCGTACCAGAATATTAATACAAATAACGATGGCAGTGCCTTAGAGATTGATAAGGAGAAAAATAAAAAAGCTGTCAAAGAATTTCTAAATAACTAAAACGTAAAAGAGTGCACTCAATTGGGTGCACTCTTTTTTTACGCTTTTAATAAATACCATAATATTATTATGTAAACTAATCAAAGTTTTATTCTGCGTCTGATTTTCTAACTCCTGCAACGCCATAGTGATTTTTTTGCATTTCTTCAATAATCACATGAATTGCCTCTCTGTTAGCTCCAGTAGTTTTTTTCAACTGCATTTGTTACTTCTGTTACTAAATTTTTTAATTGTTCATCTGAGCGTCCTTCTAACAATTTAACATTGATGATTGGCATATTATTTCCTCCTTGAATAAGTAATTTCATCCATAGTATAGCATGTTTTAGGACAGTACTCCAAAAGAAATTTGAGAACATTAGTTCTTATTTTTATTGAAATAGAACAAGTGTTCGTATATAATAAAAATGAATAAGGGAGGTATCTTGGCATGTATGATTATAATTTATTGGAAGAAAGAGACATATTATGTATCGATCAAAAGAGTTTTTTTGCTAGTGTGTCATGTATCCAAAAGGGATTGGATCCTCTAGAAACAAAGTTAGCAGTAGTTGCAGACACTAAAAGACAAGGATCGGTTGTTTTAGCAGCCACACCTAAATTAAAAGAAATTGGTATCAAAACAGGGTCAAGATTATTCGAGATTCCGCATCGTAATGATATTTATATTATCAATCCTAGCATGAGAAAATATTTAGAAGTTTCAATAGCAATTTCTAAAATTGCGCTTAAATATGTACCGGGAGAAGATTTACATCAATACAGTATAGATGAATTCTTTTTAGATGTGACTGATAGCTATCATCGATTTAACTCTACTGTACAATCATTTGCAGAAAGATTACAAAAGGAAATAGAAGATAAAACAGGGATATACTGCACTATTGGTATAGGGTCAAACATGTTATTAAGTAAGGTCGCGATGGATATTGAAGCAAAACATACATCCAATGGTATTACAGAATGGAGATATCATGATGTCCCACAAAAGATGTGGAAAATTACGCCATTACGTGATTTTTGGGGCATTAACAAGAAAACAGAAGCAAAGCTCAATAAGAAAGGGATTGTAACTGTTGGAGATCTAGCTCAATATCCATACAGATTTCTTAAAAGAGATTTTGGTGTATTAGGGATAGATATGCATTTACATGCTAATGGTATTGATCAAAGTAAATTGAGAGAAAAATATAATGTTACTAATCCATCCATATGTAAAAGCCAAATACTGATGAGAGATTATCGGTTTGAGGAGTCGAAAATTGTAATGCAAGAATTAATTGAAGACGTTGCTAGTAGAATAAGAGCACGTAAACAACTGGCAAGAACAATTCACTTTTCATTTGGTTATACAGAAGGCGGTGGTGTTCATAAGCAATATACACTAACAGATGCGACAAACTTAGAACGAGACATCTATAAAGTAGTCAATTATTATGCGAATCAATTGTGTGATAAGAATGCACTGTATCGAACATTGAGCGTATCATTGACCCAACTTATTAATGAGGAAGACCGCCAGCTTAACTTATTTATAGACGAATATGAAAGAAGAAGAGATGAAAAGCTAGCTAAAACCATTGATTACTTACAAAACAAATATGGTAAGGGAATCGTATCTAAAGCGATATCTTACACTGATGCTGGAACAAAGCATGGTCGCTTGGGCTTAATGGCAGGGCATAAAATGTAAAATATATCCTCCTATCAATGAAATGAGCATTTAAAAGAAATCGAGCGCACTTCATTGTATTAGGAGGACATTATTATAGAATGTATGTTTCAAAATCACTGAGCGCCTTAATACCTCGTTCACGATCTTCAGGAGTTTTAAAGCTAATTTGCAAAGCACCTAAAATATCTTCACGAATTTCAAGAATTTTTAAGTTACTTATAGAAATATTATGTAAACTCAAAATAGAAGTTACTTGGCTAATCATACCTGATTTATCTGGAATATCTACATAGAGATCATACGCAATACTTAGTGCACCTTGTTGTTTAACGGGCAGATGATCCCTAAACTTTTTAGCACTTGAAAAGAAATTATGGACTTCGTTAGTATCATTTAAACGAATATGGGATGAAATTGAATCTAACTGTTGTTGCAACATTTCTAATAGGTGTAATATATTTTCTTGATTGCTAAAAGTAATATCTCTCCACATATCTGCGTTACTACTAGCTATACGTGTGACATCTCTAAAGCCACCAGCTGCTAATTGTGTTACTAGAGTATGATTCTTTGAGTTTGTTTCACTCAAATGAACTAAGCTTGAAGCGATGATATGTGGAATATGACTCACAACTCCAGTAACATAATCGTGCTCTTGTGCCGATGTTGTTATAAATTTTGCAGATGTAGTTGATAACAATGTTTGTAGCTTTTTAGCCGATTCAGCATTACGTGCATCATCATAAACGAGAATGTAATAAGCATTTTCGAATAAATGCTTTTTTGAATTAAGAACACCAGATTTATGACTTCCAGCCATAGGATGGCCACCTACAAGATGAATGTTGTTGTTTAAGAGAAACTTTTCATAGCTTTGAATATTAGATTTAGTGCTACCAGTATCAGTTACAATTAAATGAGATTGTGTTTGATAATTAGGTAATTCTTTTAAGTATAATTCAGTTTGTTGTACTGGGGTAGCGTAAATGATGATATCTGCATTTTTTACGCCTTCACTATAGTCTTCAATTTTTTTATCAATTATTCCTATTGATAATGCTTTTTCAAGTTGATCTTTATCAGCGTCGAATGCTGATATTGTTAGATTAGGTTGATAATATTTTAAATTACTTGCTAAACTGCCACCAATCAAACCGAGTCCTATAAATAAAATATTTTTCATGATGAATCACCTTATTTCAAAATTTTCAGAATATGTACATTGTAAGGTAGAGTGTGCAGATAAACAATAGTAAAATGAATTAATAGTGATAGTTCTATAAATACGATAAAATGTTATCAATAATTATTTTAAAAAAGGGGAGATAATGATGACGCAAAAAGTATTGAAAACAATAAAAGAACTTACAGAAATTAATAGCCCATCTGGTAATGCTACGGAAGCAATTAATTATGTTAAGAACAAGGTTGAAGCGTTAGGTTATGATACTAAGACAACAAATAAAGGTGCCTTAATTATCGAAGTACAAGGTGAAAATGATGAACAACAAAGATGCATTACTGCCCATGTAGATACACTAGGCGCGATGGTCAAAGAAATTAAAGAAGATGGTCGATTATCTATTAGTTTAATAGGTGGATTTACATATAACGCGATTGAAGGAGAGTATTGTGAGATACAAACTGATTCAGGACAAGTATATACAGGAACGATTTGTTTGCATGAAACAAGTGTCCATGTTTACAGAAATAATCATGAAATACCTAGAGATGGCGAACATATGGAAATTCGTATCGATGAAAAAACAACGTCTGATCAAGAGACAAGAGATTTAGGGATTGAAGTGGGAGATTTTGTAAGTTTTGATCCCAGAACTGAAATTACATCATCAGGATTTATTAAATCAAGACACTTAGATGATAAAGCAAGTGTAGCAATGATACTAGAACTGCTTGAGAAACTTAAACAAGAAGAAACGCAATTACCACATACGACTCAGTTTTATATTTCTAATAACGAAGAAATAGGATATGGTGCAAATGCATCAATATCGGATAAGATAGTAGAGTTTATTGCATTTGATATGGGAGCGCTAGGCGATGGTCAAACCTCAGATGAATATACTGTATCGATTTGTGCTAAAGATGGATCAGGTCCTTATCATAGAGAATTAAAATCACATTTAATAAATTTATGTAAAATTAATGACATACCTTATAAAGTTGATATTTATCCTTATTATAGCTCTGATGCATCAGCAGCACTAAAAGCAGGTGCAGACATTCGTCATGGTTTATTTGGTGCTGGTATTGAATCATCTCACGCGCTTGAAAGAACTCATATTGAGTCTATTAATGCAACTCAAAATCTTTTATACGCATATTGTTTATCGCCAATAAATTTATAATTGATTGTTGACAAATAAAATAGAGTTTTGTATTATACTGAATTATAAGAAATATCAAACAATTCTATGAATGAAGTAGATAATATGATTTGTAGCAAATAGAAAGCCAATGGGTGATGTAAATTGGCACAACATATTAATCGAATTGGGTCTAGAATTTTAAATTTTAATAAAGTATGAGTGAACAAAGTATTGTTAACTAAGGTGGCACCACGGTAACGCGTCCTTATAGAGTAAAGCGCGTATGCTGTGGTGTTTTTATGTACAATTAAATAGGCATAATTGAAGTAGTGGTGAGTAAGGTAGTGACAGAAAGTTGATGGTAGATGCAAATCAACACCCCTTATCATGAATTTGGGTTTATGCTGAAAGACAAATCAATAAGACTGAGTGAACGCTTAATATTCCGATTATTCGGAATATTGCGTTAATTAAGGTGGTACCGCGCGTCAGCGTCCTTTACATAAGGAGGCTGACGTTTTTTTTAGTGAAAGGGATGAGAAAATGGAATTTTATTATGAAGTATTGAAAGCTCACATAACGCCTGAAGCTTTAGGACAGTTGAATGAACGTAAAATTATATTTGAAAGCGCAAGTCAACAACAATTAAAAGGCAGATACTCTATCGTTGCATTCGATTATTATGGCACCGTCAAATTAAACGATAATGAATTAATTATTAAGACTTTGAAAGAAGATAAAGTTATAACTACTGAGCCATATAATTATTTAAAAACATTCATCAATCAATTTGATTGTGTCATAAATGATGAAAAATTAAAGCAACTGCCATTTATTTCTGGCTTTATGGGAACGTGTAGTTTTGATTTAGTGCGACAAGAATTTCCAATTTTAAAACGAGTGGCTATTAAGAGTATGAAAACAATATCAGATGTGTCTTTCTACATGATAGAGGATGTATTTGTATTTGATCATTACAAAGATGAATTATACGTGATTGCTTCTAATCAATTTTCAAAAGCAAGTAATGTAGAATTAAAATTAAGAGTGAAGCATAGAATTCAAGCATTGTCTCAAATTAAAGTTTACCAAGAGAATAATAAAATGGTGCCTAAGAGATCAGAGATAAAAGCAAATATTTCTGATAAACAATTTATCGATATTGTTACTCAAATGAAACAACGGATTACTGAAGGAGATATGTTTCAAGTTGTACCTTCTAGAATATATAGCTACCAACATCATTTCGGAAAAAATAAAAACCAATTGAGTTATCAGCTTTATCAAAATTTAAAACGTAAGAACCCTAGTCCATATATGTATTACATGAACATGGAAAATGAGATTGTAGTTGGAAGTTCACCAGAAAGCTTTGTAGCAGTGCACAACGGTGAAGTGATAACTAATCCAATTGCAGGAACGATTAGACGTGGCACTACCCCAGAGATAGATGAACGTAATGCACACCAGTTAATTACAGATGAGAAAGAGATAAGCGAACATAGCATGCTTGTAGATTTAGGTAGAAATGATATTCATAGGGTGAGTATTACAGGGACATCTGAGATATCAAAACTAATGGTGATTGAAAAATATGAACATGTCATGCATATCGTTAGTGAAGTAAAAGGAAAAATTAGAAAAGATATATCTCCAATGACGATCATAGCAAGTCTTTTACCAACTGGGACAGTATCGGGAGCACCTAAACTAAGAGCTATTCAACGCATATATGAATCCTATCCATATAAAAGAGGCGTTTATAGCGGTGGCGTTGGTTATATCAATTGTAATCAAAATTTAGATTTTGCATTGGCAATACGAACCATGTTGATTGATGACGACACTGTTAATGTCGAGGCAGGCTGTGGTGTTGTGTACGATTCTATACCTGAAAAGGAACTTGAAGAAACACGACTTAAAGCAAAAAGCTTATTGGAGGTAACACCATGATATTAATTATAGATAATTACGATTCGTTTACGTATAACTTGGTTGATGTAGTTAGTCAAATTGATGAAGTGATTATTAAATATCCAGATGATAAAGATGTATTGAACTATTTAGAGAAAATTGATGGGGTAATCATTTCTCCGGGTCCTGGTCATCCTTTAGATGGCGATGAATTGGTAAAAATTATCGATAAATATCATACTTTACCAATTTTAGGTATTTGTTTAGGTGCTCAAGCATTAACGTGCTACTACGGTGGCAAAGTTATTCAGGGAGAGAAAGTCATGCATGGAAAGGTAGATACACTTGAAGTTAAAAACGAGTCAGAACTCTATTTGATGATACCGCACCAATTCAAAATTATGAGATATCATTCACTTGTAAGTGAGATGAAGTCTTTCCCTAAGAATTTAATCATTACTGGAAGAACATCAGATTCAATACAATCCTTCGAGGACAAACAACATCTTCATTTCGGTATACAGTATCATCCAGAATCATTTGCTACTGAGTTTGGTTCACAAATTATTAAAAACTTCATTCGTATTGTAAAAGAAAGGGTGAATTTGAATGGGATTACTAAAACAATTGGATAATGACATAACTTTAACACAATCAGAGACAACACAATTCATAACCTATCTAACTAATCCTCAAATTGATGTGGAAGACAAGGTCGACTTATTAACGCGATTTACGGAAAAGGAAATTAAACAACAAGAATTAACCTATGTCGTCAATAGCTTAATTCAAACCATGTATCCTAATCAACCAACATATGAAGGAAGTATGTGTGTATGCGGTACAGGAGGAGATAAGTCGAACAGTTTCAATATTTCTACAACAGTGTCTTTTGTAGTAGCAAGCGCTGGTATTCCAGTCATTAAACACGGAAACAGAAGTATAACATCCCATTCAGGAAGTACTGATTTGTTAAATGAATTGGGAATAAAGACGACAAAAGTTTCAGAAGTCCCATTACAAATTGAAGAACAGGGATTGGCATTCATTAGCGCAATGGAGTCTTATCCAATAATGAAATATATTCAACCTGTTAGAAAAATGATTTCTATACCGACCATCTTTAATATAGTTGGGCCACTTATCAATCCATTTAAATTGACCTATCAAGTGTTAGGAGTGTACGACCCAAGTCGATTGTATATGATAGCACAAACATTGAAAGATTTAGGGCGACGGAGGGCAATAGTGTTACATGGAGCAAATGGTATGGATGAAGCTACGCTTTCAGGAGACAATGAAGTTTATGAATTAAATGAAAATGGAGACATAACGCATTATTTTATAAATGCTAAAGATTATGGTTTGAAGCTTGCAAGTAATCAAGATTTACAAGGAGGCAGTCCAAAAGAAAACAAAATGATTACATTAGATATTTTAAGTGGAGATGATAAAACTTGTAGAAGAGATGTTGTTTTATTAAATGCTGCACTTGCGTTATACGTTTCTGAAAAGGTAGATACGATAGCATCTGGAATAAGTTTAGCTACGTTCTTAATTGATAGTGGTCGAGCGATGGAACAATTTATGAAAATGAGAGGTGATATCTGTGACGATATTAAGTGAAATAGTGGATTATAAAGAGCAATTATTAAAAGACGGCTATTATCATGATAAATTACAAAATTTGAAAGAGGTCAAACATAAAAATAAATCACGATTAACGGATACTTTAATTAAAAATGACAATTTAGCATTAATTGCTGAAATTAAATCAAAGAGTCCATCTGTAAAAGCTTTTCAACAAACAAATATATTTAAACAAGTAAGTGATTATGAACGTTATGGAGCAAATGCTATCTCCGTATTAACAGACGAACGATATTTCGGTGGTAGCTTTGAAAGATTACAGCAAATATCAGAGACAACACAATTACCTGTTTTATGTAAAGATTTCATCATTGATCCGCTTCAAATTGATGTTGCACAAAAAGCAGGTGCTTCAATTATTTTACTCATTGTAAATATTCTTACCGACGAAAAGTTACAACAACTCTATCAATATGCAAGTTCTAAGGGACTAGAAGTGTTAGTAGAGGTACATGATGGTATTGAGTTACAACGTGCCTATCAGTTAAATCCACAAATCATTGGGGTAAACAATCGTGATTTAAAATCATTCAACACCGATGTTAAACATACTAATCAAATACTTAAGTGTAAGAAAGTGAACTATTTATATATATCTGAAAGTGGAATTCATTCACAACAAGAGGTTAAGCAAATAGTAAAAAGTGGGATCGATGGCTTATTAGTTGGTGGAGCCTTAATGAATTGTAATGAGTTAGAACATTTTATACCCTCACTTAAATTAAAAAAGGTGAAACAATGATTTTAAAATTTTGCGGTATAAAAACTAAAGTAGAAGCATTAAGCATTCGACCACTCAATATAAACATGGTGGGATTTATACACTATCCCAAAAGTAAACGACATTTGGACATTGAACAAATAAATAAACTAACTAGATTGTTGCCAGACGAAATAGATAGAGTAGTCGTATTAGTTAATCCAACATTGCAATTAATAAAGAAAATTATTAATGCTACTAATATTAATGCCATCCAACTCCATGGTGATGAGACGATAGATTTTATCAAACAACTTCGTTTAAATTTTAAGAATATTAAGATAATTAAAGCTTTACCAGCTACTCAAAATATAATAAATGATATCGACCAATTCAAAGAGCATGTTGACTTATTTATTATAGATACGCCATCAGAGCAATATGGTGGGACTGGACAATCTTTTGATTGGACATTGCTTAAGGGCTTAGATCAATCTATACCGTTTTTAATTGCTGGAGGTATTGACGTTGATAAGATAAAACAAATTGAAGCATTGAAGTTGAATCACTTAGGTTATGACATTTCAAGCGGTATTGAAACAGATGGTATGAAAGACAAAAATAAAATGTTAACTGTGATACAACAAGTGAAGGGAGAATTATAATATGTATAATATACAAACTGAAGCAGATGAATTAGGTTTTTTCGGAGAATATGGTGGGCAATATGTTCCAGAGACATTAATGCCAGCAATTATTGAATTAAAACAAGCGTATAACAAGGCTAAACAAGATCAATCATTTCAAGATGAATTAACTTATTATTTGAAAGAATATGTAGGTAGAGAAACCCCATTGACTTATGCAAAATCATATAGTGAAGCGTTGGGTGGAGCTCAAATATATTTAAAACGTGAGGATTTGAATCATACCGGCGCACATAAAATTAATAATGCAATAGGGCAAGCTTTATTGGCAAAACGTATGGGCAAAAATAAACTAGTTGCTGAAACGGGCGCGGGTCAGCATGGTGTAGCAAGTGCCACAGTAGCTGCGCTATTTGATATGGAATTAAACGTATTTATGGGAAGAGAAGATATCAAACGTCAACAGCTTAATGTATTTCGTATGGAATTATTAGGAGCTAAAGTCGAAGCAGTGGATGAAGGTCAAGGAACACTTTCTGATGCGGTAAACAAGGCATTACAGTATTGGGTAAGTCATGTTGAAGATACACACTATTTACTAGGTTCGGCATTAGGACCTGATCCTTTTCCAACGATGGTCAGAGATTTTCAAAGTGTTATAGGTCAAGAAATTAAAGAACAATTACTTCAAAAAACTGGTCGATTACCAGATGCAGTTGTTGCATGTATAGGTGGAGGGTCTAATGCAATAGGGACTTTTTACCCATTTATTAGAGATAAGGTCAAGTTATATGGTGTAGAGGCTGCGGGACAAGGGATTGATAGTGCTAAGCACGCACTTGCAATTGGAAAAGGACGTCCGGGCGTACTTCATGGTTCAAAAATGTACTTAATTCAAGATGAATATGGACAAGTAGAATTAGCACACTCTATATCTGCAGGTTTGGATTATCCAGGTATAGGTCCTGAACATTCATATTATCACGATATTGGACGTGTGCAATATAAACATGCCACTGATACAGAAGCAATGGAGGCGCTCATCCGCTTCAGCAAAATGGAAGGAATCATACCTGCCATTGAAAGTGCACATGCACTTAGTTATGTTGAAAAGTTAGCACCTAAAATGAATAAAGATGAAATTTTAGTAGTTACTATTTCAGGTCGCGGTGACAAGGATATGGAAACAATTAGACACTATATGCAAAAAAGAGGTGAATCACATGACTAAATTATTTATTCCATACATTATGGGGAATAAGTCATTTATTAAAAATATGAAAATCTTAGATGAGAATGGTGCTGATATAATAGAAATTGGTGTACCATTCTCTGACCCAGTAGCTGATGGTCCCATAATAATGGAAGCAGGCAACCGAGCTATCAAGCAAGGCGTGACCATTAATTACATTTTTAATGAATTATCCAAAAACAAAGATGAAATTAATTGCAAATATGTACTAATGACTTATTTCAATATCATTGTTTCTTATGGTGAAGAAGCATTCTTTAAAGAATGTGAAAAAGTAGGTGTTTACGGCGTGATTATTCCGGATTTGCCTTACGAATTAACTCAAAAATTAAAGCATAAAATATCCGAATTTGATGTTAAAATGATATCTCTCATATCAATGACTGCAAATGATGACCGTATAAAAGAAATCGTTAAGCATGCTGAAGGGTTTATATACACTGTAACTATGAATGCAACAACAGGCAAAAATGGAACGTTTCATCCTCAATTAAAAGATAAATTAAAACATCTAAAAGCATATACGGATATACCTGTAGTTGCAGGTTTTGGCATTAGAACTAAAGACCATATAAAGGATTTAGCTACTGTTGCTGACGGCGTAGTCATTGGTAGTGAAATTGTAAAACGCTTTTGTCAAGATAATAACGAGGATACGATTCACTATTTGAAACAAGTAAGAGAAACGCTAGATACGCTTTAGGTAATAAGATGTACCTTGGTGGATAAATAATGTATAGAAGAAGTTTACTAGGGATTAAGACGATATTTGATGTCTTAATCTCTATTCATTTATTTTGCAAAATATTTCAATCTAATAAATGGTTTGTATTTTAGTTTTGTTAATATCTATTGTATACTTAATGAAACTGGATAAATAAATTTTTGGTTGAAGATAAAGATATTATTGAAAATTATAATTTAAATTTTGAACTAAAAAGTAGATAAAGATTCTTTGAAGTAGGAGCAATAAATAATGAAGTTTACAAATTTAACAGCTGCAGAGTTTGGCAATTATACAGATAAGATGACATATAGTCATTTCACACAAATGACTGAAAACTATGAGATGAAAGTTGCAAATAAAACAGAAACTCACTTAGTTGGTATAAAAAATAAAGATAATGAGGTCATTGCAGCCTGCATGTTGACAGCAGTACCAGTCATGAAATTTTTCAAGTACTTTTATTCTAACCGAGGACCTGTAATTGATTATGATAATAGAGAGCTTGTTCACTTTTTCTTTAATGAGTTAACAAAGTATTTAAAACAGCATAATTGTCTTTATGTTCGAGTTGACCCTTATTTACCATACCAATATTTAAATCATGATGGTGAAATTACAGGTAATGCTGGTAATGATTGGTTCTTTGATAAGATGAAGCATCTCGGATTTGAACACGAAGGCTTTACAAAAGGTTTTGATCCGATTAAACAAATTCGATATCATTCTGTTTTAGATTTAAAAAATAAAACATCTAAAGATATATTAAATGGAATGGATAGTCTACGTAAACGTAATACTAAAAAAGTTCAAAAAAATGGTGTAAAAGTTAAGTTCTTATCAGAAGAAGAACTTCCAATCTTCCGTTCATTTATGGAAGATACAACCGAAACAAAAGAATTCCAAGATAGAGATGATAGTTTCTATTATAATCGCTATAGACATTTCAAAGATCGCGTGCTTGTACCATTAGCTTATATTAAGTTTGATGAGTACATCGAAGAATTACAAAATGAACGTGAAACTTTAAATAAAGATGTTAATAAAGCTTTAAAAGATATTGAAAAACGACCAGACAATAAAAAGGCATTTAATAAAAAAGAAAATCTTGAAAAACAATTAGATGCCAATCAACAAAAATTAGACGAGGCTAAAAAATTACAAGCCGAACATGGTAATGAATTACCAATTTCAGCAGGTTTCTTCTTTATTAATCCATTTGAAGTCGTTTATTATGCAGGTGGAACTTCTAATAAATATAGACATTTTGCAGGCAGTTATGCTGTTCAATGGACAATGATTAACTATGCAATTGATCATGGTATTGATAGATACAATTTCTATGGTATTAGCGGTGATTTCAGTGAAGACGCTGAAGATGTTGGAGTAATTAAATTTAAAAAAGGTTTCAATGCAGACGTAATTGAGTATGTTGGAGACTTTGTGAAACCTATTAACAAACCTATGTATTCAGTGTATAAGACACTCAAAAAGATTAAAAAAAAGATTTAATTAAGAGGGGAATAGACGAATATGAAATTTACAGAGTTAACAGTTAAAGAATTCGAAAACTTTGTACAAAACCCATCATTAGAAAGCCATTACTTCCAAATGAAAGAGAATATTCAAACACGAGAAAATGATGGCTTTGAAGTAGTGTTACTAGGTGTAAAAGATGAAAGCAATAAAGTACTAGCTGCTAGTCTTTTCTCTAAAATACCGACCATGGGAAGCTATGTATATTACTCAAATCGAGGCCCAGTAATGGACTATTCTGATTTAGGCTTAGTTGATTTTTATTTACGTGAATTAGAAAAGTATTTACATCAACACCAATGCTTATACGTTAAAATTGATCCATATTGGATTTATCAAATTTATGATAAAGATATTAATCCACTTGAAGATAGAGAGAAAAATGATGCTGTAGTTAATTTATTTAAATCACATGGATATGAACACCATGGATTCACTACTGAATATGACACATCAAGCCAAGCAAGATGGATGGGTGTTAGCTATCTAAAAGGGGAAACACCTGCGTCATTAAGAAAACAATTTGATAGCCAACGTAAAAGAAATATTAATAAAGCGATAAACTACGGGGTAAAAGTAAGATTCCTTGGTAGAGATGAGTTTCATATATTCTTAGACTTATACCGTGAAACAGAAGCAAGAACAGGTTTCGTATCAAAAACAGACGAATATTTCTATAACTTCTTTGATACTTATGGAGATAAAGTGCTTGTTCCACTTGCATATATTGATTTAGATGAATACATAAAATCATTGCAAGACGCTTTAAATGATAAAGAAAACCGTCGTGATCAAATGATGGCAAAAGAAAATAAAAATGATAAACAACTTAGAAAAATTGCAGAATTAGATAAGCAAATTGAACACGATAAAAAAGAACTCTTACAAGCAAGCGAATTACGTCAGACAGATGGCCAAATCTTGAATTTGGCATCAGGAATTTTCTTTGCAAATTCATATGAAGTGAATTACTTCTCTGGAGGTTCATCTGAAAAATATAATAATTATATGGGACCATATATGATGCATTGGCATATGATGAACTATTGCTTCGAACATGGATATGATCGATATAATTTTTATGGTTTATCTGGTGATTTTACAGAGAACAGTGAAGATTATGGTGTTTATCGCTTTAAAAGAGGATTCAATGTTTACATTGAAGAGCTAATCGGGGACTTCTATAAACCTATAAATAAGGTTAAATATTGGTTGTTTAATACACTTAATAAAATTCGCAAAAAAGTAAAAAAATAAATTGATGATAATAAAGGCTGTGACATGGTGGATGTCGCAGCCTTTATTTATCGTAACTAGTGATAGAGACAAGTTACAATACAGTGTAGGTAAATTCTAAGTTGATTTTCATGTTGCCTCCTACAATTTAATATTACCACACGTCTGATTTTTAGCAATAATATTACAAAACAAATTTATTTTTCTAAATTTAAAATATTTAAATTATGATTCTTTAGCAAATTTAGTTAAGACTAACAATATACATAAATAGATACCAAGATTAATACGAAAGAGTTACGATTCATTTAATTGTAATAATTAAACCTAATATCTAAAATAGAAATTATTACATTTACTTAAATCTATATAATAAGAGTTCTTGATGACTCGCTTTATGTACATGATATTAATAATTGCTGCAGTGCTTAATTAGTTAACAATTAGCTTTGTCAAAGATTAAACACATTATCATAGGATTAATATCTCTAAACGTATAGACATATAAATAACCATGTGTATTTATGAGTTTTAAATTAATTAACTTAGGATGAACAATTTATTTAAGCTGAATAATGTAAGATAACAATCAATCATACATAACAATAATAAAACATGTTCAGAAATCGTCCTGACAGCGTATCAATTTAAAGGTTTTATGTAGATAATTATTTGTGTTTCATTTTAGTTTACATAATATATATTATAGGAAGTTATATGTAGTAACTCAGGGGACCTATCTTACTACCTACTATGTCTGATTCTATATGTACATTTACTATCTATTCAGCAATAATTCATTTAAAAATCTGGCTATATATAGTTATATATGCTTGACTTTGAATATACTTATATATAAAGGAGTTAAATATGAATATTGTGTTGGATATTGATGGAACAATTTGCTTTGATGGTCGTCAAATTGACTGTAAAATTACCGACCACCTTTTTAGTTTACATAATATAGGACATAAAATTATTTTTGCTTCAGCTAGACCAATTCGTGATTTATTACCTGTAATACCTAATAAATTTCATGAATTTGCACTTATTGGTGGTAATGGTTCCATTATCTCTATTAATGGTCGTATACAGACATTTGCAACCATTCAGCCTAAATCATTTAATGTGATAAAACATGTCATTAATCATTATGACTTAAATTACATTGTTGATGATGAATGGGATTATGCAGCACGTGTTGATGCTACAAATACAATTTATCAACGCCTAGATCCTCATCGATTAGCACAAAAATTAACTATTAATGAGATTACTTCACCTATTAAGACGATTTTATTGAACATAGATGAAAAAGACTTTGACGAAGTTATAACATATCTAGCTACCAATGCACCTAGTCTTTCACTAATTAATCATTCAAATGAACTTAATATTAATATTACTGCTAAATATATTAATAAATTTACTGCTGTTGAGCATATACTTGGTAAATATCCTACGTATGTTGCATTCGGTAACGATCATAATGATATTGAAATGTTGCAACATGCTAAAGTTGGTTATTTTGTAAATAATGAATCAATGGATGCTTCTATTTTAAAAAATAATAAAAATATCCGTTGTATTAATGCGAATACGGAAGCACTATGTTTATCTTTAAATGAATTAAGCAAAGATTACTAAAATAGCTACATTTATAATGAAATATAAACAACTTCTTATTGAAAATGATTATCAATTGCAAGTATAATAATTTCATAGGAGGTTAATTATGAAAAATACATTTAAATTTATAGCTATACTTTTCACAATAGTTGTATTATTATCTGCGTGCGGTAAGGATTCTACTTTTAAATCGTCGTCATCTTCCAAGGATACGATTACAGTTGAGAATACATATGAGTTTAAAGATAAAAATAATACACATACTAAAGGAAAAATGAAAACAGAGAAAGTTAAAGTTCCAGTAAATCCAGATAGAGTGGCTGTATTAGATTATGGTGCATTAGATATTATGAAACAGATGGGATTGGAAGATAAGATTGTGGCAATTGCGAAAGGTAAAGGTGCTGCTTTCTTACCTTCTTCCCTTTCAGAATTTAAAAATGATAAATATACTAATTTAGGTAACCCTGGACAACCTAATTATGATAATTTAGCTAAAGCTAAACCAGAAGTTATCTTCACATCATTTAGACAAGCACATACTAAAACGCTAGATGAAATAAAAAAAGCTGCCCCTAACGCTAAAATATTATTTGTAAGTCCTGATAATGATCATTATATTGATTCCATTAAAGATAATACGACATTGTTTGGGAAAATATTCAAACAACAAAACAAGGCTAAAATGCTTAATGAGAAACTAAGTAAAAAAGTTGCTGAAACTAAAAAAGTTATTAATGACGATACGGTCTTGTTTTTAAATGTGGATGATAAAGGTGTTAAAGCATTTGGACCTACTGGTCGTTTCGGAGGATTCTTAAATAAAGATTTAGGAATAAAACATGCTGACACTGCCATGAAAGCCAATTCTGCTGGAAATTCTATTACTTATGAGTATTTAAACAAAGTAAACCCAGATAAACTATTTGTAATTGATCGTACTCAAAAAGGAAATGATAAGTCGTTACCTTCTGCATTAAATAACGACGTTATAAAAAAATTAAAAGCTATTAAGAATGATCAAGTTTATCAATTTGAATCTAACGCATGGTATTTTTCTGAGGGTGGAATTGAAACTACCATTGAGCAATTAGACAAAATTGAAAAAGCTTTTAAAAATAATTAGTGAAAAGCTTTTAATCCACTCACTTTAGAATAGAAAAAAAGCGTTTGAAACATTTTAACATGCAAGTATGCATATATGTCTCAAACGCTTTTTTTATTATCTTCTACGACGACGGATTGTTTCGTCATCATCTTCGTATTTACGTATTTCCTTTTCTAATTGTTTCTTTTTACGTTCGCGACGCCAATTTCTAGTGAAATACCATAATAAAAAGCTGATAATTAAACTGATAATGGCTAGAAAAGCAGCATATCCTAGTAATGGTTGAAATGAGATGTCATAAAAATTAGGAATAAAAAATGCTAAGACAGCTAACGCAACAAATGTAATTACTGCGGATACAAACCATTTCTTAAGTACTAAAGCACAGAAGACAGTTAAAATTATCATTGCAACTATTGTAATCCATAAATAGTTCGGCATATCAAAAATAGTCATGTATATCTCCTATCATAATAAAAATCTTTCTTTTAAATACTATACAATAATATGTAATTAAATTATACCCCTTTGCCTATAAGCATAACTCGGCCTTGAGGCTTAATAATGAGTTTGAAAATGATATTGTGTATAATGATTGTGAAATGATTTTAAAGGGAGTGGAATATATGACGTCAGGTTTACCATTTAGAAAAGATGTTCCAGAACTAGAAAAATGGAATTTAAATGATTTTTTTGATAGTGATGAACAATTTTATGACACTTTAGATAATATACTAAATCAATCGAAGTCATTCAATCAACAATATAAAGGTAAAATTTCAGATGCAAAGATGATAAAAAAAGTATTATCAGAATTTGAAAATATTCTTATTCAACTTGATCGTCTTGGTAATTATGCGGAACTAAGACTAAGCGTTGATACTGCTAATACTGATGCACAAACATTAAGCGCAAAGTTATCGACAAATTATGGTAAGATTTCAAGTCAGTTATCCTTTGTAGAATCTGAAATATTAATGTTACCTGAAGAGGTTATTAAACAAGCAATAGAAGAATCTGATGTGCCTCACTACTTAGAGAAATTAATTGAAAGTAAGCCATATCAATTGTCACCTGAAGTGGAACAAGTAATGGCGAGTTTATCGCCTACTTTTCAAAGTGCATATGAATTATATGGCACAACGAAAATGCTTGATATTGCCTTCGAATCATTTGAACATAACAATGTGACATACCCTATGGATTATGCAACATTTGAAAATGAATACGAGGATAATGCTGATCCAGAATTTAGACAAAAAAGTTTTAAAAGCTTTAGTGATGCTCTGAAAAAATATCAACATACTACTGCTGCGACTTACAATCAACATGTGCAACAAGAAAAAATTGAGGCTGACTTAAGAGGATATGATTCTGTCATAGACTATTTATTACATGATCAAGAAGTTACACGAGAAATGTATGACAGACAAATCGACGTAATTATGAGTGATTTAGCGCCTGTAATGCAAAAATATGCTAAATTATTACAACGTATAAACGGTTTAGATAAAATGCGCTTTGAGGATTTAAAGGTTTCTGTTGATCCAAGCTATGAACCTGAAATATCAATCGAAGATTCTAAACAATATATTCATGGTGCTTTAAATGTACTGGGTGAAGATTATATACAAATGGTTGAGCAAGCATACAGTGATCGTTGGATAGATTTTGCACAAAATAAAGGAAAAGACACAGGTGCTTACTGTGCTAGCCCTTATTATACACATTCATATGTATTTATTTCATGGACTGGAAAGATGACTGAAACGTTTGTACTAGCACACGAATTGGGACATGCAGGTCATTTTACATTGGCACAACAACATCAAAATTTATTAGATTCTGAAGCTTCAATGTACTTTGTAGAAGCACCATCTACCATGAATGAAATGTTAATGGCAAATTATCTATTCAGTAACAGTGAAGATCCTAAATTTAAACGTTGGGTAATTGGATCTATTTTATCACGCACATATTATCATAATATGGTAACTCACTTGCTAGAAGCTGCTTACCAACGTGAAGTATATCGCAAAGTTGATAATGGTGAGTCACTTACAGCTCCCGTGCTTAATAACATTATGAGAGACGTTTATGAACAATTCTTTGGTGATGCTGTTGAATTAACAGATGGAACTGAATTAACATGGATGCGTCAACCACATTACTATATGGGATTATATTCTTACACCTACTCTGCTGGTTTAACAATTGGTACGGTTGTTTCACAAAAAATTAAACAAGAAGGACAACCAGCTGTAGATGCATGGCTTGAAACTTTAAAAGCAGGTGGAAGTCAATCTCCTATTGAATTAGCAAAAGTTGCAGGTGTTGATATCACTACAGATGCACCACTTAAAGCTACTATTAAATATATCTCTGATTTAGTTAATGAAGCGGAAAAATTAACAGATGAAATTGAGCAACAAGACTAATTAAACTATGTATATATATATTTTGATTAATAGTAAAACCCTGATAATAACTGATTTAATCAGTCTTATCAGGGTTTAATTGTTTGGTTTTGGGTTATTTAGGATTTAATACTATATTATTTTTCATAATGTTCACCAGTATAGAAATAATAAACGCTTTCTGCAATATTTCTAACATGGTCTCCGACTCTTTCAAGATTTCGTGCAGCTAAATGTGCTTGACCAGCTACAAAAGGGTCATTATCTATTAAATATGTTGTGTTAACTATATTTGCATAAAGATCATCAATATCTTTATCACGCTCAATAATTTCTTTGATTAACGTTATATCCTCTTGTTTCGTAGCTGTATTAAGATCTTGCAACATTAACATTGCTAATTTCCCCATCGTTTTTAATCGTGTCAATACATAGTGATCTGTAATCTTTACTCGAAGACGAATGTGCGCTATATGTGCTGCGTTATCTCCCATGCGTTCAAAGTCTGTAGAAATTTTTAGAGCTGCCATCATCATTCTTAAATCTGTAGCAATTGGTTGTTGCTTTGTAATTAACATAATAACTTTTTCATTAATATCATAATCTAAGTTATTGATTATTTTATCATTCTCAATGACTTGTCTTGCAAAATTTTTATCCTCTTCACTTAACGACACTAATGCATGTTCGAGATTAAAATAAACACGAAGACCAAGGTGACGAATATCCTTAATTAATTCACCTAATTGACCTTCGTATTTATGTCTAATAATGGTCATCATTATAGAATATTAACCAAAACGTCCTGAGATGTAGTCTTCTGTTTGTTTATCAGAAGGATTAGAGAAGATTTTATCAGTGTCGTCGTATTCGTTAACATAACCATTAAGGAAGAATGCAGTTTTATCAGATACACGTGCAGCTTGTTGCATGTTGTGTGTAACCATAATAATAGAGTAATTTTCTTTTAATTCCTGAACGAGTTCTTCAACTCTTAATGTAGAGATTGGGTCCAATGCTGATGTAGGCTCGTCCATTAAAATAACATCTGGTTCAATAGCTAAACATCTAGCAATACAAACACGTTGTTGTTGGCCACCAGATAAACCGTAAGCGTTTGTGTGTAATCTATCTTTTAATTCATCCCAAATTGCAGCGCCACGTAATGATTTTTCTACGATTTCATCTAATAATTTTTTATCTTTAATACCGTGTGTTTTAGGACCATATGTGATATTATCGTAAATTGATTTTGGGAATGGGTTTGGTTGTTGGAATACCATACCTACATTTGTTCTTAATTTTTCTTTAGAATAGTTTTCATCGAAAATATTTTGGTCACGGTATAGAATTTTACCAGCAGTTTTTACTGAAGGTACTAATTCTACCATACGATTTAATGTTTTAATATAAGTTGATTTACCACAACCAGATGGTCCAATAATAGCAGTTACATTATTTTCTAAAATATCTAAATTAATGTTTTGTAGCGCATGTGTATCTCCGTACCATAAATCTAAGTTTTGTGTTGAATAAACTACTTTTTTATTACTATCTGATTCTTTATTGTGCTTAACTTCATTTGATGAAACTACTGTTGAAATTGATTCTTGAGATTGATCAGTATGTTTTGCTAACTCTTTTTCTTTAACATTTGTATTTGCCATAATTAAAACTCCTTTATATCTGTAAGATTGAAACGATAGTTATGCTCTACTAAAAACATGATATTATCGATTCAACCTTCACTCCCTAAATTATGTTGTATTTGATTTGATTAATATTTTCTAGAGAACTTGTTACGTAAGAAAATGGCTACTGCGTTCATTAGTAATAAGATTACAAGTAATATAATAATTGCTGCTGATGCAACATTTTGGAATTCAGCTTGAGGCATTTTAGCCCAAGTGTAAATTTGAGTTGGTAATGCTGTGAACATAGACATAATGCTTGTTGGTGTTGCTAATAGAATAGTTGGTATACCAATTAAGATTAATGGTGCTGTTTCTCCTAATGCACGTGATAGTGATAAGATGAATCCAGTCAAAATACCAGGTAAAGCAGCCGGTAATACTACACGACGAATAGTTTGCCATTTATTTGCACCTAAGCCATAAGAAGCTTCGCGAACAGAATTAGGAACTGCTCTGATTGCCTCCTGACTTGATACGATAATGATCGGTAGAATTAACAATGACATTGTTAAAGCGGCAGCAATAACGCTATTTCCTAATGCTAATGCTTGAATACCGCCACCACGAACGAATAATGTTAATCCAAGTAAACCGAATACGATAGAAGGTACACCAGCTAAGTTAGAAATACTAATTTTAACGAAACTAGTAAAGAAATTGTCTTTAGCGTATTCTTCTAAATAAATCGCTGTACCTACACCAAGAACGATAGAGATTGGAATAATACTTATCATTAACCAAATTGTCCCTGCTAACGCACCTTTAATACCTGCTTGTGAAGGTGTAGAAGAAGAGAAATTTGTAAAGAAATCTGGTGTAAGATAGCCAACACCTTTAACAAATGTTTGTATCAATAATGCTGCAAGTACTAATAAAGCTATTACAATACATGTAAAGAATAACCATTTATTTAATTTATTTGTTTTACCACGACTTGAGATATTTTTTTCTACTTTGTTTTGGTCAATTAGTGTTTTAGCTTTAGGATTTGTAGTAGCTGTCATATTAATACTCCTCTCTGAAGCGTTTCGAAATCCAATAAGAAATTAAGTTCATAATTAATGTGAAGATAAATAATGTGAAACCTACTGCATAAATACTATAGTACATATCAGAACCGAATGTAGCATCTCCAGTTGCAACTTCAACAATATAACCAGTCATAGTTTGAATTGAATTCGTTAAGTTTAATGAAGCTGTTGGTGAACTACCTGCAGCTAATGAAACAATCATAGTTTCACCGATCGCTCTTGAAATACCTAATACAATTGAAGCTACAACACCTGAAGCTGCGGCTGGTAATACTACTTTAGTAGCAACTTCAAATTTTGTTGAACCTAAACCATAAGCACCCTCACGAATTTTGTTAGGAACAGATGCCATTGCATCTTCACTCATACTTGTAATTACTGGAACAATCATGATACCTACTACAATTCCTGGACTGACTGAGTTGAAACTATCAAGTGCTGGAATAATAGTTCTTAGTACAGGTGTTACAAAAGTTAAAGCAAAGAAACCAAATACAATTGTTGGAATACCTGCTAAAATTTCAAGAATTGGTTTAATAATACGTCTTGCTTTGTCACTTGCGTATTCACTTAAGTAAATTGCAGCACCTAATCCAATTGGAACTGCGACGATAGTTGCGATAACTGTAATTTTCAACGTACCAATAACTAATGCCCAAATACCATATTTAGGATCAGAACCAGTTGGGTTCCAGTCTTTAGTGAATAAAAATTCAACAATAGATACGCGTGTGAAGAATGTTATTGTCTCAGTTATCAAAGTGAAAAGAATACCGATTGTAGTTAAAATTGAGATTGCAGCTATAATCCCTAAAATAATAGGTACGATTTTATCACTGAAACCGCCCTTTTTAGCGTTATTTTTAGCTATCAAGTCTCTAACATTAGTTTCCGATGCCATATATAACCCTCTCTTTTTCTCCCAATAAATTTAAAAAAGCGCTAGAAATTATCAGGTAAACAATGAGTTCAAATTAACCTAAAACATTTTAACAATCACCCATATATTCGAGAACAAGGTAGCAGTGTTGCTACCTTGTAATACCCCTTGAATAATTCCCAGCCCTTTGATATTAATAATGATTATTATTTATCTGATTTTTTATCGTATTTTTTTAAATCTTTAAGTTCATCTTTGTAAGTTTTTTCTGGAGAAGCTACATAACCAGCATCTTCAGCAGATTTACCTTGGTCTTCTAATGTGAATTTGATGAATTCTCTCATAACATCATTATCTTTTAATGATTTTTCTTTTACATATAAGAATAATGGTCTACTTAAAGCATATGAACCGTCTTTGATTGTTTTCTTAGTTGGTTCAGTTGTTTTACCTTTGTCGTCTTTGATTTTAACTTCTTTTAATTTATCTTTGTTTTGTTCGTAGAAGTTATAACCGAAGTAACCGATACCCTCTTTGTTTTTCTCAACTGATTGAACAATTACGTTAGTGTCTCCGTTTTTCTCAGCTTTGATATCTTCTTTATCCATTACTTCTTCTTCAAAGAAATCATAAGTACCGTGACTTGAGTTTGGAGAGAAAGCTTTGATTTTTTTGTCAGGCCAGCTAGAATTTACATCTTTCCAAGTTTTAGCTTCGCCGTTGTAGATTTTTTTCAATTGATCTTTAGATAATTCTTTAACAAAGTCGTTGTCTTTATTAACTGCAACAGTTACACCATCTTGTGCAATTTTGAATTCTTTATATTTAATGTCTTTGTCTTCTAATTTTTGTTTTTCTTCATCTTTAATAGGTCTAGAAGCTTGTGAGAAATCAGTTTCGCCAGCGATGAATTTTTCAAAACCAGCACCAGTACCTGCTTGACCAGATGAAATAGTAGCGTTTGGATGATCTTTAGCCCATTTTTCGTTTAATTTCTCAACGATAGGAGCTACTGTTGATGAACCTTCACCTTTGGCTTCACCTTTAAGGTCTTTGCCATCTCCAGAACCACTTCCACTGCTATCTCCACCGCCACATGCGCCTAATAATACCGAAGCGCCTAAAACAGTTGTACCAACTAATTGCCATTTTTTCATTAAAATATCCTCCTAATAGATAACCCAAAATGTTATATGTATTTCTTACAATGTTTATAATACATACCTTTTGTTAATATAAAATAGTTTAAATGTAAAGGTTTTGTTAAGATTGCAGGAAAATCAATATTTTTTATAAAAATTATCTATAAAAAAGACGGGAGTGATACAGAATTTATAATGAAAAACTGTATCACTCCCGTAAAGGCGACTGAAAGCGTAAAACATATTGTTAGTGATGTATTGTACTTTGAATAAGTAATATGACTTTAAATTAATTTTTTGACTTAAGTTTATTTAATTTTTAACGTTATTATTTTGTACTATTAAAACAACTATTTTAATAGAAGGAAAATGCTTATATTTATGATTATTTATCTTCTACTCGACTCCAACCCTTTTTGGTTAAAGAGATTTTACCTGTTTCAATATTAATAATTTTATGTTTGTATAAATGACCTATTGCGCGTTTAAAAGAGCCTTTACTCATATTGAACACCTCTTTAATTGCTTCTGGGCTTGATTTATCCCAAAAAGGTAATTCACCTTCATATTCTACTAATAAATCAAAGATTACTTGACCATCATCATCAAGACGTTCATGAGCTAAAGGTAAAAATGAACCATTGAGTTCCCCTTTGTCATTATGACCAATAATACGTACATCTACTTCTTCGCCTAATCGTGGTTCTTCTTTGCGCTCTGATTCATGCACAAAGATTTTATAGCCTTCCTTCGATAATAAGAAACTACCAATTCTTAATAGTCGATATGGTCTAGCTTTAATCAGTTCATTCTGTTTTTCATCATCATATACAGGTGTAAACATTTTCTCTACTATTGTTTCACTAGCAAGACGAGCAAACATTTGATTTTCTCTATCTATACGTAATGTTACTAACACATAATCTCCAGATTGTGGCCATAGTGATTTTACTTTTGGTAAATCTTCCCATGGGATTAGCACTTCTCTTGGTAAACCTACATCTACACGTGCACCATCTCGGTCTGTTTTTAACACTTTTGCAAAATCATATTTATCTTTTGTAATGTCAGGCATGTTTTGAGTAGCAAATAATTCGCCTGAGCGATTTGGATATATGAAGAAACTATATTCTTCACCTGTTTCTAATTCATCTTCATCATTGATTTCTGATTGATTTAATTTTACTTGTTCACCATTAGGACCTTTTAAAAGGTATGTAGAACCTTCTAAGCCAATGACTTCTAAAAATTCAATTGAACCAACAATATCTTTATCTAATGTCATAATATTCTCCTTCGAGGGTTTGTATTCTTCATTATTATAACATGCATACTAAAAACTATCATTCACGTGTATAGATTTGCATTAGGTCGAAACTATAAAAAGAATATGATATAATTTTTCCGTTAGATAAACAATAAATAAAGGAGTAAATGCATGCTACAAGTAACTGATGTAAGTTTACGTTTTGGCGATCGTAAACTATTTGAAGATGTAAACATTAAGTTTACTGAAGGAAATTGTTATGGGCTTATCGGTGCTAATGGTGCTGGTAAATCAACGTTTTTAAAAATTTTATCAGGAGAAATTGATTCTCAAACAGGACATGTTTCAATGGGTAAAGATGAACGTTTAGCTGTTTTGAAACAAGATCACTTCGCCTATGAAGAAGAACGTGTATTAGATGTTGTTATCAAAGGACACGAACGCTTATATGAAGTCATGAAAGAAAAAGATGAAATTTATATGAAACCTGATTTCAGTGATGAGGATGGTATACGTGCCGCTGAACTAGAAGGTGAATTCGCCGAAATGAACGGTTGGAACGCAGAGGCTGACGCTGCTTCTTTACTTTCAGGTTTAGGCATATCTGCTGATTTACATGATAAGCAAATGTCAGAATTGGAAAATAATCAAAAAGTGAAAGTCTTATTAGCTCAAAGTTTATTTGGTGAGCCTGATGTCCTTTTACTCGATGAGCCTACCAATGGTCTAGATATTCCTGCCATTAGTTGGTTAGAGGATTTCTTAATTAACTTCGATAATACTGTTATCGTGGTATCTCATGACCGTCACTTTTTAAACAATGTATGTACACATATTGCTGATTTAGATTTCGGTAAGATTAAATTATATGTAGGTAACTATGATTTCTGGTATCAATCTAGTCAATTAGCTCAAAAAATGGCTCAAGAACAAAATAAGAAAAAAGAAGAAAAAATTAAAGAGTTACAAGACTTTATTGCACGTTTCTCAGCTAATGCCTCTAAATCTAAACAGGCAACAAGTCGTAAGAAACAATTAGAAAAAATTGAATTAGATGATATTCAACCATCTTCAAGACGCTATCCATATGTTAAATTCACACCAGAGCGTGAAATCGGTAATGATTTACTGACTGTTCAAGGACTTTCTAAAACAATTGATGGTGAAAAAGTACTTGATAACATTTCGTTCACGATGAATCCTAATGATAAAGCAATTTTGATTGGAGATAGTGAAATTGCAAAAACTACATTATTGAAAATTTTAGCTGGTGAAATGGAACCTGATGAAGGTACATTTAAATGGGGTGTAACGACTTCATTAAGTTACTTCCCTAAAGATAACTCAGAGTTCTTTGAAGGCGTAGACATGAATTTAGTAGACTGGTTACGTCAATATGCACCTGAAGATGAACAAACAGAAACTTTCTTACGTGGCTTCTTAGGACGAATGTTATTTAGTGGTGAAGAAGTTAAAAAGAAAGCTAGTGTACTTTCTGGTGGTGAAAAAGTTCGCTGTATGTTAAGTAAAATGATGCTATCAAGCGCCAATGTTTTACTATTAGAAGAACCTACTAACCATCTTGACTTAGAAAGTATTACAGCAGTAAATGATGGATTAGCTTCTTTCAAAGGATCAATCATCTTTACATCTTATGACTTTGAATTTATCAATACTATTGCAAATCGTGTGATTGATCTAAATCAATCAGGTGGTTTATCAAAAGAAGTTCCTTATGAAGAATATTTACAAGAAATTGGCGTATTACAAAAATAATATATAAACACATACGCACTTCCCTATTACTAAATTGGGAAGTGCGTATTTTACTATCATTTTACTCATTTGATAAATCTTTACTTACATATAGTAAAAATACTTTCTAATTTTTCAGTCTATTTCAAAAAATCACAATTATCGGTTTACAGACACAATTGCCATATGTATAATATAAAACATAGCAATTGAATAAGAAATTGATGAGGCGCATCAATCATCAGTATATATTAGATAAACTGTCTGCAACAGCTAATATAGAAAGGGTGCGATGCCGAAATGAATCATAATCGCAGCTATGATTTGTTGGACTTTGTGGTTAAGAGCTGAAAGTTTGTCATTATTATTTAATAATGGAGTGCATCACTTGTATATAAATCACGAACAAGTTCGCACTTCCGAACTTGTTCTTTTTTATAGCGTGTGCCTCCCTATATTTTAGGAGGTAAAGTTTTGAAACGAAGTGTTTTGAAGTTCGGTGGTTCATCCGTCGCTGATTTTACAAAGATAAAAAATATTGCAGAAATGCTTAAGAACCGTTTGGATGACGGTGAACAATTAATTGTAGTTGTTAGTGCTATGGGTAAAACAACAGATCAATTAATGGATAATGTATCAAATCTTACTGCTACACCTAAAGATGAGGAACTTGCCCTACTTTTAACGACCGGTGAACAACAGACGGTATCATATTTGTCCATGGTGTTAAATGATATCGGTGTTAATGCTAGAGCAATGACTGGTTATCAAGCAGGTATTAAAACGATTGGCCATCATTTAAAGAGCAGAATTGCTGAAATCAATCCAGAAACATTTGATAAAGCATTCACCGACAAAGATGTGTTAGTCGTTGCTGGTTTCCAAGGTATTAATGATGCATTTGAACTTACAACGTTAGGACGTGGAGGATCAGATACAACAGCAGTTGCAATTGCTGCAAGTAATCAAATTCCATGTGAAATATATACTGATGTTGATGGCGTTTATGCCACTGACCCTCGAATATTAAGTAAGGCAAAACGTTTAGATTATGTTTCTTATGAAGAAATGATGGAAATGAGTGCATTAGGTGCAGGTGTTCTTGAAACTCGAAGCGTAGAACTTGCTAAGAACTATGATATCCCATTGTATCTCGGTAGAACTTTATCAAATGAGAAAGGAACATGGATTATGTCAAGAACAGATTTATTAGAGAAAAAAGCAGTAACAGGTGTAGCATTAGATAAACATATGATGCACGTTACCATTAGTTATCCCCTACCAGATAATCGTCTTTTAACGCAATTGTTCACAGCATTAGAAGAAGGTTCAGTAAATGTGGATATGATATCCCAAATAGTTAATGTTGAAGGATTGCAGCTATCATTCTCTATTAAAGATAGTGATGTACAACAAATTTCAACTATTTTGAGTAACCTTTCTTCTTCATTTAACGCATTGGATTATAAAATTAATGAAGAATACGTTAAAATTTCGCTTATTGGTTCGGGTATGAGAGATATGTCGGGCGTTGCATCAAAGGCTTTCATTACTTTAATTAATGCAAATATCCCATTCTATCAAACTACAACATCTGAAATTAGTATTTCTTATGTGATTGATGCTGATAATGGAGAAAAAGCGGTTGAAGTATTATACAATGCATTTGATATTTAAACATCAACATGCTATTTGTAAATAATTTTTTTAAAATTCAAACAAATGATATTGGAGTGACTTTTATGACAAGATTAGCAGTAGTCGGAGCAACAGGTTTAGTTGGAACAAAAATGTTAGAAACAATTGATCGCAAAAACATCAAGTTCGATGAGTTAGTATTATTCTCATCAGCTAGATCAGCAGGTAAAGAAGTTCAATTTCAAGGTCAAACGTATGTTGTACAAGAATTAACAGAAGAAGCAGCAAGTGAAAAATTTGACTACGTTCTAATGAGTGCCGGTGGTGGCACAAGTGCACAATTCGCCCCAATCTTTGAAAAAGCAGGTGCAATTGTCATCGATAACTCTAGTCAATGGCGCATGACTGAAGATATTGACTTAATTGTACCTGAAGTAAATCAACCTGAATTTAAGCGTGGCATTATTGCCAACCCTAACTGTTCTACAATTCAATCAGTAGTACCTTTAAAAGTTTTACAAGATCAATTTGGTTTAAAACGTGTTGCATATACAACATATCAAGCTGTTTCAGGTTCAGGTATTAAAGGTAAAAGAGATTTAGCTGAAGGCGCAAATGGTAAAAAACCAGAAGCGTATCCTCACCCTATTTATAATAATGTATTACCACATATTGATGTATTCTTAGAGGATGGATATACAAAAGAAGAACAAAAAATGATTGATGAAACACGCAAGATTTTACATGAACCTGAATTAAAAGTAACTGCAACATGTGCACGTGTTCCAGTACAAGATAGTCATAGTGTCGAAATTGACGTTACTTTAGATAAGGAAGCAACTGTACAAGAAATTAAAGATTTATTTGATAAAGACGAACGTGTAGTATTAGTTGATAACCCTGAAAAAAACGAATATCCTCAGGCGCTTAACTCTACTGGTAGAGATGAAGTATTTGTAGGTCGTATCCGTAGAGATGACTCATTAGATAATACATTCCACGTTTGGTGCACATCTGATAATTTATTAAAAGGTGCAGCATTGAATGCAGTACAAGTATTAGAGCAAGTAATCAATTTAAAAGGAGCTAGATAATATGCCACATTTATTCGAAGGTGTGGGAGTAGCACTTGCTACCCCATTCACAAATAATGAAGTTGATTATAATGCATTAGAAAGACACGTAGATTTCCTATTAGACAATGGTGTAAAAGCTATTATTGTTAATGGAACTACAGCTGAGAGCCCTACTTTAACTGAAGAAGAAAAAGAACAAGTATTGGAGTCAGTTATAAAGCAAGTTAATCATCGTGTGACAATTATTGCAGGTACAGGTACGAATAATACTGCCAAATCAATTCAAGCATCTCAACGCGCTAAAGCACTTGGTGCAGATGCAATTATGTTGATTACCCCCTACTACAATAAAACAAATCAACGTGGCTTAGTTAAACACTTCGAAACGATTGCGAATGAAGTTGAATTGCCAGTTGTACTATATAATGTACCTTCTCGTACAAATATGACAATTGAACCAGAGACAGTTGAAACATTAAGTCACAACCAATATATTGTTGCAATCAAAGATGCCACAAATGACTTTGAATATTATGAAGACGTTAAAAGTCGTATCAATCAAGAAGAATTCGCTTTATATAGTGGTAACGATGATAATGTTGTCGAATTTTATCAAAGAGGTGGCAATGGTGTTATCTCAGTTATTGCAAATGCAATTCCTAAAGAATTCCAAGCTTTATATGATGCTAAACAAAGTGGACAAGATATTTCAAACGATTTCGAACCAATTAGTAATTTATTAGATGCGCTTTCTGTAGATGTTAATCCTATTCCAATTAAAGCGTTAACAAGTCATTTAGGTTTTGGTAACTATGAATTGCGTTTACCACTTCTTCCGTTAGAAGATGCAGATGCCAAAGTCTTAATCAATGCATTTGAACAGTTTAAAGCAGGTGAACTTTAATGAAAATTTTACTTATTGGTTACGGCGCAATGAATCAAAGAGTGGCTCGTTTAGCAGAGGAAAAAGGTCATGAAATTATAGGTGTTATTGAGCCTCAAAAAAATGAGACAACACCATATACACACTATGATCACATTGCTGATGCACAAAATGAAGCGGATGTAGCGATTGATTTTTCAAATCCTAATCTATTATTACCACTTCTTGAAGAAGAATTTCAATTACCTTTAGTTATAGCTACTACAGGTGAAAAAGAAAAATTAGTTGAAAAGTTAAATGAATTAAGCCATAACATACCAGTATTCTTTAGTGCAAATATGAGTTATGGTGTACATGCTCTAACTAAAATATTAGAAGCAGCTGTACCACTTCTGCAAGATTATGATATCGAGTTGACTGAAGCACATCATAATAAAAAAGTAGATGCTCCTAGTGGTACATTAGTAAAATTATATGATGTTATTAAAGACTTACGCCAAAATATCACACCAGTTTATGATCGACATGAACATACAGAACAACGCACTAAAGATGAAGTTGGCATTCACTCAATTCGTGGTGGGACTATTGTAGGTGAACATGATGTATTATTTGCAGGAACAGATGAAACTATTACAATCTCACATAAAGCACAGTCTAAAGATATTTTTGCAAATGGAGCAATCACTGCTGCTGAAAAATTAATAAACCAATCTAACGGTTATTACACGTTTGACAACCTATAAGATATAAAATCTAGCAAATATTAAGGAGAGACTTAAATTATGGTACAACATTTATCAGCTGAGGAAATTATTCAATATATAAGTGACGCCAAAAAATCTACACCATTAAAAGTATATGTTAACGGTAATTTTGATGGTGTTACCTTCCCTGATTCTTTTAAAGTATTTGGTTCCGACAATTCTAAAGTAATCTTTTGTGAAGCAGATGATTGGAAACCATTCTATGAATCAAACCAATCTACAATTACTGAGTTAGAAATTGAAATGGATCGTCGTAATTCAGCAATTCCACTTAAAGATTTAACAAATACGAATGCGCGTATTGAACCAGGTGCATTTATACGTGAACAAGCAATTATTGAGGACGGTGCTGTCGTTATGATGGGCGCAACAATCAACATTGGTGCTGTAGTTGGTGAAGGAACCATGATTGATATGAATGCTACATTAGGCGGTCGTGCGACAACTGGTAAGAATGTGCATGTAGGAGCTGGCGCCGTTCTAGCTGGCGTAATTGAGCCTCCTAGTGCTTCACCAGTAGTCATAGATGATAATGTATTAATTGGTGCTAATGCAGTCATTTTAGAAGGTGTTCATGTTGGCGAAGGCGCAATTGTCGCTGCAGGTGCTATTGTTACTCAAGATGTTCCAGCTGGTGCAGTCGTAGCTGGTACCCCTGCTAAAGTGATTAAACAAACTTCGGAAGTAGAAGACTCTAAACGTGAAATTGTTTCAGCATTAAGAAAATTAAATGACTAATGATATGAGTATTTGATGAGTGGCTATGACAAAAATACTATTTTATAGCTGTATTGCATAATCACAATAGCTTACTGAACTGAGAAGGCGCTTAACTGAGCCCTTCTCAGTTTTAGTTATTCTTATGAAGAGTGGATTTGGCATTGTAAAGCATATTTATTTAGAATTTTTACCAACAGGCAAAGCATTGGGCAAAAAAATCCATGCGCCCCTATTTCAAAATTAAGACTATTTTAAATTAATATCACGACATACATAAAAAGATGAAATAAGTTACAATATTAATAAGACTAATTAAGTTAATAAAGGAATGATATGATGAGTGAATTAGAGTTTGTAACTAAACATAGAAGACATTTACATCAACATCCAGAATTAAGTTTACATGAATTCGAGACGACAAAATACATCACACAGTTTTTAGAAGAATTAGGCGTGTCATATGAGCGCCCTCTTGAAACTGGTGCAATAGCATACTTAAACGGTAATAGTGATCATACCATTGCATTTCGTGCGGATATCGATGCGTTACCAATTTTTGAAGAAAATGATGTCGATTATCGAAGTCAAACGGATAATGTAATGCATGCATGTGGTCACGACGGACATACAACGGCATTAATGTTATTTGTTAAACGATGCAAAGAAATGTTCGATAAAGGAACGCTTCCACACAACGTTGTATTCATCTTCCAACCTGCCGAAGAAACTGGTGGCGGAGCGAATCGTCTAATTAAAGCAGGTGCGTTTAATAACTATCCAATAGAAGCTGTTTTTGGCATCCATGTTAATCCATTTGCCGATGAAGGACAAGTTGTTATCCGTGATGAAGAAATTACAGCAAGTGCAACTGAATATCGCTTCTTCTTAAAAGGATTATCAAGTCATGTTGCAGATAAAGAGCAAGGTCATTCATGTGGAGAAGCCCTTCTACACGTTCTAAATCAAGTAGGACAAATACAACAGTATCATCTTAATGGCTTAAAACGAAATATTGTTCATATGGGTCATTTTGAAGCTGGAGAAGCTATTAACACTGTAGCAAGCCATGGATATTTAGAAGGAACGATTCGAACTTATGATCCAAATGATTTAAATGTAGTAAAAACACAAATGCATAAAATTGCTGAAAGTGTAAGCTTATTATTTAATGTGGATTGTGAAGTGAAATTTGAAGAAGGCTACCCACCTACGATGAATAGCCCTAAACTACGTGCGAGTGTAGAACAAGCGATTAATGCTGCAAATCTAGAAGTTATAGATAAGCCTCTTCCATTCTTATTTGGAGAAGACTTTAGCTTCTATGGTCAACAGTTAGCCCCAGCTTACTTTGCATTTGTAGGCACTCGAAATGAAGACAAAGGTTTTGTGACTGGACTTCATACATCTCATCTTAATTTTGATGAAAAAGTATTAATCTATGTGGCAAATTATTATGAACAATTATTAATGCATTATGGAGAGGAGTAATTCACATTGACAGCAATATGGTCCGTCGATAAAGAAGCGTTTTTACAAAATGCTATTAAAGTTAAAAATGATAATTCAATTATGGCTGTGGTGAAGAACAACGCTTATCATTATGGTTTGGAGTTTGCTGTTACTTCTTTTTTAAAAGCTGGAATTAATACATTCAGCACTACCTCTTTAAAAGAAGCCATTAAAGTACGAGAAATAGCACCTGATGCCACTATATTCTTAATGAACGCTGTTTATGATTTTGAAAAAGTAAGACAATATCAAATACAAATGACTTTACCGTCATTAGCCTACTATTACAAATATAAGAATGATTTGAGTGGTATCAAAGTGCACTTAGAATTTGAAAATTTACTTCATCGTTCAGGATTTAAAACATTAGAAGAAATTAGAGAAGTACTCAATGATCATCATATTAACTCAAATGAAGACAAAATGATTATTAGTGGATTGTGGACGCACTTTGGTTACGCAGATGAATTTGATGTCCCTGAGTATAGTATAGAACGTGAAGCATGGTTAAATGTAGTAAATTCATTGTTAAATGAAGGATATAAATTTGATTTAATCCATGCACAAAATAGTGCAAGTTACTATCGTGAAGGTCAGAAACTTTTACCCTACCATACTCATGCGCGTGTAGGCATTGCATTGTATGGGTCTCGACCATATAGTGCTTTAAATGAATATAGTATTAAACAATCTCTTACTGTAAAAGGTAATGTGATACAAGTGCGTGAAGTGAATGCTGGAGATAATTGTGGGTATAGTTTTGCCTTTGAAGCTACTAGGGACCATACGCGATTAGCAGTTGTAGATGTAGGCTATGGAGATGGTATTCTTAAATCGAGAGCTAAACATGAAGCATTAATTAAAGGCAAACGCTACCCTATTCGTGCATTAATGATGAGTCACATGTTTGTTGAAGTTGATGAGGAAGTCGATGCACAAGATGAAGTGATATTATATAATAACGATATACGCATTGATGAATATACATTCAAAGGTGTAGGCGCTAATTCAGAACAACTTAGTGCGATGAATCATGATTCTCTCATAAAGGAGTATAGATAAAATGGCAGTAAAATATAATGATTATGGTGAGTTAACAATGGCGGATACAAGTTTAAAGACACTTGCACAAAGCTTTGGTACCCCTACTATTGTTTATGACGAAGATGAAATTCGCAATCAAATGCGTAGATACCACTCAGCTTTTCAAAAAAGTGGTTTAAAATATAATATTTCATATGCTTCGAAAGCATTTACATGTATCCAAATGGTCAAATTAGTACAAGAAGAAAACTTACAATTAGATGTAGTTTCTGAAGGTGAATTATATACTGCATTAGAAGCAAAGTTTGACCCAAGTAAGATCCACTTCCATGGGAATAACAAAACCAAACGTGAAATACAATACGCTTTAGAAAGTGGCGTTGGTTATTTTGTTATCGATTCACTTGAGGAAATTGAATTAATCGACAGATATGCGAGCGACACTGTAAATGTAGTATTACGCGTTAATCCTGGTGTTGAAGCACATACGCATGAGTTTATTCAAACTGGCCAAGAAGATAGTAAATTCGGTTTATCAATTCGCCATGGCTTAGCGATTGAAGCGGTTAATAAAGTGCGCGACTCTAAACGTTTACATTTAAAGGGTATTCACTTCCATATTGGTTCTCAAATCGAAGGAACTGAA
This sequence comes from Staphylococcus sp. NWU MK-U1, assembly GCF_033283505.1. NCBI lineage: Bacteria > Bacillati > Bacillota > Bacilli > Caryophanales > Staphylococcaceae > Staphylococcus > Staphylococcus sp. NWU MK-U1. The sequence continues at coordinate 423,826 of NZ_JAVSMG010000002.1, read as the reverse complement.
GCGATGATTGAAACTGCTAAGATTGTGCTTAACTGGCTTTCTGAAAATGATATCAAAGTTGAATTACTTAATCTAGGTGGAGGTTTCGGTATCAAATACGTTGAAGGAGACGTAAGCTTCCCTATTGAGGAAGGTATTGCAGAAATTACAGATGCAATCAAAGCTGAAACTGAACGTCTAAATTATGAAGTACCGGAAATTGGTATTGAACCAGGTCGTTCTATTGTTGGAGAAGCTGGAATTACTTTATACGAAGTAGGTACAATTAAAGAAATTCCTGAAGTAAACAAATATGTTTCAATTGATGGTGGCATGAGCGATCACATTAGAACTGCATTATATGGTGCCAAATATCAAGCATTATTAGTAAACCGTCATGAAGAAGCTGATGAAACAGTAACAATTGCTGGTAAATTATGTGAATCAGGTGACATCATTATTCGTGATGCGAAACTCCCTTCTTCTGTTCAACGTGGTGATTACCTAGCGATTCTTTCTACAGGAGCATATCATTACTCAATGGCTTCTAATTACAACCAAATGCAGAAACCACCTGTATTTTTCTTAAAAGATGGTAAAGCACGTGAAGTTATTAAACGCCAATCATTACGTCAATTAATTATTAACGATACTAAATAACAATTACCAATTTTAAAAATAATTCCAAAGAATGTTAAATGAAAAATTTAAATTTTAAAACCTACGTAGACTTTATAAATTTTGCTACGTAGGTTTTTAATATCTTAATAATTAATACTATTATATATATTTACTAATATTGTAATTTTTTAAAAATAAGTTTTGATACAAGGTATATAACTACTATGTATACTAAAGTAATAACACTCATTATTAATAAATTTTGTGAAAAGCTAATATTACTATCTAATTTGATAAAGTTTGAAGGGAAAAGCTTAATTTTATCAATACTGTCTGTAACTTTTATGAGAATAAATCCTGTAATTAGAGTAATAATAGTTACTCCAGTATTGAAACGTATAGATGCAATAAGTGATAAAAATATTAGAATAGCATCTGTAAAAAATAATCCTATCAAATTTGTCATTAAATAATGATTATATTTAGTATCTTTAAATAATAAAGAATGTGATGAATAATCATGATTATTCACAAAATATAAATAAACAATTATTGAGGATACACACAATATAATTAGAAAAGTAATATAAACAATAATGATTGATAAAAACTTATTATTAAAAATTTTATTTCTATTCTGATCTTTGAAAAAAAGAAGACGACTAGTACTAATTTCATTATAGAATAATATTGATGCTAAATAAGCAACTATTATTAATGATAGCATTGACTTTTGCTGGGTATCATATATCGCTATAAAGGTTTCCAAAAAGCTTACACTACCAGCTTGACTAGCTGAGAGTGATAAGAAATTACTATTTAAAAATTGTGCTAAAAATATTAATAAAGGATAGAGACCTAAAATTAAAAGTAACCATGTGGCACGTATCTTAAAAACATACATGAATATAAATTTAAACATTAGAAATACCTACTCTTGATAAAAATATGATTCTAAATCATGTGAGTTATGTATAACTTCTAATAAAGAATTATCCCCTAACTCTACAAGTAATTTAGACAAGTTATCGTTCTCATTTTTTATAGTGACAATATTTAAGTCTATTTTTTCAATAAATGAGAACTTAGAAAGTAAATTGTCACTATTGTTAATTATTTTTTTAAATTTCGATTTTATAATATTGTTTTGTTCTTTAGCATCTAAATCTGTAATCTTTCGGTTATTTAATAATAAAAACCTTGTACACAATCCTTCTAATTCTTTTAATTGATGACTAGATATTAAAAAAATTGTGTCATTCTCTTTAGAAAATTGTTCGATTATTGTTATTAATTTTTGTACTCCAATAGGATCTAAACCTAAAAATGGCTCATCTAAAATAGCAACTTTTGGTTTGATTATTAAACATAACGCCAAACTTAATCGCTGTTTCATACCATATGAAAAGTATTTTACTTTCTTCGAGTTATCTTCTAGAGCAACTAGATTTAAAATTTTACTTATATCTTTAGAATATTCTTTTTTATTATTAATTTCTAAGTAATATTCTAAATTTTTTCTAGCGCTAATTTCAGGGAAATAGATTTGATTAATCATAAATGCAAAATCATTTAAAACGTTATCTTTACTATTTATATCAATGCCATTATAAAAAATATGACCTTGGGTAGGCAACTGAGATTTAGCAATTAGCTTCATTAAAGTAGTTTTACCTGCCCCATTAGTACCAAGCAAACCGACTTTTTCACCTTTACATATTTTGAAATTTATATTTTCTAAAATTGCTTTTTTACGATAATTTTTTGAAATATTCTTAAATTCTAACATTTTTCTCCCCTTTTTTAAATTTAATAAATATTATGAATAGTTGTGGTATTAAATAAGCCAATATTAAAAAAATTACTTGAGAGATTTCTAACATATTTGGTGACACTTGTATATTTATATCATTATTATCAATATTATATTTAGAAACATATTCTAAATAACCATCTAAATTCATAATATATAAACTGTAAATTATATAATAAAAAACATTAAATGCAACAGTGATTAACACATGTAATATTGATGGTTTAACAAAGATTATTGCTATTGAAGAAATTAAGCAAGGAATAATAATAGTTAAAACAGTTGATAAAAATAAATTTATATCTAAGCCCAAATAAGCTAAATAAATATAAAAAATACAATTTACTAAAATCGAAATAAGTGCTAATTTCATACAATCACCCTATTACTTTTGAAACTAAAATATTATAAATCCAATGAACACTTATAGATGCTCTAAGACCAAAAGCATATCTTGATAAATATAATAAAATACTAGATGCGAATCTAATTAATAAATTTAGCATCATTGAACTACTGAGTATTATACAAATAATTGCAAATATACAAATTATTCTTCGATTTTTTAAGATTGATATTACCATTTAATATGACGGCCACGATAGCCGATATAAAATCTACCAATTGAGAATTGGAATATATCTAAAAGTTTTAACATAATCATCTCTCCTTTCTCCTACTTATCAGTATAATAATAATATATTTATACAATAAAAATATATTGTATTTTGCGCTATTCAATAAAAGGCAAACTCTTTTTATAAAAAAATGAGATCAACGAAACAAATTGATAGTTTCATTGATCTCATTTTTCGTAGAACTTTTTCTTAAGCAATTTTAACTTAAAAATAAAAAACACCCTACATCTTGGTAAGGTGTTACTAAAGTCAATATTTAACAATCTATTTATTATAGTTTTACAACGTTTGCAGCTTGAGGACCGCGGTCGCCTTCAACTACTTCAAATTCAACTGATTGACCTTCTTCTAATGATTTGTAACCATCTTGGTTAATTGCTGAAAAGTGTACGAATACGTCGTTTTCACCTTCAACTTCGATAAAACCAAAACCTTTTTCAGCGTTAAACCATTTAACTGTACCTTGTTTCATAATTCTGAAACCTCCAAGACTAAATTCTTTCAATATGCATTATTCGCATATTACAAAAAATACATGTGACAATTATGTATTAATAACAAAACGCTATAAATAACTCTTACAGATATTCTTTGCAATATGGAATAAAACCATTGCTTAATAATAATTATATGTTAGTTCTTATCAAATTGCAATACAATTATAGAAAATTATCTTTTAATTAATTTTTGGTAGATTATAATATACTTCTTTATTATTTAATACAATAAAACTATAAAATATTTGTAAATCTTCTTCACAATCTTCACAAAAGTTTAAATCGCAATTGTTATAAAACGCATGAATATTGTATTTTCCAACAACATAATTATCGTAATAATCTTTACTTTTTGAAATTATATTTTTGTAGTAGTTTAGCATTTCATCATATGAAGTAAATTGATATTGCTCTATAATTTTATCTGTCCAGTCACTAAATAACCACCATCCCTCATAGTCAGCTCTAATTTTGGCAACTGTCCACATATATATATTTCCCCTCTCAATTAGCCTATAATAATCATTTTAACTATTTTATATCTGAATTAAAAATATAATGTCTCATACTTTTGTCTGATAGCCTATTTATTCCATAGTAAATATTAGTTTTTTAGTATAAAACTTCGTATAATAAATATAAGGAGTGATACTATGAAGCAAAAGCATTTACAAGTGTTTGGGACGGTTCAAGGTGTAGGCTTTCGATATTATACACAAAGATTAGCGAACAAGTATCATATTCTAGGCACTGTCCAGAATGTAGATGATTATGTTGAAATATATGCAATAGGTAATGACGATGACCTCGAACAGTTTATTAATGCTGTGACTGAAGGTGCATCACCTGCTTCACATGTTACACACTATGAGCTTGAAGATACTAATGTGAGTGAAGATTTTTCTGATTTTAAATCGATTTAAATATAAAAAGGAAGATGTAATTTGAGATATAATATTTCTCGACTTTTAGGCGTAATTGTAGGAATTCCAGTAGCTATGATATCTTGGATGGTCAGCGTATTTGGCTTTGATCTTTCATTTATTATTGATGCTTTGGTTGGTATTGGGATGTTTTTTGTGTCCTACTTCCCTACTCAACGACTCACGTCTAGGAAGTATTTAACCGAAATTGGTCTTTCTCGAAGAGACTATCATTACGTAAGCAACCACTTAAAGCAAGCGCAAGACAAGATTAGAACAATATTAAAATCATTTGTCAATGTAAGATCTATTCAAGATTTCAGACAAATCAACGATATATATAGAATTTCAAAATCAATTCATTTTGCTGTTAAACAAAGGCCAGCAATGTTTTTTAAAGTAGAGAGTTTCTTTTATTCGCATATAGATAATGCGCTAAATTTAATAGAGTCATATACTCGATTGGCAAAAATGCCGAAAAAAACGATTGAAGAAAAGCAAAAATTAGAACAAACTCGTATAACTTTAGATGAAGTTAAACGTACGTTGATTGCTGATCTGAAGAGAATCAATGAAGATGATTATGAGCGTCTGGATGTTGAAATGGAACTTAATAAATTAGAACAAAAACGTCATAAAGATAATTAGAATAAAGAAATGGAGCGATTTTTTAAATGCCTCGAAATGATCAATTTAACAACTCACATCCATTAGATGATTATATAGAACAACAGCAACTAAATAACCTAGATAATAATAGTAATGTCAGTCTAGCGAATCAAAATACAGTTTTAGATGATTTTCAGCAACAATTCAGTGATAAAGAAATGCAAAAAATTGAAAGTATTAGTCAACAAATTAAACCTTTAGACAATGATGGTCTATTATCATATGGCTCACATTTGCAAGAAAATATGTCTCAATTCTCACATAAAATGTTGGATGAAGTGCAGACGAAAGATATTGGACCTGTTGGAGATTCACTTAATCAATTAATGACTAAGTTAAAAGCTGTAAATCCTGATGAGTTAAATCCAGAGAAACAATCCAAACTTAAGCGCTTTTTTAAACGTACAAAAGCTTCAATTAATGAAGTGTTTTCTAGGATGCAATCAGTAAGTTCCCAAATTGATAGAATTACAATTCAGCTTGATAGACATAAAAATAATCTATCAAAAGATATCAAATTATTAGACGGATTATATCAACAAAATAAAGATTACTTTGATGATGTTAATTTATATATCGCCGCCGCTAAAAGAAGAAAACATGAAATACAAACGAACGACATTCCGAAACTACAAGAACATGCCAATCAAACTGGTAATCAAATGGATATACAAGCCGTAGCGGATATGGAACAATTTGTTGATCGCTTAGATAAGCGTATTTATGATTTACAATTATCTCGTCAAATTGCAATACAAACTGCACCACAAATTCGCATGATTCAAAACGTTAATCAAGCATTGGCTGAGAAAATTCAAAGTTCCATTCTTACAAGTATTCCACTTTGGAAAAATCAAATGGCAATTGCCCTTACGTTAATGAGACAGCGTAATGCAGTGTCTGCCCAACGTGCCGTAACAGATACAACCAATGATTTACTTACTCAGAATGCGGCTATGTTAAAACAAAATGCTATTGAAACTGCTACGGAAAATGAGCGTGGCATTGTAGACATTGAAACACTTAAAACAACGCAAAGTGATATTATTGAAACAATTGAACAAACACTTCAAATCCAACAAAATGGTCGTCAAAAACGTAAAGAAGCTGAGAAAGAACTTGTTGGCTTAGAAGATGAATTAAAACAACACTTACTTTCGATGAAGAAGGAATAGAATAAATAAAGCACATCACAACTCAAAATGAGTATGATGTGCTTTTTTAATATAATTAATTCGTTTTGATAGCTATTCTTTTTGATAAACAATATGGTCTTGGTTTACGAATTTAGCAATGACATATCCAATAATAGTTGCGACTACTGCTATTGGGAACCACTCTAAAGAATATTGCTTTAACGGTAAAGCATCAATAAATGACATCTTTACCCAACCATTGGTACTTATAACACTTAATATTGAAACAATACTAATAACTGCAATTGGTATTTGCTGTGCAATTGGTTTAGTTGGAATGAATCGTGCAAGTAAAATTAGTAATACAACAGTTATTGCTATAGGATAAATGACGCTTAAAACTGGAACAGACATAGAAATTACAGCATTTAAACCTAAATTTGCCAGTATGAAACTAATCAAAGTAAAGAATATTGTATAAGCTTTGTATGAAACTTTAGGGAATATTCTATTAAAATATTGACTTACAGATACAATTAAGCCACAAGCAGTTGTTAAACAAGCGAGTGCAACGATAATACCCAATAGATATTTACCGAAGACACCAAAACCATTCGCCGCCATTGTTGTTAATAAATAAGCACCAACATTTTGATCTTTAGCTGTCAGATTTTTGAGTGTCGCGCTGTCAACGTTCATATGATTGCCTATAAATCCTAATGAAACATATATAAATACAAGCGCTATGGCTGCAATTAAGCCTGACATAACTGTTTGTTTAAATATTTGATTTGCATGTTTAACCCCTGTAGCTTTTATCGCGTTAACTACAATCATTGAAAAAGCAATTGCTGCGATTGCATCCATAGTTAAGTACCCTTCTGTAAAGCCTTTTGAGAAACTTCCAATAGCTGAATTGTAATCAACCTTGTTTCCATGAGATGGAGCATTACCACTATAATCAACAAATCCTTTAATAATCATTGCTAAAATTGTTATTAATAATAATGGTGTTAATAGAGATCCTATACGATCTACAATTTTACCTGGATTTATACATAGGTAAAGAACGACTAGGAAATAGATAAGGGTGAATATAAATAGCACCAAATTACTATTTGTATGAGCAATTGGTGTCACAGTCATCTCAAATGAAGTCGAAGCTGTACGCGGAATTGCAAACAGAGGCCCTATTGTTAAATATATAATAATTAAAAATATTACAGAAAATTTAGGTGATATTTTATTTAATGAACCTACATACCCTTGTTTATCTAATGCGCCAACGATAACGCCTAACAAAGGTAAGCCAATTCCTGTTAAACAAAATGCGATAACTGCTGGCCAAAAGAAATGACCACTATCTTGGCCTAAATTTGGTGGGAAAATAAGATTACCTGCGCCAAAAAACATAGCGAATAATGTAAATCCTACTATCCAAGTATTCTTATTCATAGAATTGCTCCTTTTTATGTGTATGTTTGCAATATTAAACATTCTAGCATAAAAAGGATTTACAAGTCTATGTAATTTCAGAAAATTTGAAAAGTTGATAAATATTTAAAATAGAAATCTTATATTCTTTAAAATGATTTTAGAAGTAATTTTTTTAGTAATGGCGATAAATGACTCGGCAAATTTTCTACACCTTCTACAAATAATGCGTATTGACCATAAATGTTATGAATGGTTTGTTCAATATCTTCTGTTATAACATCTTGACTCAAAAACACATTAAATACTTCAATACCGTATTTGCGGGCCATTTCTACACCTTCATAAGTGTCTAATATACCATCTTGTGCATAATTGTAGGCTGAAGGTTCACCATCGGAAAATACTATCAAGAAACGTTGATTATGACTTCTTCTTAGCAAACGTTCGCTAGCAATACGTATAGCTACGCCATCACGGTTATCATCTTGTGGGTGTAAAGACATGATTCGAGGGCCAGTTTTTTCCATGGTTGAATAATCATAATGAACAATTTCATCAATGATGTTAGGCTGTTTACGATCATCAGAATCAAATGCATCTTCATTGAACGCAAGTATTTCATGTTTAACATTTAATGCTTTCAATGTTTCGTGGAAAAGAACAACCCCTTTGATTGTCTCTTCCATCTTATCGAACATACTTGCAGATGCATCAATTAATAAAGTAAAAGTGGCATCAAACGTTTTACTTAAATCTTGTTTTTTATAAAATAATTTATATTGATCATCGATAAACCAATTTGTTAAATCTCTTTGCAAACGACCTTTAGTAAGGTTATGTCGCTCATCAACATGCTCGCGATCAATGGTTTTCTTGATAATTTGAATTAAATCCTTAGTTTCAAATTGAACATCGTTTTTAACATTTTGATACTCTAATAAGTAATCCGGTTCTATTTCGGGAACATTCCATTTAATTTCTACATTTTCGTTAATCCCTTTAAGTGCGAATGACGCATTCTCTCCTATAGAGCCACCTTCATCATTATTTAATGTATTATCAGAACCACGACCTTTTTTGGTCATCATGTCTGTCATATCGTCTGTAGAATCACCTTCACGAGCAGTATCATTATCACTTATTACCTCACTATTTTCGCCCTCATGAAGTTCCATTTCAAGGTAAGCACCGCCTTCTGATTTACTATCTTGGGCATTCGTTTCAGCTTCAGCAGTCTCAGAGTCCGTATCCTCAGAGGTATTGTCTTTTCCATCTACATTACTCGCATCTGTACGTTTTAACTCATCAAACGTCATTTCATGGATTGCCTCGTATACACGACGAGGGAGATGATAATATTCATTTAACATATCTTTGGTTAACATATCATCAATTTGAAACATGATACGTTGAGCTAAGCACATATTATCTTCTGATGTTTCATTTTGGAAAAAGTTAGGCAAATATTGAAACATAGAATTCAAAATATCGTCTAATTGTGAATGCATCATTGGAATATCAAAGAAATTCTGACTAAGAAATGCTTTTTCTAAATATAAAAATAGTAAATCAGTATACACAGTTTTAGTTTTATAGAATTTAATTTGAGATTCTGTATAAGACAATCTCGTTTGTAAACGTAAATCTATTAATTTAGACGTACTTGGGCGTTCATTACGAATATGATTAAACACGCGCATATCTTCTAGTAATCTAAAGATTTGCTGATAAAACTTAGGGTGTTCAAACTCATCATCATGTAATACTTCATTCACAATAGATTCATCCATCATTTGATACCCATAAGCTGCGAGCATCACGTCAGTTTTAAGACCGGCTTTCTCTATATGCTCGGGACGGTGCGACCAGAACCAACTTGTGATCAATGTGTTATTAATTGGATCATAGTAAGGGAATTTTTGAATTTTAACTTGTGTTTGCTCATTTTTAAGAAGTAAGCGCGCTAAGTCTTGTAGCATCATAACTTGCTTAGCATCTAATTGCTCATCATTAAATTTGATAAAACGATCGCTCATAGTAATCCCTCTCTAAAAGTTTAATTCAATCGCATTTTTGATTGCTTGTTGTTCACGCTCATCTTCTAATTTATCGATAATTGTGCGTTGAATAGCACGCTCTATTGGCATTACAGTAATTAAGTCACTTAAATCTATTAATGCTCTGATACTAGCTGCTTCTTCAGAAATTTGTCCTTGTTTGGACATTGTACGTAAATCTTCATTGAATTTGATAATTTGTTCAATAATAGCATCATCTTGAAGTTGACTTTGTTGCTTAATAACGTCTTTTAATATATCACCGTCTATATAATCTACTTGAATAACAACAAAACGGTTTTTCAAAGCTTCGTTCATAGGAAGTGTACCTACATAGCCTTCATTAATTGCAGCAATAACGTTGAATCCTGGCGCCGCTTTTATCACTTCTCCAGTAAATGGGTTTGTAAGTTGGCGACGATAATCTAGAACACCATTTAATATTGGTAAGGTTTCAGGTTTGGCCATATTTATTTCATCAATATAAAGGATATGTCCTTCACGCATTGCTTTAATTACAGGACCATCTATAAAAACAATTTCTTGTTGACCTTGTTCGTTTGTTTTAATTGTCTTAAAACCAAGTAGACTTTCAGTGTCTAAATCTACTGAACAGTTAACTTGATGCATTGGTGTATTAACAACTGCACTAAGTGTTTCCGCTAATTTGGTTTTACCAGAACCTGTTGGCCCTTTAAGTAATATATTTTTATTTAAATTAAATAATGCTTTAGCATCATTAAATACGGATTCATCTGAATTAATATATTGATTCTTAATCATTTTTGTAATTTACTCTCCTTCTTTAAAATGAAAAATAGACTAAGAAGTTGCATTGTAAAAGTAATGTTGAGTATATTTCAACGATTACTTTTTCAAAATAACCCCCAAGTCTTGTTTAAATCATGATCATGCTTAATTATTGATACTAAACTTCTTTAAAGTACGTTTTATAATAACCACCGACTAAACCAGAATTATCAATAATTTGATAGTATTCCTCAGTTTCATTAATAACATCATATTGCTTTCCAACAGTTAACATATCAGAAACTGTGAACTTCTTAGCATCTGTATTAATCACTTCAACTTTTTTAATAGGTGTACGTGTTTTCCATGTTTCATGTAACATTGCCATAAATTTCATGCCTCCATATAATTATTGTCTTTACTTTTCTAATGTATAAATAAATGAGATGCCACTATTCTCAGTAATACGTAGAGATTTAGCATCGCCTTGATTTAACGTCTGATAAGGAATGCCAATGTCATCTAGTTCCTTTTGTGCATTGTTGAATGCTTCAACTGAATTTGCACTAAATTCAATTTGCTCAACGATACCTTCTTCTTTTAATTCAATAGGTTCATTAGGCTGATATAAATGAAGTTCACCACCTAAACCACCTTCGCCAATTTGAAATACTTGTATCACTTGTTCAGGAAACTCTGTTGATTCGTACTCAGCATAATGAGTTAAGTTAAATACATTCTTTAGGATAGATGCTGTAACTGGCAATTCATTAACTTTAATAATGATAGGACCAAGTCCCTGAATTTGGTGTAGCGGATTTACTGTACTATCAAAAGTAGGTGTGCCTAGTCCTACGCCCGTATTATGTTCATTCGAATAAATATCAAAAATTTGATGGTTGCTATCTTCGAAATTAAAATGCTTATTACCGTTTAACTCAGTAATTTCACTTGCTTGAATTTGATTATCTTTTAAAATCGTTTGATACTCATCCAATCCTGAATCTGTCGGCGTTCGCAAACCAACACTAGCGATATGTTGATTTTCATATTCTGAATTTGGCACTTCAACAAAATGTATTCGTGTACCTGGACTTAAATCCGCATCACCAAAACGTAAAGCTTGATTTTTAGATGCTACATTTAGTCCTAAAATATCTTTAAATAGTTTATTTGTTTTAGAAAGATCACTTGTCCCTAATGTGACACTTCTAAGTCCACTCATGCATGACACCCCTAATATTTGTCTTTTCTTAATTATTATAACGCATTTTAAATTTGATTTATATCATGAACTACATAATGGGCCGTTAATTTGATGAGTTCAAAAATACATACAAAGGAAAATCAAAACCTTTTCAAATTCGTATATTGAATGTAAATAGAATTTTATATTAAATATAAACAAGCCCCCCCTATCCTTATTTTATAAGATAGGGGGGTAATTTAAAAAAGATGTTTAACTGATGATTTCATTTTATGTAATTAAAAATTGTTCGCTTTTAGTCAATTAGTAATGACTATACTTATAATATAATAGTTGGATTATTTAAGAGATGTAATAATTATTAAGAGAATTATCTATTTCATAATTAGTCAATAATATAAACGCTAAATACTTAAATATTTTATTTGCAATTCTCTAAAAAATTACAATCACAATTGTCCTAAGAACTTTTTATAAATAAGTGTTATTTATTTTCGGCCAAGTAATATATCTTCTAACTCTTCATCAGAGACTTCTATGGCGATTTTAGATAAATCAATATCCTCAGTATCAGATTTATAAAGTCCTAGTAACTCAAACATTTAATGTTCTCTTTTTCATCTTTCTGCTAATGTACTAGCCTATGGCATTTTACGTACATCGTCTCTTAATTTTATTTGTTCTTAAAAAGTTAAATCCATTTATAACACCTCGATTTATTTTAAGGGCATTGTACATTACTTGTATAATATTAATTGAATAACATCTTTAATTTTTTTATGTATATCACTTATTTCTTTAGCTTTTCTTTTGTATTTCTCTAAGCCTTTTAATAAAGTCATCTTCACGTTTCTTAATTATTTCTTTACTCTCTTTAGGTGCTTGTTCTTCAAACATTTCTTGTCGTCTTCCCAACGATCTAGCATTGATTTGCCTTTTTTTGTCATGTTAAATTCACCTACTTACAAAGATTAGCCTATTTTATTGATTGAACTTCAATTTATGATTTTTAATTTTTGAAAATTTAAGATAAAAAATACAACGACGATGTGACGCCGTTGTATCAATATTAGTTTGAGGTTATATTCCTTTGAGATTAGCTTTCTAAAAGTAAATCTTCAGGGCTTTCGATTAATTCTTTAATTGTTTTTAAGAATCCTACTGCTTCTTTACCATCGATAATTCTATGGTCATAACTTAAAGCAATATACATCATTGGTCTATTCTCAATTGTATCTTTATCAATTGCAATTGGACGAGTAATGATTGAGTGCATACCTAGGATAGCTGCTTGGTTACCATTAATAATTGGTGTACTCATCATTGAACCAAATACACCACCATTAGTAATTGTAAATGATCCATTAACCATATCATCTAAACCAAGTTTTTTATCTCTTGCTTTAACTGCTAAGTCAGCAATAGCTCTTTCAAGTTCTGCAAAGTTCTTTTTATCACAATCTCGTACGAAAGGAACTAATAAACCGTCATCAGTAGAAACAGCTACACCAATATCATAATATTGTTTAGTAATCATATCATCGCCGTCGATTTCAGCATTTACTTCAGGATATTTTTTCAATGCAGCAACTGCAGCTTTTGTAAAGAATGACATGAAACCTAGTTTAGTACCATCATGATCTTTAATAAATTGTTCTTTTTTACGTTTACGTAATTCCATAACGTTTGTCATATCTACTTCATTGAATGTAGTTAACATTGCTGTATTATTAGAAACTTCTAATAATTTTTTAGCAGCTGTTTTCTTTCTGCGAGACATTTTCTCTCTAATTACAGGTTTATTAGGTGCACCTGAAGATTTTTTAGGTTCTTCTTTTTTGCTTGTTTCTTGAGAAGTTTGAGATTGAGCTGCTTTTTGGCTATTTTCAACATCATCTTTACGTACAACATCGTTTCCTTTTCCAGAAACAGTGCTTAAATCTACACCGTTTTCACGTGCATGGCGACGAGCTGATGGCGTTGCATTAACACGTTGATTGTTAGGATTAGATTGTGTTTTTTCTTCATTATTTGATTGAGATTCTTTTGGTTGAGCTGATTCTTTATTCGCTTCATCGTTGTTCGCAGATTGAGATTGGTCTGAAGATTCCTCTTTGCTTGAAGAAGCATTACCACTACCTTCGCCAACAGTTGCGATAACTTGGCCGACTTCCACAGTGTCGCCTTCAGAAGCCAATTGTTCTTGAAGTACTCCTTCTTCTTCAGAAACAACTTCAACGTTAACTTTATCTGTCTCTAATTCTAGGATAGCTTCGCCTTTTTCTACGCTATCTCCCACATTTTTTAACCATTCTGCAATGGTACCCTCTGTTATAGATTCTGCTAATTCTGGAACTTTTACCTCTGGCATAATATTTCCCCCTAGTTATTTTTCAATGCTACTTTCAATAATTTGATTTTGAACAAGTTTATGAATTTCTCCATCACCTTCAGCTGGCGCTGCACGTTGAATTCTACCATGATAGCTTAAATTAAATTGGTTACCTACAAGTGATTTTAAATAAGGATAAACGAATAACCAAGCGCCTTGATTTTTAGGTTCTTCTTGAACCCAAGATACTGTTTCAAGATTAGGTAATTCATTTAATACTTCTTTAATTTCCCCTTCAGGGAATGGATATAAACGTTCAACTGCAACTAATAAAATTGAATCATCTGGATTTTTAGCTATATGTTCTTTTAAATCTATGAACATTTTACCTGATGCGAATACAAGTTTAGTCACTTTCTCTTTATTTCCATCCTCGACAATAATAGGTTTGAAACCACCTGAAGTGAATTGATCTATTGGTTTAGCAACTGTTTTATTTCTTAATAAGCTTTTTGGAGACATTACAATTAATGGTCTCATAGCTTCAGTACCTAAACTCTTAGCTTGTGCTCTTAATAAATGGAAATAGTTACTTGAACTAGATAAATTAACAACTGTACTATTATTTTCAGCTGCTAGTTGTAAAAATCTTTCTAAACGTGCTGAAGAGTGTTCAGGTCCTTGACCCTCAAATGCGTGAGGTAAGAATAGCGTTAAACCACTTCTTTCTCCCCACTTAGCACGTGCTGATGACATGAAATTATCGAACATCATTTGAGCCATATTAGAAAAGTCTCCGTATTGAGCTTCCCAAATATTCATGCTATTTTTATTTTCAACATTATAGCCATATTCAAAGCCAACGACAGCTGCTTCAGATAATGGACTATTGTGAACTTCAAATGTGGCTTTTTGATTAGGCACATGATGTAATGGTGTAAATGTATCACCATTTTCTTCATCGTGTAATACAGCATGTCTATGACTGAACGTGCCACGCTCACTATCTTGTCCGGTTAATCGAACAGATATACCATCTTGAACAATCGTTGCAAAAGCAAGTTGCTCAGCTTGAGCCCAGTCTACTAAACCATTTTCACTTTCGAAAGGCTCTCTACGTTTTTCTAGAACTTTATTTAGCTTTTTAAGTACATGGAAATCTTCAGGATATGAGAGCATAGCATCATTAATTTCTTTAAGATGATCTACTGAGAAATCCTTATCATCACTTTGTAAAGGTTCTTGCAATGACTCAGGTCTTTCCATATCTGGATTATCCATTTTATCTGATTTATCAATCTTGTCTTGAGCGGCACGCATTTCTTTTTGAATTTTATCCATTACGTCTTCCATTTGTTCCTTAGAAATAACGCCGTCTTCAACTAACTTATTACCATAAATAATTTCAACTGAATCATGTTTGCGAATATTATGATATGGAAGTGGATTTGTAATCGAAGGTTCGTCCATTTCATTATGCCCGTAACGACGATAGCCGACTAAATCAATTACAAAATCTTTATGAAATTCTTTTCGGAATTCCATTGCAATATCAATAGCTTCAATTGTTGCTTCAACATCATCTGCATTTACATGTAAAATTGGTACGTCATAACCTTTCGCAATATCAGTTGAATATGTTGTTGAACGTCCATCAACTGGTTCCGTAGTGAATCCAATTCTATTATTAGTGATGATGTGTAAGGCACCACCAGTTGAATAACCATCTAGGTTACTTAAATTCATTGTTTCAAAATTAATACCTTGTCCTGGGTATGCAGCATCCCCATGAATTATAATTGGCATACCTTTATGGAAATCTGTAGTTGGTTTACCAGCGTGTTTTGTGTCATCTTGTGATGCACGTGTTTTACCAATTACCACTGGCGCAACAATTTCCAAGTGACTTGGGTTATTAGCTAATGAAATTCGTTGTTCAATACCATATGAAGAAGTTGTCTTCACACCACCTAAGTGATACTTCACATCTCCTGTCCATCCAGCAGTTAGTTCAAGACTGCCATCTTCTGGTAAGAATTTCATAGGATCTGTGTGCATAAACTCAGAAATCATCATTTCATATGGTTTTTCTAGCACATGAGTTAAAACATTTAAACGACCTCTGTGTGCCATACCAATTTGAATATTGTTAATTTCAACTTCAGCAGCACGTTTTAATGTATGTTGTAACATTGGAACTAATGTATCAACACCCTCAATAGAGAATCGTTTAGCACCAACAAAGTTTTTGTGTAAATACTTTTCAAAGCCTTCTACATGCGCTAAAGTATCAAATAATTTTTTTCTTTCATCATTATTGATATTAGCTCTATATGGTGTTTCAATACGTCGTTTTAACCACGTACGTTCTTTATTATTATTAATATGATTATATTCAAAGGCAATCGGCCCTTTATAACGCTTCTCCATTCTTTCAATTGCCTCGTAAGCATTATCATATATATCTTTGAAATGATCAGATACAATTTCTGCTGAGACATTTTCTAATGTTTCTTTATCTAAGTTAAACTCTTCAATTTCTAACTTAGGAAGATTAGTTCTTTTAGGAGCATTAACAGGGTAAATATCAGCTTTAAGGTGACCGTATTGTCTTATATTGTCGATTAAGCGCATAATACGCTTAATTGTACCATCGCCTGCTGATGAACCACTCCCTTCAGTGGTTGACTTAGCTGCGACATGAGCTTCGCCATTTTTAATAGTGCTGAAAAGAACTTGTAAATCATCAGGCACTGAACTAGGGTCTTGTAGATAGTCATCGTATAAATCTAACATTAAACCTAGGTTAGCACCGAAGTTTACAGGAGCTTCTGTAACATCCTTGTTATCCTTTGCCATAGTATTACCCTCCACAAAATAGTTAAACCGCTTACAGGTCAATAATAGCACTATTTGTGGCTTTGATAAAGTCCATTGACTGAATATTATGGAAAAAACAAAAATACTAAATCTGGTAATTTGAATTTATATGATTTTGTGTGAAAATTGATGGAAAATTTTACTGAAAATGTGAAATAGAGATAGTTTGAATGAGTGTTTTAATTGTAGATGTTATTTGAAAGAAAGTTATGTATTAAAAAACCGGAACAACTTAATTGTCCCAGCTTCGATTTAAATATTTATTTAAATATAATTTTAAACGTTGTATATTGGTTTACTTCGCTGTCAACAGTTATGTAACCACCATATTGTTGTACTATCTTCTCAGCAATAGAAAGCCCTAAGCCATTACCACCTTGACTTCTTGCGCGGGATTTATCAACTCTATAAAAACGATCAAAAATAAACTCTTGATCTTCTTTAGGAATACCAAGACCATGGTCTGTAATTTCAATACTAATTTGTTTGTTTCTTAATTGAGTAGCTATTTCGATTTGCTTATTATCTTTGTCATACTTCATTGCATTATCAATAAAAATAAGTAATAACTGTTCAAACTGATGACGATTAATCTGTAATGTTAATGGTTTCTTTGATAGATGCGTTTTAAATTGATAATCTGAATGTAATTGTTTTAAAGATTTAATACGTGAACGAATTTCTTCATTAATATTTACTTCTTCAAATTCTAATGCCTGAATATTAACTTTGTCTTTAGTCAATAATAATAATTCTTCAACCAACTTCGTTATTCGATTCATTTCCTCTAATGAAATATTAAGAGACTCTTCAAGAACAGCTGGGTCTTTTTTACCCCAACGTTGAATTAAATTTAAATGACCTTGAATGATTTGTAGCGGCGTGCGTAACTCGTGAGAAGCATCTTCAACAAATTGACGTTGTTGGTTAAATGATTCCTCAATTTGGTACATCATATCATTAAAGGTATCGATTAAATTATCTGTTTCCTCATAGTTCGTCTTGAGTTCAAGTTTATTTTGAAATCCATCTCGTCGTATTTGAATCATCTTGTTCGACATGGTTACGAGTGGCTTAGTTAATTGCGTTGAAAAAATATAACTAATACCCGCCATAATGAAAGTTGCTAACAAACCAAATGCAATGGCTACAAAATATAATGAACGAACGACATTGTTATATCCTTCAAGGGAGTGAATTAAAACACTATAGCCTTCAAAACGTTCACTATGTATTGGTTCTGTAATAATTAAGTAAGGGATTCCGTTATGTTTTGAAATTTGAATCGTTTCAGGATCAACAAAATCAATATCAGGTTTAAAATTAATCATATTTTCATTTGAGGATTGCATTAATTGTTTACCATTTCGATCGTAAATAATGGCTTTTTCAAAATTCTCCAACATAGCAGTCAAATCTAAAGTAGTAATATTATTCATAGATCGTGATTCTACCAAATTAACGATATCACTTGAACTGTGTTCAGCCTCATCAATCTCACCGTCTCTTAAGGTATCTTTTAAAAAGAAGATTATAACAAGACAGAAAAGAATAATTGTGCTAAACATGATTAACGTTGTAATCATCATCCACTTATATTTTAAAGTACCCTTTTTAATCATCTGATCACGTACCCAACACCACGAACGGTTTCAATCGTTTTATCTTTACCATAAGGTTTAAGTTTGTTGCGTAAATATCGAATATAAACATCTACGACATTCGTCTCAACTTCACTGTCATAGCCCCAAACATGATCTAAGATCTGTTCTCTTTGTAGTACACGGTTTCTGTTGGTTGCTAATAAATAAAGTAAGTCATATTCGGTTTTAGTGAAATCTAACTGTTCTCCATTAATTGTGACATTAAAAGCATCGACGTCTATTTTAATGCCATTGATATCAATGATATCCTTTTGAGGTTGACGACGGAGTACTGCACGAATGCGTGCAAATAATTCTTCAATTTCAAAGGGTTTTACAATATAATCGTCAGCACCGTAATCTAAACCGGTCACTTTGTCATATGTATCGCTTTTAGCCGTAATAATAATGATAGGCGTTGATTGTTCTTGTCTGACACGGCGACATATTTCTAAGCCATTTATTTTTGGTAACATTAAATCTAATATAATTAAATCGTAATTATTACTTAATGCTTTATCGAGCCCTGCTTGTCCTTCATATTCTATATCTACACTATAATTATCATGAGTTAGTTCTAGTTCTAAGAAGCGGGCTAAATTTTGTTCATCTTCCACAATAAGTATATTAGTCATTATTATTTTCACCTCTTTTATTATGCATTAATCATATTTTAAATAGCTAGAATGAGTTAAATCAATGATGCGTTTTCGAATGCATATTCTTATAATATAAGCTATATTTTATCACAGTAAAGACTGAAATTAGAGAATGGATTTAAATTGTAATGATATAATCAAATTTAATTGAGAATTTTTCGCAATTATAATTGACAATGATTATCAATGATGTATAATAGTATTTGAAAATGATTATCAATACCGAATAAGACAATTCCCCCCACATATATTTCGTTCTTAAAGGATTGGTCATTTTCAAGTTATTCCCCTTTTATATGCCCGTAAAAGACTAACGTTAAAGTTTCAAACTTACTTTAAACGTTTTAATAAAAAGCAGTGAATCTAATGCCGAGGTTCACTGCTTTTTTATTTAGTTTATTTAGTAATACTGATTTGATTAAATCTTTTGAGTGTCTACCAATTCAAATAGCTAATATTTAATCCTTAAAAAAATCGAGATACAATCTCGCGTTTTAAGAATGTATCTCGATATATTTTACGTAGCTGTTGGATATAAATGATTTTTAAGTATTAATGTTGATAGAACAATACAGAAAGCACCGCCAATTATACCAGCAATGACATCTGTAGGATAATGCACACCTAAATATACTCTTGAAATAGAAATCAGAAGAATAAATAATGCGCATAACCCTATTATAATTCCTTTATTATTACCTGATGCTTTTCTATTTGCTATAAACATCGCACTACCAAAGAATGATGTTGATCCCATAGCATGGCCACTAGGAAAGCTAAATCCAGATATATCAATTAATCGTAATAATGTTGGGCGCTCTCGGTCAAAAATATTCTTCAGTAATGGATTTAATATACTTGAAAGAGACATAACAATTACAAAGAATAGTGCTTCGATTTTAAAGCGTTTTAACATTAGATATGCGACAAACATCAAAGATAGACAGACCATTGCCCATACTTCTCCTAGCTTAGTGGCACCCAAAAGGATAGAAGTAGTGATGAAACTTTCAGATGAATAAATAAATTCATATACTTCAGTATCAATCCATTTACCCAGTCTAGACTCATGGAAAGATGCAATGATACCAAATATTAAGGTAAAAACGATTAGCAAAGTAATACGTTTCGTACGATTCATTGTTTGCACCTCCTGAGTTTATAGAGCGTCCTTTAAAATTTTATTAAATAGATCTTCTTTTGTAAAACTTTCTGTGTAAGTCTCCATTTGTTTAATGATTGACTCTCGATCATTTTCAATTTCTTTAAGTTGTTCTAATAATTTAACCTGTGTAAGTTGATCTTCAGGGATTGTTCTACCATACCCTTTAGATTCAAAATTCTCAGCATTATCAATTTGATCACCACGTGATTGGTCAAGTCCTAAAGGTATTAATAACATAGGAATACGCAATGTTAAAAATTCATAAATAGCGTTAGATCCTGCACGGCTAACTACAGTATCTGTAATAGCTAATAAATCTGTTAACTCTTCTTTAACAAATTCATACTGAACATAGCCTTTAGCATCAATACTAGAATCAACTAGTCCATGACCTGTTAAATGAATAATTTGATAGTCTTGAAGTAATGCTTCTAAATTTTCACGTATAGCTTGATTAAGCTTTTTACTACCTAAGCTACCACCCATGACGAGTAATACTTTTTTTGAGGCGTCGAAACCTGTTAACTGGTATCCACGTGATTGATTACCTTCTTTTAAGTCTTGTCGAATGGTAGCGCCAACGAAGTCTGCTTTATCTTTTGGTAAATATTTTAATGTATCTTCAAATGTTGTATAGATCTTTTTAGCAAATTTCAGTGAAATTTTATTAGCTAAGCCTGGTGTTAAATCCGATTCATGTATAATTGTTGGAATGTTTAGTGAGCGTGCAGCTATTACTACGGGAACTGAAACAAATCCTCCCTTAGAAAATAATAGGTCTGGTTTCTCTCTTTTTAATACTTTGCGTGCATCAATAACACCTTTTAAAACTTTAAATACGTCTTTCGCATTATCAACTGATAGATATCGACGTAATTTACCGCTAGATATTGGATAATATTTAATGTTAGGTAATTGTGATTCAATCATTTCACGTTCTATACCTGTTTTAGAACCAATATAAAATGCGTCGTGCCCTTTATCAGTAGCTGTTGGAATTAAACTTAAATTGACCGATACATGTCCAACAGTACCGCCACCGGTAAATGCTATTTTAGACATAGTAATTAACCTCTATTCTTAAATGTTTTTATAATATGCGTAGAATGGTGCGCCTCTATCAAATGGATGATAGTCAATTTCTGCTTCACCGACTTTTATGAAACCAAATTTTTCAAATAATTCTTGTGCTGGCTTATTTAGAGCAAAAGTATCAGTTAATAGAACATGGATATTATGTTCTTCAGCTAACTTAACTGAGAAATCAAATAACTCTGTAGCTGCTCCTTTATACTGTTGTGATCCAGCAAGTCTATGAATGACATAGGCGCCTTCACGATCGATTGGCCATTCTAACTCATCATACCATTCTGATTGTTGTTGGTCGACCACGATAAAGCCATAAATTGTGTTATTTTCTTCCAACACATATAGTGTTTCGGTATTGATGTCTTCTTCAAAGTGTTCTGTAACTGGATATTTATCATCCCATTGATTATTATTAAATTCTTTCATTAATTTTTTGGCTTCTTCAACTAAAGTTTCTATTTGTGAAATATCTTGCATATTACCTAGTCTTATCATTGTTTATGACACACCTCTTTATTTTAGTTTATTAATTAATTCATCTAAAACTTTATCTTCTTTATTAGCTTTTTCAACTAATAACTGTGTAAATTTCTCATTAGTTTTTTTATCGAATTTACCATTTACTGATAATTCATGTTCTGATTGGAATTTTTTAATAGCTGATTCCAACTGTGTATCAAATTGTTTAGAATCATTGTTAACGTCGTAGCCTAATGCATCTAAACCGATTTTGATAGATTTCACGTATTTTGTATTGTCACCAACAGAATAAGATTTATCAGTTGGAATGACACTGATAGATTGATATTTAGGTGAAGCTATTATTGTATCAGTTTGTATACCTTTCCCATGAATATAATGACCATCAGGTGTTAACCATTTCATTTGTGTATATTTCAATAATGAGCCATCTTTAAATTCACGAGTTGTCTGTACTATTCCCTTACCAAAAGTTTTTGAACCGTAAACTTTAGCTTTTTTGTGGTCTCTCATTGCACCAGTAAATACTTCTGATGCACTGGCAGAACCTTCATTTACTAAGATACTAACTTTCATGTCTTTAGCTTCTTTAGAAGCGTCATTTGACGTTTTGATTGATTCTGTGTCATCGCCTTTTTCAAGTTTTACAACAGTCTGATCTTTATCTATAAAGATATTAGCCATTTTTATGGCTTCATCAAGTAGACCACCAGGATTATTTCTTAAATCTAATACTATATTACGAACACCGTCTTTATGAGCTTTAATAATAGCAGATTTAAGTTCGCCTGCAGTATTATCTTGGAATTTGTTTATAGTAAATACTCCAATGTTGTCTTTCTTCTTATATTCCACGCTTTTTACATGGATTTTACCACGTTTAATTTTAATTTCTTTTTCTTGAGAACCACGTTTTATTGTTAGTTTGACCGTTGTTCCCTCTTTACCACGTACTAATTTTACTACTTGATCTAAAGGTTTGCCTACTACGGATTTTCCATCCACTTTAGTAACAACATCTTTTGGTTGGATACCGGCTTTTTCAGCAGGAGAATCTTTCATTGGACTTGTAATCATTATTTGTTTATCTTTTTTTTGCATTTCTGCACCAATACCTACAAAGTCGCCTGAAACATCTTCATTAAAGCTTTTCGTTTCATCTTTAGTCATGTATTCAGAATAAGGATCTTTAAGTTCTTTAACCATGCCATCTATAGCAGCCTCAGATAATTTACTAGCATTTTGTTTTTTATAGTAATCATTATTAAGTGTCTTATAAGCATATTCAATTTTTTTAATTTCTTGACGTTCATCTTTAGTTAATCCGCTTATTTTGTGACTGATACCAATTGTAGCAGCAACTGTAATACCAGCTGTAATAATGATAATTCCTAATAAAAGTACTATAAATTGCCAAGTTTTAAAATTAATTCTTTTATTAGAAGATGTTTCATTTTTATGTTTGGAGTCTATACTACTTTGTTTTTCCTCAGAATGATGACTCATAAAACCACTTCCTCATATAACATCTTATGTATTTATAATTTCATCTAAAAAGATAATATAAGTATGTCGTTATTTAGACACAAACGCAACTTTTAAGAAATAAGTTGAATAAAAAGCACAAAAGGAGTGGGACAGAATCCATAATGAATTCGTTCCACCCCCTAAAAGATGACTAGAATTGAGAAAGGCTTGATATACTTCTCATTTAGCCAGCTGTTATGAAATTTTTAATGCAATTTTAATATGATACATGTGCTTACCACATTACTGAGTAAGTTAGAATTTTAACCATTCTGTATACTCTTCATATAAATCATCAAACACTGACATGGATACTGATATGTCGCTTTGCATTTCAATATAGTCAGACAATTGATTGAAATCTTTTTCATGTTTTGGAAAAGACAGATCATTAAATATTTCTTCAGCTAAGTCTCCCTTGCTATCTTTACGGCCTCTAACCGTTAGAGCAAATTGATAGAATGAATGTTCTTTCATTAGCTCATTGTCACATCAACAACTTTAGTTTCACCTTTGATGACTGCTTTAACATCATTGACGTGGATTGATTCAGTTTGATCTGAATTTGTAATAATAATTGGTGAAATAACATCTTTCGCATTATTTCTAATATATTCTAGATCAAATTTAAGTAATGGATCACCAACTTGAACAGTGTCGCCACTACTTACTAAGATTTCGAAACCTTGACCATCTAGTTGAACAGTGTCTAAACCTATATGAACTAATATTTCTAAACCATTATCTGCTTTAAGTCCTATTGCGTGTTTAGTTGGAAATACATTGTCAACTTTACCTTCAATTGGAGAAACAACTTCTCCTTCAGTTGGGTTAATACCAAAGCCTTCGCCCATCATTTTTTGTGCAAATACTGGATCTGGAATATCCTCAATATTAATATATTCGCCAGTTAATGGTGCATAGATTTCAATTTCTCTATTAACTTCTTTACCTTTACCAAATAATTTTTTAAACATAATTAGTCACTCCTATTTTTCAAAATGCGGAATTAAATCTCCATATCCAAGTTCTTCTAACTTATCATAAGGGATAAATTGAATCGCTGCAGAATTAATACAATAACGTAGTCCACCGCTTTCTTTCGGACCATCGTTGAATACATGACCTAAATGACTGTTTGCATCTTCCGATCTAACCTCTGTTCTAATCATACCAAATGTTTTATCTACGAGTTCAATGATTTCATTATCATCAATTGATTTAGAGAAACTTGGCCAACCACAATTAGATTCAAACTTTTCCTCAGAAGTAAACAATGGCTTGCCTGAAATTTTATCTACATAAATACCCTTATCAAAATGATTCCAATATTCATTTTGAAATGGAGGTTCAGTACCATTTTCTTGAGTAACTAAATATTCCATTTCATTTAATTCATTTTTATCTTTTTTAATCATTTTGAGACCCCCAATGTGTTTCGATAAATGATTTTCTTCCTGATCCACGTTGATATTGCTCATAATGAGCAGGGTTTTTCTTGTAATAATCTTGATGATAGTCTTCCGCAGGATAAAAGTTTTTGTATGGAAGAATCGGCGTTATAACAGGTTTTTTAAAAATACCTTCTTCATTTAATTGTTGTATTTTGAGTTCAGCTGCTTTCTTTTGCTCTTCATCATGATAAAAGATAGCCGGTTCATAGCTTTCTCCTCTATCGAAGAATTGACCACCGCCGTCTGTAGGGTCAAAAGTTTTAAAATATACATCTAAGATATTTTCAAAGGACGTAATGTCTGAGTTGAACTGAATTTGAACAGCTTCCCTATGTCCAGTTTGATTAGTACAAACTTGTTCATACGTTGGATTTTCAACATGACCTCCACTATATCCAGATACTACCTCTTCAATACCGGGATATGATGTAAAAGGCTTAACCATACACCAGAAACATCCTCCAGCTAAAGTTGCATATGCCATATTATTACCTCCTCTGTCATTATTTAAATTTACGATATAAATACTATTATTTAAAGTAATCTACTCACAATGATGAATTTTATTAAAAGAACAATAGGAAGTAAGCAATGAGATTAATTTGATTCACGAACAACAACCAAGCCGATTGCTCCTTGACCAGTATGAGTTGAAATAACTGGTGTCGTTACATTAACATCATATTTCTGTTGGCCGAATGCCTCATCAAATTGCAACTTGAGCTTGTCAACAAAGTCAAGAACGTTTGCGTGAGCAACACCAATCGATTTAATTTTATGTTTATCGATAAATTCTGAAATTTCTTTTTTTAGATATTGTATACTAGAATTTTGTGTACGTGCATTATGTACGATTTCTAAATATCCATCTTCTAAAGTGCCGACGGGTTTTATTTTCATTATATTACCAATAAAACCTTTTGTCTTACTTATGCGTCCACCTTTAATTAATTGATTTAATTGTCCGATTACAACAAAGAGTTTAATGTTCTTTTGTAATTCTTTGAGTTTGTCTACGATTTGATTAGACGAAAGATTCGTATTAATTAATTCAACAAGTCGTTGGATTTGATAGCCGAGTCCAAATGAAATAGATTTGGAATCAATTACGGTTACTTTAGTGTCAACCATATCACTGGCTTGCAAAGCAGTTTGGTATGTACCACTTAGACCTGATGACATATGGATACTAAAGATTTCAACATCCTCTTTACCAAGTTCTTCGTATAGTTCAATAAATTTCCCGATTGGTGGTTGGCTTGTTTTTACGTCGGCATCTTCCTCAATTCGTTGAATATAAGCCTCAGATGTAATATCTATTTGATCAACAAACGATTTTCCGTCAATCGTTAAGCTTAAAGGTACTACGTGTATATTATGTTGTTTTAGATATTCATGTGATAAATCTGATGTAGAATCAGTCACGATAATTTGTTTAGTCATAAGTGCCTCCGGTTTATCAATTTAATTTAATGTTTACGTACTAAATGTAAAAACGTATGTGGAATTGTATTTTTCTCATCTAACTCTCCGTCTACCGATGACTCTACTTCCCATTCTTCAAAAGTATAAGGTGGGAAAAATGTATCGCCCTGGTGTTTACCATCAACAACAGTAATGTACATATCATCTACTTTATCAATCATTTCTTCAAATAATGACTGACCACCAAAGATGAAAATATGACCTTCTAATTTGTAAATATCATCTATAGAATGAATCACATCTACACCATCAACGTTAAACGTTGTGTCACTCGTTAACACTACATTTCTTCTATTAGGAAGCGGCTTACCAATTGACTCAAATGTTCTTCGCCCCATCACTAGTGTGTTTCCAGTTGATAATTTTTTTACGTGTTTCAAATCATTAGGTAAATTCCATGGTAAATCATTATTATATCCAATAACGCGTTGTTCATCATGTGCTACTAAAATTGATAAAGTCATATTTCCCTTCCCCTCCGTATGAAAAAATTGTTTATATTAATAATCGCAAAATTTCAGCCTATTATACAGCAATAGGTGCCTTAATTGCTGGGTGTGAGTTATATCCAATTAATTCTAAATCTTCGTAATTGATATCGAAAATGGATGCATTTGAATTAATTTTTAAAGTTGGCGGATCAAAACTGTTTCTAGACAATTGTGTTTTTATTGCTTCAATATGATTAGAGTAAATATGTGCGTCACCAAAAGTGTGCACAAATTCTCCAACTTCAAGATTACACTCTTTTGCTATTAAATGAGTTAATAATGCATAGCTAGCAATATTAAATGGTACACCTAAGAAAATATCTGCACTTCGTTGATACAATTGACAACTTAATTTGCCATCTTGAACATAAAATTGGAACATAGTATGACATGGTGGCAAAGCCATGCTATCTATTTCTGTTGGATTCCATGCTGAGACAATATGTCGGCGAGAATTTGGACTACTTTTAATTTGTTCAATAACTGTTTTAAGTTGATCAAAGTGGTTACCTTCTTTATCTACCCAATCTCTCCATTGTTTACCATATACATTACCTAAATCTCCGTATTTTTTTGCAAATGAGTCATCATTTAAAATGTGTTGTTTGAATTTAGACATTTCTTCTTTATACAGTTCATTAAATTCATCGTCTTGTAGTGCTCTATGACCAAAATTGGTCATATCAGGACCATGATAATCATTAGATTGCACATA
Source organism: Staphylococcus sp. NWU MK-U1 (assembly GCF_033283505.1). Classification (NCBI taxonomy): domain Bacteria; kingdom Bacillati; phylum Bacillota; class Bacilli; order Caryophanales; family Staphylococcaceae; genus Staphylococcus; species Staphylococcus sp. NWU MK-U1. The sequence goes on along the minus strand of NZ_JAVSMG010000002.1, from coordinate 396,179 downwards.
TTTCTCGAAGGCCCATTCATTCCAAATATTATTATTATATTTTAGTAAGTATTGTATATTTGTATCGCCTTTAATAAACCATAATAATTCTGTAGCGATAAGTTTGAAAGATACTTTTTTTGTTGTAAGTAATGGGAAACCCTTAGATAAATCAAATCGTAACTGATGACCAAATTTAGAAATAGTACCGGTATGAGTACGATCATCCCGTTGATTACCAATTTCTAATATTTCTTCGCATAGAGCATGATAGGCTGAATCAAAGGAATTTAACATTTTGCTCATCTCCTAGAATTATTTATATTACTGAATATTATACTAGATAATGCGTATTTATAAAATTAAAATAAAAAAATCCCAAATATAAAATTAGTTTTTAATTTTATATTTGGGATTGAAAAGTGGATCCTCATTTACTCAATTCAAGTTTATACCATCAATTTAGGATGATAGTATTAACTCTGAGTGAATACTTTAATATGGATGACTCAAATTATTTAAAATTATACTGCTTAGCAGTTTTCGTCAAATGCATCTTTAATATCCATACAGATATCTTGAATGTCACGACCTTCGATATGTTCTCTAGGGATAAAATGTTTTAATTCTGTTCCTTTAAATAAAGCGTATGATGGACTTGATGGAACTTGTTGGATGTACTCTCGCATCGTTTGAGTTGCTTCTTTATCTTGTCCAGCAAATACAGTGATTTTATTTGTTGGTTTTTTGTCATTTTGCTCTGCTACGGCAACAGCTGCAGGTCTGGCTAAGCCAGCAGCACAACCACATGTAGAATTAATTACTACAAATGTTGTATCTTCTTCGTTAACATTTTTCATATAATTTGATACATCTTCACTTGTTTCTAAACTTTCAAAACCATTTTCAGTGAGTTCAGCTCTCATTTGTTGTGCTAATTCTTGCATATATTGTTCATAAGGATTCATAATTTTCACTCCTAATTTAGTTTTACTTTAACATAATTATTTATTTCGATTAGCTATTTGTTTCCATACAGAACCTAAAGCCTCATCACCATTTTCGATTCTAGAAATTGCCATCTCAATTTGAAGTTTGACCTCATAAGCAGGATCATTAGCGTGTGACTTTAGACTAGATAATTGTTCTGGTCCGCCTTCATCAAATAGAAACATAGCAGCTCTCCAACGTACAATTTTCTGTGAATCATTTAAGGCTTTTTCCATTTCAGGCAGAGCCTCTTTATAACCTAAATCACTTAAGCAATCTCCAGCAGTGCGTCTAACAGCTGGACTCTTATCATGCAAGCCTTTATATAAGTATGGAAGAATTTCTTTATCTTCAATCATGCCTATTAATACTATGGCTTGTCGTCTTAAGGGTGCTTTATCTTCTTGTAAAGCTTCATCTAATAGGTCAATATCTTGAAGTGTAGGTGTTGGAAATTCTTTTAACATTCTTAATTTATCTTTCCAATCAGTTGCCTCTTTATATTCATTTAAAGTTACATGATGATATTGTTGCTGTGGAATAACAATATCAGTTTCTAATGCAGTTTGAACTAGAGATGCTAACTTTTCAGATGGATATAAAGCAATGATTTCTTCGTACACTTCATTCATAACTTCTTCTAAATCACCGTATCTAACTCCTAAATCTTGCCATTTACGTAAAAACACAACATTGTCTCCATCTTTTTGAGCTTTTAACATACTCTCAACAAAATAGTCCGGCAACTGTTTACGACTTTCATCTGAAGTCGTAGTGAGTTTAATTTGATATGGAATACCTTTAAACATAAGTGCTTCAGCTTTAATCTCTCCATAGTGTTCATCGGGCTTTTTTGATGAATCTAAAAATGACTCATTATTTAAAGTTGAAGTGATTTGAGGTAAGACCACTTCCCAATCGGATTTAGGCTCTTTGTCAATAGCTAAGAAGTCCATCACATAAAATATAGATTTGACACCGTCAATTGTTAATAAATCATTAATAAATTGTGGTTGTTGTTCTTCTACGTATGTGAATGTATTAGATTTATTGTCTTCTCTTTTGTTAGATAATACGATTTTCATAGTATTAGGGCTTGGTGTCGGCTCTACTCTTAATATTTCCATAAGTGCATGTCCCCTTGTAAATATTTATTCAAAAGTAGATTGAATTTGAGGAAGAATACTATTCCAATCTGCATTATCTTCTTTATCGACAGAAATAAAATCCATAACATAGAATATTGATTTTACACCATCAATATCGAACAGTTTATTTATAAAATCAGGTTGTCCTTCTTGAGCAGAAGTAAATGTATTAGATTTATTATCTTCTCTTTTTTCACTTAGGTTAATTTTCATAGTGTTATGATTTGGTGTTTCTTCAATTGAAACAATTTGCATAGTCCTTACCTCCTATTGTAGTTCATTACCTAATTGTTTGATTTGTTTACCTATTGAACACTCAGATATACAAAAATGGTGTGCTTGTGTCTTACCTTCTGTTTTTCTGATATGTGTTTTTAGTAAACATTTTTCACAATAAGTATTCATTAACTCATCAATTTTATTAATTGCTTTTTGTTCGGAATGTGTAAGTATAACAGTCACTCCTTAAGTACAGTATTGTCTTAATATAAGCATGGAATAAGTATAACTTAATTTGTATTTATTTTGAAATAATCGATTTAATAAATAATAAGTGTTGATGAAAATGGTAAGTCGTATTGCATTTATGTAGTAATTACTATAAAATAATTAAGTTGTTTTTGCGGTTTCTAAACACCCGCATCATCAAAATTTAGGAGGATATTTATGTATAATGAAATTTTCGGTGTAGCAACATTTCTTGTTACATTTATATTAATGGTTGTAATGTTTCATTGTTTTGGCAAACAAGGCTTAATTGCTTGGGTAACAATTGGTACAATTATTGCTAATATTCAAGTAATCAAAACAGTTCATATTTTTGGTATTTCTGCTACTTTGGGTAATGTCATGTTTGCGTCTATTTATTTAGCTACAGATATACTTAATGACATTTATGGTCGCAAAGTTGCGAAAAGAGCTGTATGGTTAGGATTTTCTTCTACATTGGTTATGATTATTGTTATGCAAATGTCACTACATTTTATACCTGCACCTGAGGATATGGCTCAAAAATCTTTATCAACAATATTTGATTTAGTACCAAGAATTGCATTAGGTTCAATTATTGCGTATATTATTGGACAACACGTTGATGTATTTATTTTCTCTGCAATTAAAAAAGTATTTAGCTCAGATAAAACATTTATCATTCGTGCTTATGGTAGTACCATGTTAAGTTCAATTATTGACACAGCACTGTTTGTCACAATTGCGTTTGCAGGAACTTTACCAAACATGGTTGTATTCGAAATATTCATTACAACTTATTTATTAAAACTTATTTCTACTATATTTAATGTACCATTCGGTTATATAGCTAAGTCTATGTATCGTAAAGGTCAAATTCATAAACTAGATAAGGGATATTAAAGAATATTATGGGAATGGAAATGATTTCTTAATGAAATCTATGCCATTCCCTATTTTCTTATTTTGTAATACGATAAGAATAGTGAAATTATTAAAATTAAAAGGTGTTAAATTCATATGGCAAAAATTTACTTTGATGCAGCTACTAGAGGTAATCCTGGGCGAAGTGCATGCGGAATAGTTATCAAAGAGAATGATGAAAAGTATGTATATACGCACGACTTAGGCGAACTAGATAATCACAGTGCGGAATGGGCTGCCCTTATTCATGCACTTGAACATGCTCGTGAACTTAATGTTGTTAATGCTTTATTATATACTGATTCAAAATTAATTGAAGATAGTGTTAATCAAGGATTTGTAAAAAACGCACGATTTAAACCATATTATGAGAATTTGGAAATACTCGAAAAAAGTTTTGAATTGGTGTTTGTAAAATGGGTACCTAGAGAACAAAATAAAGAAGCAAATCAAATGGCGCAACAAGCATTGTTTAAACTAACTAAAAAGAAAAATTAACATTAGTTAAATACATAACACCCCTCTATTTAATTTGAAATTAAATAGAGGGGTGTTTTTTAGTCGTTTAAAAAAGCCATTACTTCTCTTCTTTTTTAAATCTTCTTGATAATAATGCGATCCCACTCAATAGTGAAGTCATTAAGAATGCAGTTGATGATTCACTATTGTTGTAACCAGTGTTAGGTAAAGAGCCTACAGTATTTTGATTGCTATCATTTTGATTATAGCCTCTCAAATTATCACCTTGATCATCTGTATTTCCACTATTGTGTTTTGAATCTTTTTGATTTGGATTATGAGTATTACGACCATCTTTATGTGCTTTATCATTATGAGCTAATGTTGCTTTAACTGGTTTAGATAAAGAACTATTAGGATGTTGAGCATTATCAGTAGCTCTTACTGTTACGTCACCTTCTGGTATTGGTGTTGTTGGTTTTATAGTAGCATTTCCGTTACCATCAGTCGTAGCTTTACCAATGACATGTCCATGTTTGTCCAATAATTCAACAAGTGTATAAGGATCGGTTGTAACTTTCACTGGCGTCTTAGTATTTGCTTTATGAATCAGTGTTGTATGAATTTTTGGTTCAGTTGGTGCCGTTGTATCAGTTACTTTAATTGGATCTGAGAATGAACTGTTCGGTGGCTGAGCATGATCTGTAGCTTTAATAATAATTGTACCTTCAGGATATGGTTTGTTTGATTTAATTATTACATGACCGTTTTTATCAGTTTTTCCAGAGCCAATGACATGTCCATCTTTATCAAGTATTTCTACTTTAATGTACGGTTCAGTGATAATTTCAATTGGATCTTTAGTACCTGCTTTACCATTCATACTACCTTTTACTACTGGTTTAGGTGGTGGTGTTGTATCAGTTGCTTTAACAGGTTTAGAAACCGAACTATTTGGTTGTGCTGCATTGTCAGTTGCTTTCACATAAACATTGCCTTCAGGAATTGGCTTTGTTGGTGTAATTATCGCATTACCTTTTTCATCAGTAACGCCAGAGCCAATAACATGGAAATCTTTGTCTAACAATTCCACTTTAGTGTTAGGGTCAGTTGATACTGAAACCGGTGTATAAGTATTTGCTTTTCCGTTAAGACCTGTATTCACTTTAGGTACTGAAGGTGGCGTTGTGTCTGTAGCTTCGATTGGATCGGATGTTGAGCTATTTGGATGTTCAGCATGATCTGTAGCTTTAATCGTTACATTACCTTCAGGAATTGGTTTTGTAGGTGTAATAAAAGCATGACCATTTTGGTCCGTGTCACCTGTACCAATGAGTTGTCCATCTTTATCAAATATTTCTATATGCGTATTTGGATCTGTTACAACTTCAATAGGATCCTGTGTATTGGCTTTACCTGTTAATCCGCCAGGAACTGTTGGTTTTATTGGCGGTGTTATATCGATAACGTTAAAAGGTTGTGAAGTCGTACTATTTGGTTGTGCTGCATTGTCAGTCGCTTTTGCGTAAATATTTCCTTCAGGGATTGGAACATTTGGCGTTATTGTTACGTGACCTTGACCGTCTGTAGTGCCAGAACCAATGATATTACCATCCTTATCAATAATATCAACATGAGTATTGGGGTCAGTCGTAATTGAAATTGGTGTTAGAGTTCCACCTTTATCAGAAACATCCGTATTAAATGTTGGTATATTTGGTGGCGTCGTATCAGTCGCTTTTACTGGATCAGAAATTGAACTATTAGGTACTTCCGCATTATCTGTTGCTCTAACTGAAACATTACCTTCAGGAATAGGTTTAGTTGGTGTAATAAACGCACGTCCAGTACTATCAGTCATGCCAGAACCAATCACATTACCATCTTTATCTAAAAGTTCAACTTTAGTATTTGGATCAGTAGTTACTTCTACAGGATCAGTACTACCAGCTTTACCATCCAAGTTACCCACAACAGATGGTTTTGTAGGTGGTGTTGTATCAGTCGCTTTTACTGGTTCAGAGATAGAACTATTAGGGTGTTCTGCATGGTCAGTCGCCTTAGCAGTTATATTGCCTTCAGGAATTGCTTTATTCGGTATGATTGTCACTTGTCCAGAACCATTTGTTTCACCAGAACCTAAACTATTACCATCTTTATCAAACAATTCAACAGTTGTGTTAGGATCAGTCGTAACAGTGATTGGCGTTTGAGTACCAGCTTTGCCACCTATCTCTGTATTGAAAATTGGAATGATTGGTGGCGTTGTGTCCGTTGCTTTTTTTGGCTTAGAAGTAGAACTATTTGGATGTTCTGCGTTATCAGTTGCTTTAGCGGTTACATCACCTTCCGGAATCGGACGATTAGGTTTAATTGTTACGTGTCCAGTAGAATCAGTTGTTCCTGATCCCAGACTATTACCATCTTTATCAAACAATTCAACAACTGTGTCAGGATCTGTTGTAACTGTAATCGGTGTTTGAGTACCAGCTTTACTAGTTAGGTCAGTTTCTAGATTAGGTGATGTTGGTGGTGTTAAATCTGTTACATTTACTGGGTCTGAGTAACTGCTATTTGGTGTTTCAGCATCATCTGTTGCTTTTGCCGTTAATGGTCCTTCAACCAATGGTCTATTTGGAGTAATTGTAATATGTCCAGTATGATCAGTCATTCCACTACCTAATAAATTATTATCTTTATCAAATAATTCAACTTTAGTAGCAGGGTCAGTAGTAATTTCAATTGGTGTTACTGTACCTACTTTATCTACTAAATTTGTATGAATAATTGGTTTATCAGGCGGTGTAGTGTCGGTAGCTTTCTTAGGATCTGAAGTAGATGAATTTCCACTATCGTCAGTAGCTACAGCTGTTACATTACCTTCTGGAATAGGTCTAGTTGGTACAATGTAAGCATGACCTTTATCATTTGTTCTTGAAGCCCCTAAAGGTTTATTGTATTTATCCCTTAATTCAATTCTTGTAAAAGGATCAGTTGTAACTTCGATTACAAATGGTCTATGTTGAGGGTCTGTATTCAACGCTTCCACAGGATCTGATGTAACACTTTCCCTACCACGAGTGGCTCTTGCTGAAACATTACCTTTGGGAATCCACTGCTGTGGAGTAATAGTGACATGACCCGTTTCATTTGTTCTACCAGTACCCATTGTTGCACCATCTTTATCCAATAGTGCTACTTCAGTATTAGGTGAAGTCAATATTTCAATTGGCCTTTTCGTATTAGCTGCATAGCCCACACTTGTAACAAAAGTTGGTTTAATAAGCGGTGCTTGCTGATCATTTGTAGTTGGTGATGAAGGGTTTGTTGCAGGATTAGAAGAATCTTCGACTGTTCCTGTAACTACTCTAGTGAAATCAGTTTCATCTGAATTAGAAGCTCTTTTTTTTCTAGTGTGAATGTTTTGTGGATGATTTGATACACTTGAATCATTATTAGTTTGTTTATTTAATTTAACTTCATTATTAGTGTTATTGACTTGATTTGATTGTACTTGACCTGTGTGATTATTGGCTAAATGTTGAATTGACGTATTTGTACTTTCGTTAATTGTACTTTCTTGATTGTTATTCGTAAGTTGTTGAGTGGGATTTAAATGTTCGCTAGCTTGTGCATCGTTGTTTACCCCTAAAAATACGAATGTCGCTACTAATGTTGAAAAGGTACCGATTGCATATTTACGAATGCTAAATTTTTGTAATTGATTATGTTGATTCATGGTGCGATATTCTCCTTTACTATTTTAGTAAAAATTAATAAAAGTTATTGTTTATGACATTTTAATTTAACGCATTTCACATAACTATTAATTTAATATCATACTAGATATAGAAATCAAATTTAATTTATATAATATTATTATATCATTCATTTAATAATAAATGTTGTGATATTTAAAAATAGTCGTCTCATTTTAATTTATTGATAAACGGGGTAAAGTTTTTAATAGATGTCTCTGAAATATTTCGTCAAATTATATTGATATGATTATAATTTCAATAGATACTTTAATGTTAAATTAATATTAAAATATGAATTTTTGAAATCAAAAATCCACTGAAATCATTTAAGATCTCAGTGGATTTTCTAATTAGCAGTTATATTAGAATTACTTATTTCTGTTGTTATCTTTTCTTCTACCAATTAGTAAAACAAAGCTACCTAGTAGTGTAACTAAATAAGGTAAAGAATTATTTGATGTTTCTTTTATACCAGTATTTGGTAAATCTTTTACTTTATTTTTAGAAATACCGCCTATATTAGTTATATTTTTCTTTTCACCACGTATTGTATTTTTAGGTTTATTTGAATTATGGTTTCTATACTCTTTTGAATTGTGGTTCTTAGATATTTTTGTTTTATAGTGTTTAGCTTTTTTACCTGATTTTACAATAGGTTTAGTAGCTTTTACTGGCTTAGATACAGAACTATTCGGGTGTTCAGCATTATCAGTTGCCTTGGCAGTGACATTACCTTCAGGAATAGGTTTTGTCGGTGTAATTGTGACGTGACCTGTATTATCTGTTGTACCTGAACCAATGATATTGCCATCTTTATCAAGTAAATCAACATGAGTATTCGGATCAGTTGTCACTGTAATCGGTGTTTGAGTACCAGCTTTACCAACTAAATCAGTATCAAGTGTTGGAACCGTTGGTGGCGTAGTATCAGTTGCTTTAACAGGATCAGACGTAGAACTATTTGGATGTTCAGCATTATCAGTTGCCTTGGCAGTGACATTACCTTCAGGAATAGGTTTTATCGGTGTAATTGTGACATGACCTGTATCATCTGTCGTACCCGAACCAATAATATTGCCGTCTTTATCAAGTAAATCAACATGAGTATTTGGATCTGTCACTACTTCAACAGGAACTTTTGTTCCCGCTTTTCCATCCAGAGTTCCAACAACTGAAGGTTTCACCGGCGGTGTTAAGTCAGTTGCTTTTTTCGGTTGAGATGTAGAACTATTCGGATGTTCTGCATTATCCGTCGCCTTGGCAGTGACATTACCTTCAGGAATAGGTTTTGTCGGTGTGATTGTGACGTGACCTGTATTATCTGTTGTACCTGAACCAATGATATTGCCATCTTTATCAAGTAAATCAACATGAGTATTCGGATCAGTTGTCACTGTAATCGGTGTTTGAGTACCAGCTTTACCACCTAAATCTGTATCAAGTGTTGGAACCGTTGGTGGCGTAGTATCAGTTGCTTTAACCGGATCAGACGTAGAACTATTTGGATGTTCAGCATTATCAGTTGCCTTGGCAGTGACATTACCTTCAGGAATAGGTTTTATCGGTGTAATTGTGACATGACCTGTATCATCTGTCGTACCCGAACCAATAATATTGCCGTCTTTATCAAGTAAATCAACATGAGTATTTGGATCTGTCACTACTTCAACAGGATCTTTTGTTCCCGCTTTTCCATCCAGAGTTCCAACAACTGAAGGTTTCACCGGCGGTGTTAAGTCAGTTGCTTTTTTCGGTTGAGATGTAGAACTATTCGGATGTTCCGCATTATCCGTCGCCTTGGCAGTGACGTTACCTTCAGGAATAGGTCTTGTCGGTGTAATTGTGACATGACCATTACTATCCGTCGTGCCTGAACCAATGATATTACCATCTTTATCAAGTAAATCAACATGAGTATTTGGATCCGTTGTCACTGTAATCGGTGTTTGAGTACCAGCTTTGCCAACTAAGTCAGTATCAAGTGTTGGAACCGTTGGTGGCGTAGTATCAGTTGCTTTAACCGGATCAGACGTAGAACTATTTGGATGTTCCGCATTATCAGTGGCTTTCACAGTGACGTTACCTTCAGGAATAGGCACCGTTGGTGTAATTGTCGCATGACCCGTGTTATCAGTCGTACCCGAACCGATAACATTACCATCTTTATCCAGTAACTCCACTTTCGTATTTGGATCGGTCACTACTTCAACAGGATCTTTTGTTCCCGCTTTTCCATCTAGAGTTCCAACAACTGAAGGTTTCACCGGCGGTGTTAAGTCAGTCGCTTTTTTCGGTTGAGATGTAGAACTATTCGGATGTTCTGCATTATCAGTCGCCTTGGCAGTGACATTACCTTCAGGAATAGGACGAGTTGGCGTGATTGTAACACGTCCATTAGCACCAGTCGTACCCGAACCAATCACACGACCATCTTTGTCTAAAAGTTGCACGCTTGTATTCGAATCCGTAATAACTTCAATTGGTGTTGAAGTTGTCGCCTTTCCACCTAGTGGTGTTGAAACTCTAGGTTTAGTTGGAGGCGTAGTATCCGTTGCTTTCACAGGATCAGATGTAGAACTATTCGGATGTTCCGCATTATCAATTGCTTTAGCCGTAACATTACCTTCCGGAATAGGTCTTGTAGGTGTAATTGACACTCGACCTGAACTATCTGTTGTTCCGGTACCTATGATTTGCCCATTTTTATCTAATAATTGAACATTCGTATTCGGATCAGTTGTAACTGTAACAGGATCAGTCGTACCTGCTTTTCCTCCTAGAGGTGAAGTAACTCTAGGTTTAGTTGGTGGCGTAGTATCCGTCGCTTTTCTAGGTGCAGACGTTGAAACGTTGTTAGCAGGATCATAAGCTTTGGCAATCACATTACCTTCAACAATAGGAGTTGTAGGAGTAATGATTACATGACCATTTCCGTCAGTTGTGCCAGTACCTATAATATGACCATTTTTATCGATTAAATCTACTCTCGTATTTGGATCAGTTGTAACGGTAATTGGAGTTAAAGTCGTCGCTTTACCTGTTAAATCTGTATCTACAGTTGGAACTGTAGGTGGAATTGTATCCGTAACAGGTACATGATCTGAATCGATTGAGTTAGGTGTCTCTGCACCATCTGTAGCACGTGCATAGATTTTTCTTAAAGGTAGTGGCTCTCTTGGCGTAATTATACCGTGACCGTCCATTCCAGTAAGAACTACACCATAACTTTTACCATTTTCGTCAAAAATTTCTACTCTAGTCAATACATCTGTAGAAACATCAATAGGCGTTCTTGTACCTACTTTATTAACTAAATTAGTATTAATTACTGGTTTTCTAGGTGGTGTTGTATCAGTAACATGTCTTGGATCAGATGTTGCATTATTAGTTGCATCAGTTTGATCATATGCTTTCGCAGTGATATTACCTTCGAAAAGATAATGATCTGGGGTGATATTAACATGCCCATTAGAACCAGTAATTCCACGACCGATGACATTATTATTTTTATCTAATAGTTCTACTCGTGTATTTGGTGTAGATGTAATGTCGATAACTGGTGTAGAGAAAGCTTTACCTGCAACATCTGTATTAATGACTGGTTTCATTACAGGTATCAGCGTTGTCGCTTGAACAGGAATCGAAACAGAACTATTCGGATGTAAAGCATTATCTGTAGCTTTCGCAGTCACATTTCCCTCAGGAATAACTCGATCTGGCGTAATAATCACATGACCACTAGCATCCGTTGTACCTGCTCCAAAAATACGTCCATTTTTATCTATTAATGCAACATGTGTATTTGGATCAGTAGAAACATCAATTGGTGTTAATGTACCAGCTTTGTAAACTAATCGTGTGTTAATTACAGGTGTAGTAGGTGGAATTGTGTCAGTTGCAAATTTAGGATCAGATGTTGAAACTTTTGTTTCATCACTGTGATTATAAGCTTTAGCAGTGACGTTACCTTCAGGTATAGGACGAGTTGGCGTAATGTAAGCATGTCCATTAGAACCAGTTGTACCTGTACCAATTTTGTTACCATTTTTATCAAATATTTCGACTTTAGTATTTGGATCTGTAGATACATCAATAACTGTTGTCGTTGTTGCTTTACCTACTAAATCAGAGTTAATTGTTGGTTTCACTGGTGGTTGATTCTCGATAGATGGCAGTGTACTATCTTCAGGTAATATACGACCTGATAAAACTGTATAAGCAGATTTACTTACACCACCCATAGCAGCTGTATTGGCATATGACCAAGCATTTTCTAGCTCGGCAGTAGTTACATTATCTCTTAATTTAACTTCAAGGTGCATATGATACGCACGATTTGCACCTTCAGGATGGTTAGGATCTACTTGAATACCAATACCATAGTTCCATCCACTGAAAATGCCTCGTTGATCTTCGACTGCTTTTCTCAAATCAGGATTATTTCTATTTGAGTGGAAATATTCGTTCGCATCAGAATTAAAACTTCTACCTGGACGAACACCGAAACTAAGATAAAATGTTGTATGACCAAAATCACGCTGATTACTTCTTAGCATATCAATCATTTGCGTACTATTATCTGGATCGATAATAAAATCGCTAGGTGATTCACTTAATAGACTATTTCTACCACTTCTTTTTTCGTAAGCTGCATAAGATAGATTTCTAACTGAATCGCTAGCGAACGAATCATCTGAATTCAATTTCATTACTTTATATGGTAACAGCAAAGCCATACCTAAACGTTGTTGTGATCCAGGTGATATAAAATTAACGCCGTCATTATTAAAGAATACATCATAAACTAAGTATTTTGAATTACCTTCATGTTTATAATAAGCACGCATGACGGTCTTTCTAGAAGTTATACTTTCTACACCGTTTTTTTGTTGACCAGTACCAAGCGCTCTTCCATCAGGTAATGAAGCATAGTTACTTTGATATACAATGACGTTTTTTCCAGCATTCCAACGGCCATTCAATGTAGTAAATCTAAAATTCGTACCTTTTTCCATTTGTTGACCGTTTCTTGGATCGCGTTTACCTGATTGAGAACGAGTAATCACATTTGCTAATGAATTACGTGTTTGCTCTAATCTTGTAATAAAATCTAAAAGTGATTGTTGCGAAACATTACTAGATTGTGTGAAATGATTACTTTCTACAATTATTTTTTTCGCTTCTTCAATGTGAGGATTTGAAGGTTCTAAAGTTTCAACTTCTGGTAATTTACTTTGAATTTCTTGAGTAAGAACAGTCAGTTTAGAAACGTTTTTGCCCTCAATCTTCTGTTCATTATCCGACTTAGATGCTTTAGTTGTGTTTAGCTTATCATCAATTTGTTTAGATGGGTTTAAGCTAGAGTATTCAACTTGTTGTTTACTTTGATTCGAAGATTGCGTCCCTACGATCGATGAAGATTTTTCTTTCAGTTCATTTGTTTTTTCATCTTTTGTGACTGGCGATTTTTCTTCCATCTTTTCTTTAATAGATGTTGATGTCGAATTAGTAATTTCTTTTTCGCTTGTTTGAGTTTCTATAGTATTTTTTTCTGTAGTTATGTTGTCATTTTCTTTTGACTGCTTATTGATTTCTGCAGCTTGATCAGAAGTTTGATCATTTTGAATTGTTATTGCATCATTTGGATTACTATTATTGTCTCGGGATTCTTGTGGTTCAGTATTTTGCTGTGCTTTTTCAACTGTCGTATTGATATTTTCATTCGCATGGGCTTGATCGGTATGCGTTCCTAAAAATACTAACGTGGCGATTAATGTTGAGAAAGTTCCCACTGCATACTTTCGAATACTGAACTTCTGTAGTTTATCTCGATGATTCATTGATGCGCTTCTCTCCTATTCTATGTTGTATATTCTTGATGTTGATGTTATGAGTAGTTTTGAAAAAAGTAATTCCGATAACACATAGCTCAATATCAAATGGATTGATAATTAAGTTACCGTATTTATTGTCTTAATTTTTGTCAGTCATTAGAACATAAAAAATTACTCGACAAAAGTTTCACAACTCCTCTCGGGTATTAATTTCAATTATCATTATGAAATGAACAATTCAATAGTTGTTCTATTTAATTGTATCATTAATTTAATTGAGTGTGAAATAGATTTTATTTTAATAAAATAAAAAAGTATAAATGTTGAGGAGCGTTATAAATTAGTCGAAAAAGAGACTCAAAACACATTATAGGTCTTGAGTCTTTGTACTAAATTATAATTTTGTTGATATATATTTTCCAGAAACATAAAGTTCATGTTCATTGCAAATTGAAAGTATGTGGTTAAGTGAATGTGCATAAGCCATATCTCTATAAATTTCCATGCTATTTAGTGGCACATCAGTATATATTTCGGCTAACTTTTTTGACAAAGTTAAATTATACTTATCTGCTTCAATTTTCTTACGTTGTCCAGGAGTCAATTGTTCAATATTGGATAATACATTCTCAACACTTCCATAAGTTTGAATCAATTTAAGAGCTGTTTTTTCACCTATACCTTTAACACCAGGATATCCGTCTGCAGAATCACCCATAAACGCTTTAATATCAATTAATTGTTGTGGATTTAACTGATATTCTTCATTAAAACGAGTTAAAGTATAACGATTATAAATATTAAATCCTTTCTTTATTAACCAAACTTCTACATTATTATTAATGCATTGTAATAAGTCTTTATCTCCAGTGATGATGTGGACCTCGTTATTATCAGAAAATGTTTTTGCCAAAGTTCCTATCACATCATCAGCTTCATAATTAGTCATTCCAACATTTATAAAGCCAAATTGGTCTGAAATTTCTTTGACGTAGTCAAACTGTGGAATAAGCTCTTCTGGTGGTGATGGACGATTTTGTTTATAGTCAGTATACATATCATTTCTAAAAGTGGATTGTCCCATATCCCAACATACGGCTACATGACTAGGATTGATTTCATTTATTGCTGTGAAGATATGTCTAACGAAACCTTGAATTCCGTTAGTTGGTATACCTTTTGAATTATACATAAATTGATTGTGTAAACTTGTAGCATAAAAATGTCTAAATAATAAAGCCATTCCATCTACTAATAGGACACGATTTTCCATATTTTGTGCCTTCCTTCTATTTTAATAGTGCGTTTAATTTTTGATTCGCAATATGTAATTGGTCGATTAATGTATTATCTAAATCAAATGATAATAATTCATCGATTTGATCTTGAATCGCATCCTCAATTTGCGCAAATTTCTCTTCAGCTTCTTTATTCATTGAAGCAACATACTGAATCAATGCCTGTCTAAATTCACTAATTTGATTTTGCAATAACTCTAACGTATGTGAACTGATTTGTTCTTGTAACTCTCGTTGAGTATTTGGATTCAAAATTCGACGTTTCGTTAATTGTTTAGGTAAAGCATTAATCATGTCATTTAAATCAACACGCAAGAATGCCTTTTCAGTAAAATTAGGCATAATTGAAAAATCAGAATTAATAAATACATGTAATTGATTTAATTTTTGGATTGTCGGTGCGACTTGTTCGCTAAGTTGACGGTTATAATATTTCTTGATTCGTTCAATTAATAAACTTTGTTCTAAATATAGTCGTTGATGTATTTGATCTAAAAATGCTTTAGAAGAAACTTTTTTTTCATTATTAAAATCACTATTTTGAGTCATCTGACTATTATATATACTTTTAACATCATCCAATAATTGTAATTTTAATCTACCATTTAAATGATAAATCTGATCTTCAACTTCATTATTAGTATGTTGTTCGGTAGTAAATAGCAATTGATTTGGTAACCTTTGTTCATTTTGATATTTCTTCAATTGTTGCTTACGTTGTTCAATATGAGATTGGTTAGTTTTATAATCATGAATCATCTCTTCGAAAGAAATATTGATTTGTTCAAGCTGTTTAACCATTTGTTGCTCTAAAATTATATTTGAATCAACTTCTACAAATTGGTCAATGCTATGACGCAGCTGATTAATACCTTCATCGTTCCCGCTCAATGCTTGTCTACTTGAAACACCAAAGATATCTGACTTCAAGTTTACTTGAGTTAATGCATCTTTAACGTAATGTTTTACCGCAGCTAAATCATCACTGTTTTCTGCAAGGTCTACTGCATTGATAACCATTTTGAATGCTTGATTTTCATTAAGTTGATTCATCTCTTTCATATGTTCGATGAAGTTTTTATCATTATCTGTAAATGAATGATTAAAATAACTCACATATAAAATTAAATCGGATGAAGTTAAAATTTGTTCAGTTTCGTTTGTATGACGTTGATTGTTTGAATGTAAGCCTAGTGAATCAACGATTATTTTTCCTTTCAACCATTCTAATGGTAAATTGATATGCACGGTTTTAACAAAAGTAGCAAACTCATCTTCAGCACTCCATTTTTTTATTTCCTCTTGAGAAATCGTATGTTTCACACCTTCATCCAACATATCTTTATACATAGAAAAATGTTTGTGAACTGCACTTACAAAAGCAAGTTGGTTCTTTTCTAATTTGTTTTTTAATTGTTGTACATCAGATTGGACAAATGCTTCGAGTGATTCGAAAGAAACATTATGGTATTCAATGAGTTGATTAAGTTCATTTAATAGTTGTTCTTCAGTTTTAAGTGTGATTTGACTATCCTCACCGTAAGATAATTCTGTCGTAGCTGCAGTTGTAGGATTTGGTGAACTGACTAAGTATTGCCCACCTAATAAGGCATTAATTAAACTACTTTTTCCTGCACTGAATGTACCAAATACACCAATTTTGACAAGTTTATTTTCTAATCGTTCTAACGTATCTTTAATATCAATTTTTGTTCTATCAAATAATGGTACAGGTTCAATAATGTTTAATGCTTCTTGAATGTTAACCTTTTTAGTATTACGCTCATTTAAATTTTCATCAGACGCTTGCTCTTCTTTTTCTAAAACTTGATCATTGCTTTCTAGAATATAGTTTGCTTCAGTTCTACCTATTAATTTATCTAAAGAGTCATCCATATGAATATAATAATGTTGATAATTTTTAGTTGTTAGAGATTCTTTTAAATTTTGTAATTCAATATAATGTTCATATATCTGTAGATCATCATTAGTTTCTTCAGTTAAACCTTGCGCTTGTGTATGATCAATCGCTTGATTAAATAACGGATTGGATTGTTTTTCTACAAAATTAGTAATTGCTTTAAGCACGTCATCACTAAAAGTAAGTACATAAGTATTACTAATACTCGTTTGAGGTTGATATAAATTGGAAATTAAACTTGAATCTATTTCGTAATGTTGATTTAATACATCATGATTAACTTCAGAGTTATTAATAAAACGCGTTAAAAATGTCATGTCCTCTCGTAAGGGTTGTCGAATTTGTTGATTAACTTTGTCTTGAAGTTTAGAAACAACATTCTGTAAACGTGCTTCTTGTTCCTCTTGCTTTTTCTTCTTTTTATTTAAAAGGCCGCCAATTTTAAAATCATCACTCATACTTTCAAGATAATGTCTAATATCTTCACGCATGTCATGTGTCATAATGTATGCATTATCTAATATATCTTTTCGCTTTTGTTTTAAAAAACTTAATAATTGATCAGGATTATTTAAGAGTCGAGCTTCTTCACTAACGGCTTGATTTTGTTGAAATTTAGCATAGGCTTGTTCAAATTCATCTTCATTTATATTTAGCTGTTCTAGAATATCTTGTAGTTCATTTTGAATATATCCTAATTGAGCCTCTGTAATAAACTTAACTGTACGATTTACATAATCCTCAATTGGTTCTCTAGAATTATCTTTCTGTACTAAATATTGAGAAAGACGTGAAAGTTCATTTTCGGGATGATCGAATTTTGTCACATAGAAAATATCTGTAAGTTTAATATCCCAATCTTCTATTGATTTATTGACTCTTTGTTTGAAAGTTTCAAAAGTAATTTCATCATCATTATGTTTGTCGATTTGATTAATGATAAAAATGACTGGTATACCTACATCATTCATTCTTTTAATAAATTGAAAATTTAATGCAGATTGTACATGATTGTAATCTACTGTATAGAACAAAATGTTGCTTGTATACATGAATTGTTCAGTTGTAGACTGATGTGTAGCTACGTTTGAGTCTACGCCAGGTGTATCTTGAAGCGTAAAACCATTTTTGAATTTTGAAGAAGGAAAATTAATTTCAACAGACTCTACATCTACATTTAAACGATTCATTTTTTTGACTTCGTCATATGTTTTTAATTTAGTATATTGTTGATTTTCTAAATTAGCTATAATTTCTTGTTTATCTGCAACAGATACAATTGCAGTATTACTTGTGGTAGGTACTGGTGAACTTGGAAGAATATCTTGTTCTAATAATAAATTAATTAATGTTGATTTCCCCGCTGAAAAGTGACCAACAAAAGAAGCGGTATATTGGTTTAAATATACCTTTTTTATTACTTGATTAATAGTATGTATTAAAGTTGAATTTTTTGATTTTTCAACTTCTTTTTTTAATTTATATAAAATATCTAATTGTTCATTATTAGCCATGCTAAGTCCCCTTTGTTTCAAACATTCAAATAAAAAAGTAATAGTCTGAGACATACTTAATGTAACAGGCTATTCTTAATCCGGTAGGCAGATTTAAAATTAAATATACTGTTTAAGTTTACTCAACAAAAATTATATTTACTAAAGTAAAAACTTTAATTATTATTTCTGACTCGCTACCTATTTATTAAATTTTATCACAACAATAGTTTGAAACAAATATAAAGAATAGTTAATTGAACCAAGCTGGTTTATCTCCATCAGTGTTTGGTTTATTGACACCTATATTTTCTTTAGAATATAATTCTGGATTTTTCGCTATACGTACAGCTAAACTTGCAATACTACGTCTTGAAACTTCTGTTCCTCTAAATTGAATATCCTTCGATGTAACTTCGTAATCTGTCTCATTTTTAAATGTAAGCCATGCTGGACGAATAATAGTATAATCTAATGTTGATGCTTCAATAATATCTGCAGCTTTACGATATTTTATCAATTTCTCTCCAAATTGAGATTTATTAAATTCATTAAATTTAGCTGGTAATTCATCGTAAATACCAGGGGCAGCTACAAAGATTAATCGTTTAACATCTTTTTTAGACATAGCATATACAATAGCTTGTGCTTCGATATCTAATGATCCAGATAGACTAGCAAATACAACATCAACTTTATCAAGTGCTTGCTCTAAATCTTTTGAGTTTTTTGCATCACCTTCATAAACTGTTACTCGATTTGATGCGTAATCAGGAATTCGATGCGCATTTCTTAAAAATAAATCAACATTAAAATTAGAATCCTCTAAAAATATTTTAGTAGCCTCGATAGAGACCTTACCATTTGCGCCTATTATTAATACTGTTTGCATATTATTTCTCTCCTAACTAAGATGTATATAAAATTATGTATTTGTATCTATATTTAACACTCTTACTATCACTTTACATCAGTAATAATAAGAGTGCTAATGAATTGATTAAATTAATTAAATATTATTAGATACATTAAGAAAAATTTACAAATTTAATAAAAATTATATAGTAGTTGGCTTTTTACCCCAATATTGGTAATAAGTACATTCAATATAGCCGTTAAATAATTTTCTTCTTTTAGTAGCTTTTCGATTAACTAAAAATTCAAATTCCTTGTTACTAGTCAAGATGTAAGTTGATAAATGTGAATGTTGATTCATTAATTTACCAATATAACGATACATTTCTTCGACTTCTTCCCTATCTCCAATTCGTTCACCATATGGAGGGTTTCCAACTAAAGCTACTGGTTCATCGGTGTCAATTGATAATGTATTCACATCTTTAACACTAAATTGGATTATATCTGCCAAACCGACTTCTTCAGCATTATGTTTAGCAATTTCAACCATTTCAGGATCTATATCTGATGCAAATACTTGAATGTCTTTATCGTAATTTGCTTGTTGATCTGCTTCATCTCGCATATCATCATAAATATTGGGAGGCATAATATTCCATTCTTCAGAAACAAAATCTCGATTGAACCCTGGTGCAATATTTTGAGCGATTAAACATGCTTCTATGGCAATAGTACCTGAACCACAGAAAGGATCTATAAAAGGCGTATCTCCCTTCCAATTGGCAAGTCGTACTAGACTCGCTGCCAACGTTTCTTTAATAGGAGCTTCCCCCTGAGCAATACGATATCCACGACGGTTCAAACCTGAACCTGAGGTATCGATAGTCAATAATACATTATCTTTTAGAATAGCTACCTCAACAGGGTATTTAGCACCACTTTCATTTAACCAGCCTTTTTCCTCATAAGCTTTCTTTAAACGTTCAACAATTGCTTTTTTAGTAATAGCTTGACAGTCTGGTACACTATATAGTGTTGATTTAACACTTCTACCTTGAACTGGGAATTGCCCTTCTTTATCAATAATGTTTTCCCAAGGTAGCGATTTTGTTTTTTCAAAAAGTTCATCAAATGTTGTAGCGTTGAAACGACCTACAACAATTTTAATACGATCAGCTGTGCGTAACCATAAATTGCATTGCACAATAGCTTTAGCATCACCTTCAAAAAAGATACGTCCATTTTCAACCTGTGTTTCATAACCGAGTTCTTGGATTTCTTTAGCTACAACAGCTTCTAATCCCATTGGACAAACTGCTAATAATTGGAACATTACGTTTTCTCCTTTTTTATAGATATATTTATATGTTAACAAAATTTATTATGTATGAGTAAAAAATAAAAAGCTCTCCAATCAGTGGGAGAGCTAAACTAGTTCATGATATTTCTGTAAGCCATGTTCTGTACCGTTGTACTCATAACGTACACTAGTTGTACTGGTACGTCGGTGGTAACCATCTGTCTACAAATCTTTATATTCCGAATAAAGATGTCTCGTTTATACGTTGAATTCCGCTAAACAAGTGCTCCTACCAAATTTGGATTGCTCACTCGAGGGGTTTACCGCGTTCCACCCTTCATATTTCTATGAAAGCTACGTCACTGTGGCACTTTCAAACTAATTTAACCATATCATAAGACTTAGGTTATTTCGTTGCCGTCAAATTAATGCCTTGATTTATTGTTTCATCAAGCACGAACACTACAATCATCTCAGACTGTGTGAGCATGGACTTTCCTCTATATTTCTATAGCGATTACCCAAAATATCACTTTTGCGATTATATCATAATTTTTTATACTATAACAGATATTTTTATAGTATATCTGTTGTTAATTGAATACTTAGTATTAGCAATAAATATCCAATTGATAACATTCATTAATTATGCTAAGTTAAATTACTTTCCAAAAACAGCTTTTTCTAAGTTTGAAATTCGTTTCAAAATATCAACATTATTGTTTGATGAACTTGAGTTGTTTGAAGAAAACGATTTATTGTCAGAAGGTCTCGATGTTGCCACTCTAAGTCTTAATTCTTCAACTTCTTTTTTTAATTTGTTATTTTCTTCAGACAATTTTACAACTTCATTATTCATATCAGCCATTTTTTGATAATCTGTAATGATATCATCTAAAAAAGCATCTACTTCCTCACGACGATAACCACGGGCCATAGTTTTTTCGAAATCTTTTTCATAGATATCTTTTGCTGAAAGCTTTAAAGAAACGTCTGCCATTTTTTCCACCTCATTCGAAACTTTGATCTTGCTCCCACTGCATATCATTTATAAAATCAGTGAGTTCATCAAATGCCACAATATCACAAGTATAGTTTGTTTTATTTATAAAATCAACTAACATCCTTTTAAAGAATTTTGGGCTTCCTTCTTGCTCTTCATCATATATAAGTATAGTCATATCTGTATGATCTAACATAAACTGATCTGTTTGTTTAAATTGATATGGTCCTTCATATTCGGTATGATGAACACTTTCCATAAAATCAGCTTCTTGAGCAATTTTATTATACTTCATTTGATTCTGTTCATTCCACTTAGAAGTATGCCCATAAAAAGGTGTTATAATTCCTAATTTTAAATCGGGATACTCAACTCGCAAATCAATAACTACTTCAGCAGTCCATAATTCAATACCAAGTTGTCCTTGAATAAGTACCCACTCAAGCCCCTCATCAATATATTGTAATAATTTATGTTTGATAAAAGCTTTTAAATAATACACTTCAGGTGCGTCATCTTTGAAAATATTTAGTTCAAAAGATTTATACCCTGTTACATACACAGATTTCAAATGCTCAACAACACCCTTCAATAGTTTGATAAATATAATTTAAATCGTAGTTAACAGCTTTTAACTTCTCATTAAAAAGCTTTTTGCTTGTTCTATAAAAGTGACAATCTACTGATAATTCTTTATATGACTTAATTAGTAAATCAAACTTATTAGCATTCATATAACTTAATTGAATAATCTGTGGTTTTAATTTAATGAGATTTTCTAGCTTAGTGTCTATCAGTTGCGAATAAGGGTAAACTACTTCATAAAAATCATAGTTCGTCTCGGAATTTTTAACAATATTATAGCGATCTTCTATAGTATGTAATTCATTGATTAAATCATTTATCAACATAGTATCCACGAAGACGCCCCCCTTATATTCAATTTAATTTATCATAATTTAATCTAACCGTCATTCAAATTGCTATCTATATAAACAGGATAAATACATTGAAATATTGTTTTACTAGTTAATTAACGTTAAAATAAAGTAGATTAATAATGAAATTCATAGATAAGATTAAATACTTATTTGTCTATTTCTATTATTATCTATCATAGTTTGAACATATAATCATTATTCGTAAATGATTATTAATAGTATTAATTAGTGTAAGTTTTACATAACCACTATTATATGAATTCAAACTTGTGTGGTGAATTAAATGAATTACCCTAATGGTAAACCTTTTAAGGGAAATACGACTATGGTCGGAAGAAATGGTAAATCGAATTCTAGTAATATAGAATATGGTGGCCGTGGTATGACTCTTGAAAAGGATATTGAACTTTCTAATGATTATTATTTAAAACATGGTAAAGCGGTTATTCATAAAAAGCCAACACCTGTTCAAATCGTTAATGTTCATTATCCCAAGCGAAGTAAAGCAGTTATAAATGAGGCTTACTTTCGTACACCTTCAACTACAGATTATAATGGCGTTTATAATGGCCATTATATTGATTTTGAAGCAAAGGAAACTAAAAATAAAACATCTTTTCCTTTGAATAATATTCATGATCATCAAGTAGAACATATGAAAAATGCATTTCTTCAAAAAGGAATTGTATTTTTAATTATAAGATTTAAATTACTTGATGAAGTATATTTATTGCCATTTTCCAAATTCCAAAAATATTGGGATAGATATAAAAATGAAATAAAAAAATCAATAACAGTTGAAGAAATAAGAAAAAATAGTTACTATATTCCTTATCAGTATCAACCAAGATTAAATTACCTCAATGCAGTTGATAAGTTGATATTAGATGAAAGTGAGGACCGCGTATGACGGAAAATAAAGGATCTTCTCAACCTAAAAATGGTAAAAATGGGAAGTCCAAAGCAAAAAAGAATAAGAATGTGAAAAGAACGATTATCAAGATTATTGGCTTTTTATTAATTGCCTTTATCGTTTTAGTTCTATTAGGCATTTTATTATTTGCGTATTATGCATGGAAAGCTCCTGCATTTACCGAATCTAAATTACAAGATCCTAAACCGGCAGAAATTTACGACAGAAATGGTGACTTAGTAAAAAAATTAGATAACGGCGCAAGAAGAGAACATGTTGAGTTAAAAGATGTTCCTAAAAATATGAGAAATGCTGTGTTAGCAACTGAAGATAACCGATTCTATGACCACGGTGCAATTGACTATAAACGTTTATTTGGTGCCATTGGTAAAAACTTGACTGGTGGATTTGGTTCACAAGGTGCATCTACTTTAACACAACAAGTAGTTAAACGAGCATTCTTAAGTGAAGAGAAATCTATCGGACGTAAAGCACAAGAAGCTTACCTATCCTACCGTCTAGAACAAGAGTACAGTAAAGATGAAATCTTCCAAATGTACTTAAATAAAATTTATTATTCAGATGGTGTTTATGGCGTTAAAGCTGCAGCTAAATATTACTTCAATAAAGATTTGAAAGATTTAAATCTTGCGGAAGAAGCATATTTAGCAGGTTTACCACAGGTGCCTAACCTTTATAATATTTACGACAACCCTAAACAAGCGGAAAATCGTAAAAACACTGTACTCTACTTAATGCATTATCACAACAGAATTTCTGATAAAGAGTATAATGCTGCTAAGAAAATTAACTTAAAAGCTAATTTAGTAGATCGTACAGCTAAGGAACGTCAAATTGGCACTGATAACTCTGATTCAGAATACGATTCATATGTAAACTTTGTTAAATCTGAATTGATGAACAATAAAGAATTCAAGAATAAAAACTTGAGTGATGTTCTTCAAAGTGGAATTAAGATTTACACAAATATGGACAAAGATGTTCAAAAAACATTACAAGATCGTATAGACAACGGTAATTACTATAAAAATGAAGACCAACGTGTTGGTTCTACAATTCTTGATAGTAAGACTGGTGGCTTAGTCGCAATTTCTGGAGGTCGTAACTTCAAAGACGTTGTTGACAATAACGCTGCAACTGATGCGCATTTAACTGGTTCATCATTGAAACCGTTCTTAGCTTATGGTCCAGCTATTGAAAACATGCAATGGGCTACGAATCATGCAATTCAAGATGAATCAAGCTATTCTATTGATGGTGGTACATTCCGTAACTATGATGGAAATGGACATGGTACTGTAACTGCATATGATGCGTTAAGACAAAGTTTCAACATTCCAGCGCTTAAAACTTGGCAACTAGTTAATTCACAAGCTGGAGATAATGCAGTTAAGAAATTCGCATCAAAAGTTGGATTAGATTATCAAAGTGACATTGGTCCTTCTGATGTACTTGGTGGTGGTGCTTCTGAGTTCTCACCTACTCAATTAGCATCTGCTTTCGCAGCAATTGCTAACGGTGGTACTTACAATAACGCACATTCTATCCAAAAAGTTGTAACAGCTGATGATGACACAATTGAGTTTGACCATACAAGTCATAAAGCTATGAAAGACTACACTTCTTATATGTTAGCTGAAATGCTTACAGGTACATTTAAAGCCTATGGTTCAGCCTATGGACATGGCGTATCAGGCGTTACTATGGGTGCTAAAACTGGTACAAGTACTTACGGTACAGAAATTAACCAACAATATAACCTACCTGATAACGCTGCAAAAGACGTTTGGATTAATGGTTTCACACCTAAATACACAATGTCTATTTGGATGGGCTTCAGTGAAATTAAAGAAGGTGGCGTTAACTCATTCTTAGGTCACTCAGAACAAGAATATCCACAATATTTATATGAGGATGTTATGTCTGATATTACTTCAAGTGATGATGGTGACTTTAAGAAACCAGATTCAGTTAACGGCTCAAGCGCTGATAATTTATCAGTAAGTGGTCACCCAGATAACAACACGACTAATCGTGAAGTAAATGGTAGCAGTGGCTCAAGTTCATCAAATAGTTCAAATAACTCAAGTAATTCTAATAGTAGTAACACTAATAATAGTGGCAATACTAATTCAGGAACTACTAACAATAATTCAACAACACAAGGTACTAATACTGTCGGAAGTACACTTTCAAACATCTTTAATTTAAATAGTATTTTCGATTTTAAAAAGTCCTCATAGTGTTTTTGAAATGTTAAATAATTAAAAGAAGGCAATTTCTATTACATTAAATAGAAATTGCCTTTCTTATACCCATTGATTCAAACTTAAATATTTGAATATAAATATAGCCAGTAAATGAATTAAATAACTCATTTTACTGGCTAATTAATGTTAGTATTAACTTTGTCGTTTTCTTCTAATTTGGTAAGACGCATTCATTTTAATTAACTCACTTTTTAAAGTCTTCATTTGACTATAACCCATAAAGTGATATTTTCTAGCTAACATATATCGATAGCGTTCTTCAAAGTTCATTGGAACTACTGGGTATTGATCTAACAATTTGAAATCAATAGTTTCAATTTCATTAATTTCTTTAAAAAATTGAATTATTAAGTCAAAGTACTTATCAATTGCTGGCTTTGCGTTTGATGAATTTAATGATCTTTGTTTAGCGTATTCATCAAGTAACTCTTCAATTTCTTCAAATTCTTGTTTATTAATCATTTAATCAGGCTTCCTTTAATTGTGCTTTCATACGTTTTTGCCCTTCTCTACAATCATCTAGTAAGGGACATATGTCACACTTAGGCTTTCTAGCTAAACAATGGTAGCGACCAAAGAAGATAAGTTGATGATGACTTCTACTCCATCTTTCCTTTGGAATAATACTACATAATCTATCCTCTACTTGTGTCACATTATCTTTCCATCTATTAATTCCTAGTCGCTTAGAAACACGTTCAACATGCGTATCAACTGCTAATGATGGCTCATCGAAAGCTACACTCATAACTACATTTGCTGTTTTACGACCGACTCCAGCTAAACTTTCTAATTCTTTATGAGTACTAGGAATTTGACCATTGAATTGTTCGAGTAGTGACTGACAAAGCTTTTGTATATTTTTCGCTTTGTTACGATATAAGCCAATCGAACGTATATCATTTTGCAGTTCTTCGATATCCACATTCAAATAGTCTTGAGGTGTTTTATACTTTTGAAAAAGCGTACGTGTAACTTTATTTACTAAATTATCGGTACATTGAGCTGATAAAAGGACTGCAATTGTTAATTCGAAAGCATTATCATGTTTGAGCTCGCATTCTGCATTTGGAAACATATCAGCTATGACATCTATCATTTCTAGTGCTTTCTTCTTACTTATCATCTAACTTCTCCCCATTTAACCAATCAAATTTTGGTATATGATTAACCGTATGTGTCATAGATGGCTTGTTAAATTGTTCTCTTATTTTCTTAGATTCTTCAGTAGTTGTGACATTATTCTTTTTCCAATTTAACAATATACGATCTACGTACTTGAAACTAAGTTTATCATGACTATATGCTTCATCTAACGCTGCTCTAATTAAAGTAAAGTCATGCTTGTCTACGTCAATCCATTGATTAAGTGTTTCAATCTCATATGGTGAAATAGGTCTAGCAAACAAGGATTCTATATATTGGAAAAGATCTTTAAAATTTTGTTGAGCTTGATTTGTTAATTGTTTTGAATGATCTTGAGATAAAATATTGCTCAATTTTTCATAGAAACCATCTAAATTCATATATTCCGTAAATTTACCTTCTTCGTCCTTTTTTACTTGAAGTTGTAATAAATCCCTTTGAATTAAATGTTGAATGATGCTAGTTATTTCACGTGGTTCCATATCTGAGCCTAATTTCAATTCATCGATGGATGGTTGCTTATTTGATGTTTCAGAGGCATAAATCAATTTAATTAAAATAATTAAATCTTTTTCTGTCAGTCCTAATTCACTATAATGGTCAAATAATTCTCTTCTAACGACGACAGGACGTGTTTTGAGTTGAATTTTATTCAAATTGATATTCCTCCTCTTTAAAGTTGAAAAAGCGTCCAGTCAACATGCTGACTGGACGAGTAAATTAGTATGGTATGTGGGATTAGAACTTATGGATATAAACGACTTAATAGTCGTGGGAATGGAGCAGTTTCTCTTACGTGTTCCACACCAGAAATCCAAGCAACAGTTCTTTCTAACCCTAATCCAAATCCGCTATGTGGCACACTACCATAACGACGTAAGTCTAAATAATAGTTATAACTTTCAGCGTCTAATTGATGTTCATCTATACGTTGTTCTAATAATTCTAAATCATTAATACGTTCAGAACCACCAATGATTTCACCATAACCTTCTGGTGCAATTAAATCTGCACATAAAACAGTTTCTTCATTCTCTGGATTTGGTTGCATATAGAATGGTTTAATTTTAGTTGGATAATTTGTAATAAATACCGGTAAATCATAATGATTTGCAATAGCAGTTTCATGTGGTGCACCGAAGTCCTCGCCCCACTCAATATCGTCGAAACCTTCTTCTTTTAAGAACTTAATTGCATCATCATAAGAAATTCTTGGGAAAGGTGCTGATACCTTTTCAAGTTTGCTCGTATCTCGATCTAGTGCTTTAAGTTCTAATTGACAATTATTAAGTACAGATTTAACGACATGTGATACATACTGTTCTTGGACTTCTAAACTTTCCACATGATTTGTAAATGCCATTTCTGGTTCAATCATCCAGAATTCAATCAAATGGCGTCGAGTTTTAGATTTTTCAGCTCTGAAAGTTGGTCCAAATGAGAATACACGACCATGAGCCATTGCAGCAGCTTCCATATATAATTGACCACTTTGAGAAAGGAAAGCATCTTCATCAAAGTACTTTGTATGGAACAATTCACTTGTTCCTTCTGGAGCACTTGCTGTTAAGATTGGAGGATCAATTTTAGTGAATCCATTTTCATTAAAGAATTCGTATGTTGCTCTAATAATTTCATTTCTGATTTTCATAACAGCATGTTGTTTTTTTGAACGCAACCATAAATGTCTATGATCCATTAAAAATTCAGTTCCGTGATTTTTAGGTGTAATTGGATAATCATGTGCTTCATGAATAACTTCAATTGATTTCACTTGCATTTCGTAACCTAAATCTGAACGGTTATCTTCTGTTATAACACCAGTCACATAAAGTGATGATTCTTGTGTAATTTCTTTAGCTAGTTGGAATGTTTCTTCAGAAACCTCTGATTTAACCACTACACCTTGCATAAAGCCACTACCATCACGTAATTGTAAAAAGGCAATCTTGCCACTTGAACGTTTATTTGTTAACCAAGCACCAATAGTCACTTCTTGGTTAAGATGTTGTTTAGCTTGTTTAATCGTTGTTTTCATAACCAATCTCCTAATTGTCATTCTTTGTAATCAATACTTATTTATTTTAACAAAATAAATTGTGAAGTTCTAGCATGTGAACACGCTATCTCATTGTATAACAGTTTGAATCATTTATTGGCATCAATATTATGTTGGATTTTGTTAACAAGTTTGCTGAATTGTTTAATGTCGCCCTTTTTTTGCTTATAATTTTCTAAAGTTTGAGCAAAAAAGTTTTTATAGTTACTGCTTACAAGTCGATCATCAAAAGAGACAATCAACCCTTGATCATCTTCATTGCGAATTAAACGACCTAAACCTTGTCTAAAACGAGTAACTGCGTCGGGTAAAACATAGTCCTTAAAGGTAGAATCAAATTCAGAATCCATAAGCCAATGTTTCGTATTGTATTTATTCATAAATGGAAGTTTAGCTATCATAACACATTTAATACCTTTAGCTTGATAATCAAAACCTTCGAAAAACGTTGATGTGCCAAGCAAAATTGTCTTATCAAAATTATTAAATTGTTGAACAATTTTATAGTTTTGATTTTGTTGTTGTGTAAGTACTACATAGTCTTCAAAAGTGGGTAATTCATTTAATAACTCTTGTACCATGTGCATCATACGGTAGCTTGTAAATAACACTAAACATTTCGAATCAGTGATTGTTACATACTCTTGAATATAATCCACTATAGATGCTACGTAATCATCGATATTTTTGAAGTTATAAGAACTAACATCACTAGGAATAAACACGTTCGTATTCGTGCGATTAGATAGTGTCGATGGAACTTGATACGTGTTAAAATGCACATCTTCCTTAAACCAATTTTTAAAGGCATCAAACTTATGATTAAACGTCAATGTTCCAGAAATAAATGTTAATGAATTAAATTTATCTAAAACGCGAGTCGTTAAAATATCACGAACTGCATAATCTTTAACAATCAATTTAATAGTTGACTTTTGAGTTAGATTCTTAATGGATAAGTACGCAGTATGTTTATCTTTTAAACTCTGCTCTATACTTCGATAAGTATCATTAATATATAAAAGTTGTTTGCGTAAAGTCTTAATCGTTTTGTGCGTCATACCATTAAAAATTTCTAATGTCTTATTTATCTTATCAACAATCAAATGCAAATCTTTAAGTATCTGAGTTGAATCAAATTCAAATACATAATGGTATCGATGTATATCATCATCATGAACGTCAGAGTTTTGAATGATTTCGAATATATGATTAAATAGACGCTCATTTAAATCATGTATTTCTGATATATTCATTTTTAAGCCAAATACATCAATCGGCGCAATATCTAAACGTTCTAAAATTCGTTGTTGTTCTAGTTTATCAATCGCTTTTAATAATTTTTCATTTTCATTTTTTCCTATTAAACCAAGTTGGTATTTTAAATCTGAATAATCGAGTTCATTAGTGACTTGGTTTAATGCATAGTCAGGTAAACGATGTGCCTCATCAATTATACAATCATCGAAAAGTTGATAAATTGAATTCTCTTGGTCTGAGTGTATGAGATGTGCATGATTAGTGATTCCGATTTGAATATGATGTGCATTTCGTTTGATGTAATTGTAATAATGTATATCATGTCTAACTGGTACATAAGTTTCAATCTTTTGGTCAAAATACATTTTCTGACCACCTTTAAGATTTAAATCTTGAATATCCCCAGTTTCTGTTTCGATAATCCAGGTCAATAATTGCATTTTTAAAATATTAACTTCATAGTTGGTAGTTTCATCTTTCAAAATCTGACTAATTAAGCCAAGTGAAATGTATTCAGATTTATTTTTTATAAGCGTGGCATTAATTTTAAAGTTTAGTGCTTGATTGATACTCGGAATATCTTTTAGCAAAAGTTGATTTTGCAACAGTTTAGTATTAGTCGAAATCATGACATGACGTCCAGTTTCAATGTTATACATCAAAGCTGCCAAAAGATATGCCAATGACTTTCCACTACCTAAAGGTGCTTCAATCATAGCTTTATCATTGTGCATGAGTTGCTCTAGGATGATTTCAGATAAATATAGTTGTTTTGGACGATATGTTAGATTAAGTGAACTAACAACTTCACTATACAAATCTTTAAGTGATCCATTAAATGTTGTTTTAGGCGCTTTTAAATCAATTTGCTTTTTATAAATTATTTGTTCGAATTGACCGTATTGATTATCTAAAGGTGAATTTTCATGTTGACGTACCATTTCAAACAAGACATTAAATAAGTCATATTTTAAATTTTTACTTAAATAATAGAGTTGTTTTAATGTATCTATTGGTAGTTGTTCGAACTTTTGAATGGCTTTAATCATTAGTAATGCAGTAGTAGTAGCGTCTTCATCAGCCCTATGTGCGTTGTCTAAGGGTATGTCGTGTGCCTCTGCTAATTCACTAAGTTGATAACTCTTATCTGTAGGATAAGCAATTTTAAATAATTCTAACGTATCCAGCACCTTTTTTGGTTCAAAATCTATATTACAGTTTTGAAAGGCTTTTTTTATAAAATTTAAGTCAAAATCAACATTATGAGCAACGAACACACAATCTTTCAATTGTTTGTAAATTTCTTGTGCAATTTCATGAAAATAAGGGGCTTGCTCTAACATGGTATCTTCAATAGAAGTCAATGCTTGGATGAATGGAGGAATTTCCAAATCAGTACGAATCATAGAATGATAAGTCCCAGATATTTTATTGTTACTTACAAAAGTAATACCAATTTGTATAATTTCATCATAATCAAGTTGATTGCCAGTTGTCTCTAGATCTACAACTGCATAACTTGTGTGTCCCATAACTAACTCTCCTTATCTTCATGTCATTCGCATTATATATCTATATCCGCACTAATAAGGCGTCTAACTTCATTATTTTCGTCTCTAACTATTAAGAAACCATCGTCATCAATATCGATAGCTTCACCTGTAAATTGTTTGTCGTTTTCAGTGAAACGCAATTGGCGTTGCCATATATTTGAGGCTTCAATATACTCATTTCGAATTTCTGTAAAAGGCTTTGTTAAAAATTGTGAATATCGTTTTTCGATTGATGAAATGAGCTTTTCTAAAAATGAGTAGCGATTAATTTTATTATTACTATGTAAACGAATGCTTGTTGCTCTCTGTTTAATATCATCAGAGAAATCACTGTCACTGTGGTTTAAATTAATACCTATACCACAAATAATAGCGTCAATTGAATCGTAATTTGCTATCATTTCAGTTAAAAAACCACATACTTTTTTATCAGCAATATAGATATCGTTCGGCCATTTAATTTCTACTTTATCATTCGTGAAAGATTGTATTGCATCCCTAATTCCTAAAGCAACAAACAAGTTAAATTTTGGAATCATTGAAAAAGGTACATTTGGACGCAATACTAGAGACATCCATAAGCCTTTTCCTTTTGAAGAAGCCCAATTACGATTAAATCGACCTCTTCCTTTTGTTTGTTCGTCACTTAATATAATCATAGACTTATTATTATCCACCAATTCTTGCTTAGCAATAATCTGAGTTGATTCAACACTTTCAAATACTTTTATCTCTGAAGCTAGTTGTGAATTTTTTAAAATATAAGATACGATACCATTATACCAACTATCTGGGAGTTCATTTAATTGGTGGCCTTTATGATTGATAGATTCGATTTTGCAACCATCTTTTTTTAATTGATCAATGACTTTTTTAACAGCTGCTCTAGAGATATTTAGCTGATCAGCAATATATTGTCCCGAAATATATTCAGATTGATGCATATATAGCATACGTATAACATCTTGACTATATTTTGACATTCTCTTTCACCCACTTCAATAATTCATCTTTTAAATTTGGAACTTTATTTGTTAACACATCAATTTCTATTTGTCTAAGAACTTCTTTCAGCCAAGGGCCACTTTTTTTAGACGTAATTCTAAGTATATCTCCACCATTAATATTTAGTTCTCTACGACTTCTTATAGGTAAATGATGATCAATTTCTTTTATTGATTGAAGATTAAATATTAATGGAGAGGCTACTTTAATGTTATTGTCTTCAAGTATTGAATTAATAGCAATGATATCTAAAATAGTATTCATACCATAGTCATAAACGAATAATTTTAATTGATCTTTTGATGAAACATGAGGCATCTCTAGCATTATTTTATGATATTGATTGATTTTAGTTTTCTCATTGTTGCTTATATTTAAGTCAGAAAGTGAAGTGTTTGTTTGTTCAACAGTCATTAATATTGCTAACCATAATTCAAAGCTTATTGGTGAATTAACTTTAGTTTGCTTCATATCAAGACTTCTAAAGAAAGGTACATAATTAAAGAAATTCAAATCTATTAGGTTTGAGTAGCTTTGGCTTACATTTTGACCTTTAATTAATTTTTTTAATTCCACGACAATGCGTTCTATAGATAAATGTTCTACATCTGCGATATGATGTTTCATCGCCTCAAAAGTATCATCATCTATAGTAAAATTCAATTGGGATTGAAAGCGTAAGCCTCTTAAAATGCGTAATGCATCCTCTTTAAACCGTTCTTTAGCATCACCAACAGTTTTAATAATATGTTGATTCAATGCTACATCACCGTCAAAATAGTCATAAATATTAAAATTTTTATCCATAGCAATTGCATTAATTGTAAAGTCACGACGTTGTAAATCTTCTTTTAAATCACGCACGAAATAGACTTCACTAGGTCTACGATGATCAACATACTCTGCTTCAGCTCTGAAGGTTGTTACTTCATAATTTGTTCCTTGATACACGACATTTATAGTGCCATGCTCTCTCCCTATTGGGATAGTCTTGTCAAATATTGATTCTATTTCATCTGGTATAGCACTAGTAGTAATATCAATGTCGTGAATGGGTCTGTTCATTAAGTAATCTCTCACCGATCCACCAACGAAATATGCTTCGAATCCATGTTGTTCAATTTTTTCTAAAATGGGTTTTGCTTGATTAAATAGTTCTGTTCCCATACTAATCCTCTTTTTGATTTAACATTTTTCTATAGTAGTGTTCATATTGATCAGTTATTAATTCTGAACCAAATCGTTCATCAATATCCTTTAACATAGCAGTTTGCATTTTATTATATATTTCTTTATTTGAAAGCAGTTGTAACGCATACTCACTTGCACTAGTGCTATCTCCTATATCCACAATGAAACCAGTCTCATCATGTTTAATAACCTCTTTAATACCACCAGCATTAGAACCTATCGGCACTACTCCTGTTTTCATTGCCTCAAGCAAAGTTAATCCAAAGCTTTCTTTTTCACTTAATAGAAGTACTAAATCAGACATTTGGTAAAATTCACTAACTTGGTCTTGCTTGCCTAAGAATAGTACATCACTATCGATACCTAAGTGACGCGCTAACTTTCTCATGTCTAATAATTCAGGACCGTCTCCTAACAAGATTAATTTACTAGGTATGTTTTTATGAACTTTAGCAAATGTCTCTAATATAGTATCTATGCGCTTCACTTTTCTAAAATTAGATACATGTATAAGTACCTTTTCATCAGGTTTAATACCATACACTTCTTTAAGCGTTTCATCATGACGCGTTGGAAATTCATTTTCACGCACAAAATTATAAATAGGAACAATTTCTTTCTCGGTTTCAATGATTGATTTAGTTTGATGTGCTAAAGAGTGACTCACACTGGTAACAATATCACTTTGTTCAATACCAAATTTAATAGCGCCTTTGAGTGAGTGTTCGTAACCTAGCACTGTGATATCAGTACCGTGTAACGTGGTCATTATTTTAATATCTTTTCCAGACATTTGACGTGCTAAAATCCCACAAACTGCATGAGGTACTGCATAGTGCATGTGTAATACATCTAAATCATATTCCTTTATAACTTCTGATATTTTAGTACTCAAAGTAATATCATATGGAGGATATTGAAAGACGGCATATTGATTTACTTCAACTTGATGAAAAGTAATATTAGGTAAAGGTTTACGTATTCTAAAAGGAATATTGGAAGTTATAAAATGTACTTCATGGCCTCTTTCTGCCATTTTTATTCCTAACTCAGTAGCAATAATACCAGAACCGCCCATAGATGGATAACATGTGATACCTATTTTCATGAAAATCTATCCTCCTCTTGCTTATATTTATTTGCGTTCAAAACGATTTTTATCTCTAGTGTTGAACTTTTCCATTGTTTCATTAAAACTTTCAGTCATATCAATATCTAATGAATTAGCTATACAAAGTAAAACAAATAAATTGTCTCCTAATTCAGCTTTAATTGAATTATCTTCTTCAGTTTCTTTCTTTTTCTTTTCACCATGATAGTGGTTTATCTCTCTAGCAAGTTCTCCAACTTCTTCTGTTAAACGTGCTAAATTTGCCAGTGGAGAAAAATAACCAGCTTTGAATTGTCCAATGTACGCATCCACTTCATTTTGCATTTCTTTCATAGATTTCATTATGATCACTTTCTCCTTTATTATTGACTCTTATTAAGTATATATCATATTAAAAAATCATGCATTTTATGAATATAAAAAGAACAGACTATATTTTAAATCATACTGCTATATTTAGAAAATAAAAAAGGAGCAGAACAAAATTCATCTTGAATTCATTGTTCTACTCTCTTATAAGGATATCTAAAGTTAAAAACTTTGGTACTTGAACATTCAAAGTTTTAAATAACTACTAAAAATTTAAAGTAGTTTTTATATCATTGTTTTTTATACCTATAATCCTAACTTTATTAATTATCACTTGCTCTAGCGATTAGTATAATTCTTACTAGTTCTGCAACAGCTGTCGCAGTAGCAGCAACATAAGTCATTGCAGCGGCTGAAAGAACCTTTTTAGCATGTTTATATTCTTTTTCATTTACAATGTTTAATGCAGTTATTTGTTTCATTGCTCTTGAACTTGCGTCAAATTCAACAGGTAAAGTTACGATTGAGAATAAGACTGCAAGTGACATTAAACCAGCACCAATCCATAAGGCTGTTGAGCCAAACGCACTACCCATAGCTGTTAAGATGATACCTAACATGATAATCATGTAACTTAATGAACTACCTAAATTAGCTAGTGGTACTAGTGCACTTCTAAATCTTAAAAATGCATACCCTTGTTGATGTTGAATCGCATGTCCAACTTCGTGTGCAGCAATAGCTGTACCAGCTACTGAAGGTCTATCGAAGTTTGCAGGAGATAAACAAACAACTTTCTTTTTAGGATCATAGTGGTCTGTTAAGAAACCTTCACCCTTTACTACGTCAACATCATAAATACCATTTGCATGAAGTATTTCTTCTGCTACCTCGCGACCAGTTTTACCACTTGTTGATCTTACTTGTGCATATTTTTCATAGTTAGATTTTACTTTGTGTTGTGCCCACATAGGAATGAGCATAATAATGACAATATATATTATATAAGACATTATAGACAATAATTCCACTCTCCTTTAATCATATTCTACTGACTATCTTGTATTTAATCAAATAATTTAACCGATAAGATTTTTAGTAAATTATAATATAAACTTAGTGCAAAAACACTTAGCCAGAATGCAATATAGCCTACCATCTCTTTGTGCTGTTCAATAAAATCATAGTAAGGATACTTATTTAAAACATAATCCATATAGTCATTGTTAAAAACCCAGATCATTGCCACTAATAGCGCACTAATCCTAATTTTCAAACGAGGATAGAAATAAATAGCTTGAATCGCCATAATACCATGACTCATAATCAAAAAAACATTCATTATGGTTAAGTTATGGTCTAGATTAATCATGAGAATATTCATTATTACTGCCCAAAGTCCATATTTAAGTAAGGTTACGAATGCAAGCGCCTCTACAAATGGGATATGCTTATTAAAAATGAGACAAATAATAACAATACACAAAAAAAGTGAAGCGATTGGGCTATCTGGTATAAATGGCAAGAAATACCAAGGTGTTTTAACTAATTTATCACCATACCAAATAAATCCATATAAGGTACCGAGTATGTTGCAAATAAGTAAAAAGATTAAGCAAGAGTGGCGATATAAGGTTAACTCCCACATCTGTTTTAATGTAAGCATGTGATTAAATTCCTTTGTGACTTTATCGGTTTTCAAAGACTTCTAAAATCTGTGTTAATTGGTAAAATTGTTCTCGATCATTAAGTTGTAAGCTTAAATCTATATTATGTCGTAAGTGCTCTACTAGCGAATGCACTTTTGTAGAATCGAGAGATAAATTGTAAATTGTGTTTAGATAAGCCGTGTACTGAGGAGAGTACATTAATTGATGAATAATTAAATCATTGAATCTAAAATCTATCGAGTGTTGGTCTGAAAAATGAATAAGAATATCGAAGTCGTTATGGTGAGTTGTTACGTATTCGAATATCTCATTTGTATTGATAAGTAAGTGATTATTTTTAACTAATCTAATTGCAGGTGCATCTGTATTTGTTAATGCAAGTTCTAACGTTTTATGGTTAAATATTCTTTGATTTACAAAATGTACATGTTCAAGTAACTCGGTATGAGATTTAATATAATTTAAAATCCACACGCTAATTCTTGATTTAAAATGATAATGAAACAAAGCATATTCAATATAACTTTGTTTCATTTGTGTAAGTGTTTGAGTCAAAAGAATCACCTACATTAATAGTCAAGACGATTGGCTTCTTCTTGCCATGTCTCATTACTAGGGTCCATTTCTAATAATTGTTGTAATATTGTTTTCGCTTTTTCTTTATAACCTATTTCGATTAAATAATAGTAATAGTCACTTAAGAAAGCGCTTTGAGTTTTCATTGTTGGATAAGCTAGTTCAAAGAAATGTTGTGCTTCTTTATCACGTTCTTCTTGGCCAAATGCATGAGCTAAATGCCACATGAATACAGGGTCCAAATCATCTTCATCCACATATGATAGCAATGCGATGATTGCTTCATAATCTTCTTCATTTCGGAACAAATCACTCAAAATTAATAAAGGTTCATGATAAGCATTGTCCACTTCAAGTGCTTGTTTTAGTAATTCAACACCTTCATTTGCATCACCATGTTCAATTTCTAAACTTCCTGTTGAAACCATCAATTCTTTATAAAATTGATTTAAACGTAACCCCTCTTTGCCGGTCTCAATGGCATCAGGATAATTTTTTTCATTTTCATAAAGTGATTGTAAATAGAAATATCCTTGAATAAAATCCGGATCTTTCGATAGAAGGTTCTTAGTAATTTTAATGGCTTCATGAGTGATATCATTTTTTTCATACGCGATTGCTTTTTTGAAGAAATCTTCAGAAGTCATTTCATCTTCATTAATCTCATCATATAGATTAATCGCATCACTATAGTTACCGCTTTGTAATGCACAATCTGCCATACGAGCAAATAAATTAATACCATTCACTTCATATTCACCCGTATCTAATACGACTTCATATTCACGTGTAGCACGCAAATATTGACCATCAAAATATAGCATCTCAGCTAATGCGAAATGGATGATTGGATCATTTGGCTCTAATTCCCTAGCTTCAATTAACTTATCAATGGCAACTTCTGTCATATTAATTTGCTGATATAAATCAGCCTCTAACATTAATTTTTCTGTTGATATTGCAACTTGACTTAAATATTCTAATGCTTCATCAGTTTGATTCTCTGACATTAGACCTTCAATAAAATATATAAGTAATTCACTTTCATCTGGATATTTATGATATAAAGTTCTAAATACCTCTAGACCTTGAGGTGTTAAACCAAAATTATATAGGGTTTCACCAAGAATAAATAAGGCATCGTCATTATTAGAAGTTAAAGCATCATTTACACGAGAATCTAAATTATCTAATTTTTGAAGATTGATATCGTCTATTAATTTATAGATATCTTCCATACTGTTTTATCCCTCATTTTCTAAAAGCATTAATTTAGGAAGGAAACCTGGGAACGATACATTTACTGCATCAAACTGACGGATATTCAGCGGTTCATCACTTAATAATGATGCAATAGCTAACATCATCCCTATTCGGTGATCTGTTAAACTATCTACGGTTGCTGTTTTTTTAAATTCTGAAGGATGAATAATAAGTCCGTCATCAGTGGGCTGCAATTCAAACCCCAATAAACCGAGCATGTCTGCAGTCGTATCAATTCGATTAGTTTCTTTCACTTTTAATTCTTCTGCATCTTTAATAATACTAGTACCACTTGCTTGTGTACACAATAGTGCAATAATTGGTAACTCGTCAATAGCTTTTGGAACTATATCGCCTTCAATAAGAACAGGTTTTAAGTTTGGTGTGTATTTAACACGGATTGATGCAGTAGGTTCTGATGTATCTGTGATATTTAAACATTCAATATTTCCTTCCATTTGTTTAACGATATCTATAATACCTGAACGAGTCGGATTAATGCCAACATTATGAATTGTAATATCACTACCAGGAGTAATAAGTGCTGCCACTATAAAGAATGCTGCTGAAGAGATATCACCAGGCACATAAAAATCTTTAGCTTTTATATGTTCGATAGCATTTGGTTGAGTTGTAATTTCTTTACCAGAAATGCTAATCGGAATATTAAAATGTTCAAACATTGTTTCAGTATGATTTCGACTTACATCTAACTCAGTAATTTTAGAACTGTCATTAGTAAATAGACTTGCAAACAATAATGCACTTTTGACTTGTGCACTGGCTACCTCCATTTTATAGGTAATACCATTAATTGAAGCGGGTTTAATAATTAATGGTGTAAAATTATCATCGATGCCAGTAATATTTGCCCCCATTAATCTGAGTGGCTTCATTATTCTATCCATAGGTCGCTTACCTATAGAAGCATCACCGGACAAAACGCAATTTAGATTGAGCCCACTTAGTAAACCAGCTAATAATCGTGTTGTAGTACCAGAATTTCCAGTATATAGTGTTTGATGTGGTGTTTTAAATTTATTATAACCAGGTGAATCAACTATAATCTTTTCTTCAGCAAGCTGTATGTTAACACCTAATAATTTAAATATTTCTATTGTGCGTAAACAATCTTCGCCCAAAAGAGGCTTATATATAGTCGATTGACCAGTTGCTAAAGACGCTAACATAATCGCTCGATGGGTCATTGACTTGTCTCCGGGCACTTCAATTTCTCCAATTAAAGGCCCTTTTATATCTATCATTTGCTCATTTGACATACTGTAATCCACCTACTTTAATACTAGTTGTAAATCGTTAAATGCTTTTATTAGTATAGTTTTTTCAACGTGACATACTCGTGATTTTCCAAGTTCTTCTAGTAATACCATTTGAATACCTTCACCATTATTTTTCTTATCAGTTAACATATAGTGATACATATCATCAAAGTTTAATTGCTGAACAATTTGAACTGGATAATGAAGTTTCTTTAAATAGTTAGCATAATATGAGATGTCGAATTGTGTATCGAGTAAAGTATTAGCAACTATAAATTGGTAAATAATTCCAATCATAACAGCATGTCCATGTGGTATTTTAGTCTTGTACTCAACGGCATGACCGAATGTATGTCCTAAATTTAAATACTTTCGCTTATTGTGCTCTTTTTCATCTTTAATGATGACGTTTAGTTTAGCTTTGATTCCTTTGAAGATAAACTGATCTATATCATTCAAAGATTGTAGTTTTTCTTTTGTGGAGAAGTGTTTTTCAATGTCATCTACTGCAACTTGACCTGTTAATAGTGCATGCTTGTAAACTTCAGCATACCCACTTAGTATTTCGTCATAAGGCAATGTTGCTAAGAAATTTAAATCGTATATCACAGCTTTTGGTCTATAAAATGCGCCAACTAAATTTTTACCGTGAATGGAATTAATCCCTACTTTACCTCCCACGCTAGAGTCATGGGCAAGTATTGTTGTAGGTACTTGTATGAAATCAACACCTCTTAATAAAGATGAAGCAAGAAATCCAGTGAAATCTCCAGTAGCACCGCCACCTATCGCAACTAAACAAGTATTACGTGTTAAATTGTATTCAAGAAGGTGTTCTAGCGTTTGTTGATAATGTTCAAACGTCTTCATCTTCTCACCAGCTGGAACTATAATCTTATATATATGTGTTGATTCAAGTAACGGTGTAAACTTAGTTTTAAAGTTAAAATCGACGTACTCATCAATGATAAGAAACACTTTATCATAGTCTTGTATATATTCAGATAACTCCTCGAAAGCATTATGTTCAACTATAATTGGATAATTATTATTTGGATAGGTTGTTTGTAATTGCATATGAAATACCTCGTTCCTTACCTAATATTTTATTAAAATTCAATATTAAGGCGTCTTCGTTCATCAATTTGGGCTTTTAGCTGATCGATATGATTGGATTGAAACTCTTCTGTAATGGCTTTAGCAATCTCAAAAGCAACAACATGTTCACAAACAACACTTGCTGCAGGTACTGCACAACTGTCAGAACGTTCAATCGTGGCTTTAAAGTCTTCTTTAGTATTAATATCAACGGAATTAAGTGGTTTATATAAAGTAGGAATTGGCTTCATAACACCATTAACAATAATCGGCATACCATTTGTCATTCCACCTTCAAAGCCACCTAAATGATTGGAGCCTCTATAGAATCCAATTTCATTATCATATAAAATTTCGTCTTGAATTTCGCTACCTGGTTTTTCAGCAGCTTTGAATCCTTCACCGAAGCTTACTCCTTTAAATGCGTTAATACTTACAACACCTTGTGCTATACGACCATCTAATTTACGATCATATTGCACATAACTACCGACTGCAACAGGCATATTTTCAACCATAACTTGAACAACACCACCAATGGAATCGCCATCTTTTTTAGCAGCATCAATTTTATCTCTCATTTTTTGAGCGATCGTTTCATCAATTACACGTACGTCATTCTTATCAATATTTTGTTTGAATGTTTCAGTATCATATAAACCTTCATCTTTAATACCACCAATTTCAACAACACGACTATAAATGTGAATGTCTAATTGTTCTAGAAGAATTTTAGATACTGCACCTACTGCAACACGTGCTGCTGTCTCTCGAGCCGATGAACGTTCTAAAACATTTCTTAAATCTCTATGATTATATTTCATACCACCGATTAAATCTGCGTGTCCAGGACGGGGTTTTGTAATCGTACGTTTCATATTATCTCTTTCTTCATCAGAAATAGGCTCAATTCCCATAATATTTCTCCAATGTGTGAAATCATCATTTGTGACAACAATCGTAATTGGACTACCAAGTGTATATCCATTTCTGACTCCTGATACAATCTCTACTGCATCTTTTTCAATTTGCATACGACGTCCTCTACCGTAGCCACCTTGACGTTTAAACATTTCTTTATTTATATCTTCCGCTTTAATTTCTAAATTAGCAGGCACACCTTCAATAATTACTGTTAATTGAGGACCATGTGATTCTCCAGATGTTAAATATCTCATGAGAATACGCTCCTTTCCCTTTACTACGTTAAATTGTGATATGTGTTATCATATCACATTCAACCTTATAACATAACTAGTGTGCTACAGTTATTTTTTAATTTATTAGAATATTTTAATAATTATCAAACGATAGATTAGTGATTATATATTCAAATTAAAAAAAGAAGGTAGGACAGAATTCATTTTGAATTCATTGTCCTACCTTTAAAATGTTGACTAAAAAGATATATGCTAAATTTGAGAAATTACTTATTTCAATCAACTAAAGCTAATTTGAATTGTAAGCTCTTATTAAATATTTGAATTTACTATTCGTATAACCAAGTATCTCTAGGTGCTTCGTAGCTACTTAATTCCTCTTCTTTGAACCATAAATTAATCTCTCTTTGTGCTGATTCAACTGAATCAGAACCATGAATTACGTTTCTTCCTACTGTTAAACCTAAATCTCCTCTTATAGAACCTGGCGTAGCTTCAGAAGGATTTGTTTTACCTATAATATGTCTTGATACATCTACAGCGTCTTCACCTTCGACAACCATCGCAAAAACAGGTGCTGAAGTAATAAATGAAATTAATTTACCATAGAATGGCTTGTCAGTATGTTCAGAATAGTGTTCTTCAGCTAGAGATTGAGGAACTGTCATTAATTTAGCACCGACAAGTTTTAACCCTTTTCTTTCAATACGTGAAATAATTTCTCCCACTAAATTACGTTGTACTGCATCTGGTTTAATCATTAAGAAAGTTCTTTCCATCGTAATTGATCCCCCTGTGAATTAAGTCTGATTAATTTAAGACTTAAAATATAAATGTTTATTTATGTATAGTAATTTTGTGTAACAAACAACCTGCTACTATTCAATAGTAACAGGTTGTTAAAGCGCTTTCAATATTTATTCATTCTAAACACTACGTGATCCCATTTTCTTTATTAATTTAATAAAAAGACTTTGAGCATTGGGTTCATCAAGTTCATCAATTAACTTAAGCGCCTTAGCTAAATATTTATCACTAATTGCTTTTGATTCTTTGATACTATAAGAATTTCTAATCTGTTCAATTAGAGGTTTAAACTCTTGAGATTCAGATTGATGATTTAGTGCAGCAATTTTTTTCTTAAATGACGTATCTTTTTTCATTTCAAGTAAAACTGGTAACGTTATATGTCCATTCATTAAATCACTACCAACTGGTTTGCCAAGTTTTTTTTCAGTGCTAGTGAAATCCAAAATATCATCTACTATTTGGAAACTCATACCAATATAATGACCTATCATTTTAAGTTTTCGAATGGTTTCATCATTAGCTTCTGAAGTAATTGCTCCTACTTCAGTTGCTAGCTGAATTAATAATGCTGTTTTTCTATTGATACGTCTCAGATAGTTAGTAATACTTTGTTCGCTATTAAATTGATCTTGAAATTGGAATAACTCACCAAGTCCTACATTTACAATTGAATTTGAAATTATGTGATGAATTCGATTGCCACGAATTTCAGATAAATGTTCCAGTCCTAATGCTAGTAGAAAGTTTCCAGTTAGTATTGCAGTAGTAACATCCCATTTTTTTACTATGGTTAATCGTCCACGTCGTTTGTCACTCTTATCTATAACATCATCATGAACGAGCGTTGCCATATGAATTAACTCTAATGCAACTGCGACGCGATACGTGTCTTCTGTTTTCTTTTGTGGACCGAATTGACTACTTAATATAACAAATGCAGGTCTAACTCTTTTGCCTCCTGAAGAAAGCAAGTGTGATGAGGCTTCACGTAATATTGGATCATTGCTTTCAATAGCTTTTTGAAGGCGTTTTTCTACATTTTTTATCTCGCTATTCATGTTTAACTTTGCCACGTTAATCACCTTTTATTTAGTCGAACTTTTTTGTTTATAGCCTAGATGCATTGCAGCAACGCCACCTGTAAAGCTACGGATTTTAATTTTATTAAAGCCAGCTTGTTCAAACAATTGTTTTAACTTATCCTTATCTGGAAAATCGAACGTAGATTGTTGTAACCATTCATATTCTTCTTTTGATTTGGCAAATAATTTACCAAATACTGGCATTACAAATTTAAAGTACAATTTATAAACTTGTTTAAACACAGGCATTGTTGGTTGACTTGTTTCCAGACAAACAATCATTCCACCTGGCTTTAAGACTCTGTTCATTTCTTTTAATGCAACTAAATAATCAGGTACGTTACGTAGACCGAAACCAATAGTTACATAATCAAATGAATTATCTTCAAACGGTAAATTCATTGCATCGCCATGTACTAAATGAA
Organism: Staphylococcus sp. NWU MK-U1; assembly: GCF_033283505.1. NCBI lineage: Bacteria > Bacillati > Bacillota > Bacilli > Caryophanales > Staphylococcaceae > Staphylococcus > Staphylococcus sp. NWU MK-U1. The sequence goes on along the minus strand of NZ_JAVSMG010000002.1, from coordinate 351,600 downwards.
TATTGTTCATGTGTTTAGTTTTTTCTTTACCAACTTCTAACATGTTTTCACTAAAGTCTAAACCTGTCACCTCACCATGAGCACCAACTGCTTTACTTAAGGCTATTGTCCAATCAGCGGTACCACAACAAACATCAAGTGCTTTACTACCAACTTTAACGTGCATATCTTTCATTACATGTTTACGCCATACTTTGTGTTGTTCGAAACTAATTATGTTATTTAAACAATCATATTTACTTGAAATATTTTGAAAGACTGTATGAACTTGTTCTTTTTTTGCATTATTTTCAGTCATTAATATTACCTCTACTTTTCTCTATATAACTTTGATTGATATCTTTTAAAAACTGATGTACATCAGCGGCTTGATACATTTTAAGGTAAGGTGGATAGTAATCATCAACCTCAGGAATTAATTTTTGATACAAATTTAAAGGGGTTACTTGTTCTTTACTGAAATGAGACAAAGTTATATTAGGGAAGATTGTTTCTATTTCAATAATTGCATCATAGATATCTTCAGTTTCTATTACTTGATGATGTAATGATGATTTTAATTCATTAGATTTAACGATTGCTTTACTCATTGCTAATTGAAAAGTTGGATCATTTATTTCAGCTAACAACGTATAAAAATGAGCACTTAGCAAATCACCAATCAAAATAGATTTCTTTGACTTTTGATTTTGAGTAATTTCATCAAGGTGTTTCATTGAAGTATCGATAGTGAGGCAAGCAAGTTTAGCATTCTCAGGAATATCATAACAATCTAATAATTCACCCAATCTAGAGTTTATGTTAATAGCTTCATAGTCATGAATTCCCTTAAGCTTTTGATTAATTTGTCTATTTAATTTGCTTATAGTTCTTTCCATGTTCACACCTCACGTTATTATCACTATACATCTTAACATTATATGAATAAAAATAAAATATAGTGACTTAACGTTACAATTACTTTATTTATTGAATTGAAAAGCTATTAAGGAATAACAACTTTCATAATATAGTAATAAATTATATGCATTAATTCTCTATAATGATTTATGTATAAAAAAAAGCCCTTTATAGGGCTTTTAAGTAAATTATTTAACAGCATCTTTTAATGCTTTACCAGCTTTAAATGCTGGAACTTTACTTGCAGGAATTTCAATTTCTTTACCTGTTTGAGGGTTACGTCCTTTACGTGCAGCACGTTCACGAACCTCAAAGTTTCCGAAACCAATTAATTGAACTTTTTCACCTTTAGAAAGTGATTGTTGGATTGATTCGAAAACAGCATCTACAGCTGAACCAGCTTCTTTTTTAGTTAAATCAGCTTGTTCTGCAACTGCATTAATTAAATCAGTTTTATTCATTACGAGTTCACCTCCAGATGAATGATAATGATATCTTTATATCATTATGCTATGACTTTAACACAACAATTAATGTTACCGCAATAATTTATGCACTTAAAACACTGAAATATCAGTATTTTATGTACAAATCTGCGAAAAATTTTTGATAATGAGTAATATTACACTTTATTCAGATTTTTTATCTCTTCCCATTAAATCTTTAACACTGTCTTTAACCGGATTATCTTCGAATAAAACCTTGTAAAGTGCATTAGTTATAGGCATATCAACATTTTGTTGTTTAGCTAAATGGTATACAGAATTAGTAGTATAAATTCCTTCTACTACCATATTCATTTCATTTAAAGCTTCATCCATCGTTTGGCCTTGTCCTAATTTAAATCCTAAAGTGTAATTACGTGAATGCGTTGATGTACAAGTAACAATTAGATCTCCAATACCACCAAGACCTAAAAATGTCATTGGATCAGCACCTAATTTTTCACCTAATCTGCTTATTTCAGCTAAACCTCGTGTCATTAAAGCAGCTTTAGCATTATCACCATAGCCCATGCCGGCTACAATACCACTCGCAACTGCAATGATATTTTTTAATGCTCCTCCTAGTTCAACACCGACTAAATCATTATTAGTGTATACACGTAAATAATCATTCATAAATAAATCTTGAATCAGTTTGCTAACTTTTTCATCTTTTGATGATGCGGCGACTGTAGTTGGTTGTTTAATCACTACTTCTTCTGCGTGACTAGGACCTGATAAAACACCGATACCACCATTGTGTTCTTCTGAAATTGAATCTTCAATCATTTCTGAAACACGTTTGAATGTATCATTTTCTATTCCTTTTGCAACATGTATAAAAGTTTTCTTAGTATCAATTAAATTATCAATTTCACTTGTAACTTCGCGCATTGCTTTAGTTGGTAGAGCCATTAAATATATATCAGTAAAATTCACGGCTTCTTTAATATCACTGGTTGCTTTAATACTACTATTTAAAACGACATCTTTTAGATAGCGTTTATTTTGATGGTGATCATTTAATTCTTTCACACTATCTTCATTTTTTCCCCACATTAAAACAGTATGTCCATTTTCAGCTAATACATTAGCTAATGCAGTACCAAAACTTCCCATACCAAAAACAGTAATTTTAGTCATAGTTTTATCTCCTTCTTAGTTTCTTCTTCTTGGAATGATGTGAATAGGTGTTCCTTCAAAACCAAATGCATGACGGATTTGATTTTCAAGGTAACGTTTGTAAGAAAAATGCATTAGTTCGACATCATTAACGAATACAACAAATGTTGGAGGCTCGATAGCTACTTGTGTAGTATAGAATACATTTAAACGACGGCCTTTATCTGTTGGCGTAGGATTCATAGATATGGCGTCAGTGACAACTTCATTTAAAGTAGAACTTTGAACACGTTTTTTATGGTTTTCGCTTGCTTCATTAATATATGGGAATAACGTGCGTAAACGAGTGCCTTCCTTAGCAGAAACAAAAGCAATTTGAGCATAATCTAAAAATTGGAACTGATTTCTGACATCATCAGCAAATTTCTTCATTGTGTTACTATCTTTGTCAACTGTGTCCCATTTATTCACTACAATGACAACTGCTTTACCTTCTTCGTGAGCATATCCTGCAACACGTTTATCTTGCTCGATTATACCTTCCTCAGCATCGATTACAATCAAGACTACATTAGAACGTTCAATTGCTTTAAGTGCACGTAGTACTGAATATTTTTCAGTTGATTCATACACTTTCCCTTTTTTACGCATACCTGCTGTATCTATTAAAACATAATCTTGTCCATCATAACTGTATTCACTATCAACAGCATCTCTAGTAGTTCCTGCAACGTTTGATACAATAACGCGTTCTTCACCAAGAATTGCATTTACTAAACTAGATTTTCCTACATTAGGACGACCGATTATCGATAGTCTTATAGTATCTTCATCATATGGATCTTCAGTTTCATCATTAAAGTGTTTAACTACCTCATCTAATAAATCCCCTAAACCTAAGCCGTGTGATCCTGATATTGGATATGGATCTCCAAAACCTAATGAGTAAAAGTCAAAAATGTCATTTCTCATTTCAGGGTTATCTACTTTATTAACGGCCAATACAACAGGCTTTTTAGATTTATATAGCATCTGTGCAACCATTTCATCACTTTGGGTTAAACCTTCTCGAACATTCACCATAAAGATAATGACATCTGCTTCATCAATTGCGATTTCAGCTTGTGCTCTTATTTGGGTTTGAAATGGAGCATCTCCTATTTCTATTCCACCAGTATCAATAATATTAAATTCATGTGTTAACCATTCGCCTGATGAATAAATTCTATCACGTGTAACACCAGGTGTGTCTTCGACAATTGAAACACGTTCACCTACTACTCTATTAAATATTGTAGATTTCCCTACATTAGGCCTACCTACAATAGCTACAATAGGTTTCGTCATAAGCTAACTTCCTCTCTTTCTAAAATCTCTATAATTTTATCATATGACCTACTTATTTCAAACAAAGTATGCAAGTTAAGCAAAAATATGGTTTTTAAAACAATAAATCTCGCTACATTTCATAATTTAATTACCATTATGATCCATTAAATTGTGAGAAAATGAAAATTCCCAATTAAAGTCTTAAACTTTAATTGGGAATGAGTTTGTATGATAACTTGAGATTAAAATTTTAAGTCTTTAAATTTATCGCCAAAGACATCACCTAATGTTGGGTTGTCTTCATTTGAATCATTACTTAAGTATGATTGAGTTGTAGCATCATCGCTCTCAACAACGTCTTCTTTAGGTAATGTAGCTTTAATTGAAAGTGAGATACGTTCATTTTCTTCATCTATACCTAAAATTTTAACATTAACTTGTTGTCCTGGCTCAAGTTTTTCACCTGGTGTGCCAATATGTTCATGAGCAATTTCTGAAATATGCACTAAACCTTGAACACCTGGAGCAATTTCAACGAAAGCACCGAAGTTAGCTAAACGCACAACTTTACCTTCAATAACATCATCTTCATGAAATTGTCCTTTAATGCTTTCAAATGGTGTAGGTAACGTATCTTTGATAGAAAGTGAAATACGTTCAACATCTTTTTCTACAGACTTAACTTTTACATCTACCTCTTGACCTACAGAAACTACATCTTCTGTAGAATCAACATGTTCATGAGATAATTCAGAAACGTGGACTAAGCCATCTACGCCACCGATATCAACAAAAGCACCAAAGTTAGTTAGACGAGCGACTTTACCTTTAATAACATCACCAGTATTAAGTGATTCTAATAAAGAAGCTTTTTTCACATCATTTTCAGCTTGCTCTACTGCTTTACGGCTTAAAATGACTCTATTATTTTCAGGATCTAATTCTTCTACTTTAATGCGAATAGTTTGTCCATCGAATACAGAGAAATCTTCAATGAAATCAGTTGAAATTAGTGAAGCTGGTACAAAACCGCGTTGACCTACATCTACAACCAGGCCACCTTTAACTACTTCTGTAACTTTAGCCTCAATTATTTCGTCATTATCAAGTTTTTCTTGTAAATATTCATATGATTTTTCAGTTTCAAGTTGACGTTTTGAAAGAATATACGCACCTGAGTCATTTTCTTCATCAACTTCGATTTTAGTAACATATGCTTCAATTTCATCACCTTGTTTAACTACCTCACTTGGGTTCTCAATATGATGAGTTGAAAGTTGGCTAATTGGAATGATTCCATTGAATTTGCCACCATTAATATGAACTACGACTTGTTTGTCTTCAACTTGTTGAACCTCACCAGTGACTTTGTCACCTTCTTTAATATCATTAATCATTGATTCATTGAATTCTTCAGTCATCTTGTTTGCCTCCTTATACACTACATACATATAACATCTTATAAACCAGTAGAATTGTCAAGAAATTCCCCTTTAGTTTCATAAGTTCTTAAAAAAATTATCAATTATTAAAATTATAAAATGAAAATTTAACTGATTTGTAACTTTTGAAAATTTATAATTTTTATACGAACTAAATATATGTTATACGATTAAAAAAGTGCTTAATAGTTACCACTTTTAATTATATAGAATAAAAATAGCTATTTAAAATAATTCGCACTTTAAACTTAGTTAAGTACGAATCACTCTAAATAGCTGTCATTATTTATCTAAATATTGTTAACCAAAGTCATTATTTCTTCAGTTACTTCTTCAATCGTTTTACCAGTTGTATCCACTGTAACGGCGTCATCAGCTTTTTTTAAAGGTGAAATGTCCCGATTCATATCGTAATGATCTCTTTCTTCTATTTCTTTTTTTAATTGCGATAGTGTTGATGGGATACCTCTTTGTTCATTTTCTTTTTGACGTCTTTCAGCTCTTTCTTCAACTGAAGCGATCATGAACACTTTTAATTCTGCATCTGGTAATACTACTGTGCCAATATCTCGGCCATCCATAACAATTCCTTTTTTAGCTGCTAGATCTTTCTGCTTTTCAACTGCAAATGTTCTAACAGGTTCTTTAGAAGCAACATAAGATACATTTTGAGTTACATCATTTTCTCTTAAAAAATCAGTGACGTCTTGATTATCTAATAAAATTCGTTGTCCTTTACTTTTGTCATAGGTTAATTCCAACGTCGTTTGATTAACGAGTGTTTTAAAATCCTCTGGGTTATCATTTTGAAGATATTTATAAGTAATCGCACGGTACATTGCACCTGTATCAACGTAAATCATAGACAATTTACTAGCTACTTGTCGTGCAATAGTACTTTTACCTGCAGCTGCAGGACCATCCAAGGCAATATTTATTAAGTCCATATTATTTATCCTTCCTTGTTGTTTTATTTGTATTATTTTATCATAAATATGTAAATTAAAAATAGGAGGAACGAAATGAAAAGATTATTAGTTATACATACTGGTGGCACAATAAGCATGTCCCAAAACCAATTTAGTCAAGTAGTAACAAATGATGTGAATCCAATATCTCTTCATAGAGATATTATTGGCCAATACGCTAATGTTGATGAAATTCATCCATTTAACATTCCGTCTCCTCATATAACGATTCAAAATGTCGAGAAGTTGAGAAATATAATTATTGAAGCTAATGAGACAGATAAATATGATGGTTTTGTAGTTACACATGGTACTGATACTCTTGAAGAGACTGCATACCTTTTAGATTTATTAATAGACATTAGATGTCCTGTTGTTATAACTGGTGCAATGAGATCTTCCAATGAAATTGGTTCCGATGGATTATATAATTTCATTTCATCAATTCGTGTAGCCTCTTCTAGTGATGCAAATGACAAAGGCGTTATGGTCGTATTCAATGATGAAATACATACTGCTAGAAATGTAACGAAGACGCATACTTCTAACATCAATACCTTCCAAAGTCCAAATCAAGGACCATTAGGAATATTAACTAAAGATAATGTTCAATTCTATAATCAACCTTATAAACAACAGTCATTTAAAATAATAAATCATCAGTTGAAAGTACCATTGATAAAAGCTTATATGGGCATGGAAAGTGACATATTTAATTTTTATGCCCAACAAAACGTAGATGGTATCGTCATTGAAGCTTTAGGCCAAGGAAATTTACCTCCAAGTTGCTTGAAAGGAGTCCAATCTTGTTTAAATAATAATATACCTATTGTATTAGTTTCTAGATCATTTAATGGGATTGTAAGTCCAGTATATGCCTATGAAGGTGGAGGCTTTCAATTAGCGAATAAAGGTTTAATATTTTCAAATGGATTAAATGGTCCTAAAGCAAGACTTAAGTTACTAATTGGCCTAAGTAATCAACTCAATATTGTAGAATTAAAAAATTATTTTGAAAAGCAAAATTAATTACAAGATTTTAGAAAAATAATGTGATTTAATTTGGTTTGCTTGAGAAGTTACTACTTAATAATCTTTTGGTATTATATTAATTTATCTTCATAAGGATGATAAGAGCTGAGAAGACACTAATGTTGCGTCGTTCTCAGCTCTTATCAACTATACTGCTGTTTTATACTTCTGTCCTTAACTTTCAAGTGGTGTTTGCTTTTTACTTAAAATACTCTGAGTAATAATCCCGCCATGATATTTACCATTTTCAATAAAGATTGCATTATTATCATTACCTGCAGCAATTACGCCAGCAATATAGCAATTCTCAACATTTGTCTCAAAAGTTTCTTTGTTATGAACTGGAGCAGTTCCATATTCATTTGTATTAATTTCAATTCCAATAGATTCTAAGAAGTCGTAATCAGGGTGATACCCTATCATTGCAAATACATGATCATTAGGTATCTCTGTAACTTTACCGTTCTTTTCATAAATCACGCTATTCTCTGTTATTTCAGTAACGTTCGCATTGAACTCCATAGTGATTTTTTCATGATTAACTAACGATTCAAAATTTGGCAATATCCATGGTTTAATGGCAGCTGAATATCGATTACCTCTGTAAAGTACAGTTACATTTGCACCAGCTTTTTCTAATTCTAATGCAGCGTCAACAGCAGAATTTTTACCACCTATGACAGTAACATCTAAATTAAAAAACGGGTGTGCTTCTTTAAAATAATGTTGTACTTTAGGAAGTTCTGCCCCTTTAACCTCTAAATTATTATGTTGACCATAATAACCGGTTGCAACAGTTAAAAATTTACACTCATAAACATCTTTAGTAGTTGTTATAGTGAATTTATTGTCAATTTTTTTAACAGTGAGTACTTCTTCAAATGCATGAACATTTAACTGATGATGTTTAACAACTTCTCTATAATATACTAGTGCTTGATTGCGTCGAGGTTTACTTTCTTCGACGATAAAAGGAATATCACCGATACTTAATTTATCACTAGATGAGAAAAATGTTTGGTGTGTTGGATATTTATATATAGCATCTACAACATTCCCTTTTTCGATGACTAATGTATCAATACCCTTTCTTTTTTGTTCAATAGCAGCACTTAAACCGCATGGGCCTCCGCCGATAATAATACTTTCTATGCTTTGCATGTCATTGGCCTCCTTTAATCACCCATATATTATAGCAGTTGTTTCGCTATTTCTAAATAGAATAGCACTCACAATATTTATATAAAATTAAAATTATATGTGCATTGAAACAAAAAAAGACTGAAACAATTTTGTTTCAGTCTCTTATGAATGATAACTAAGTTATTGTGGGATTATTAATTTTTGACCATTAGAAATGTTATTACTTGATAAGCCATTAGCTTGTTTAAGTTTATTTACATTTTCAACAGTACCTTCTCCGTAGTATTGAATAGCGATACGGTATAAGTTTTCATTACCTGATACTACGTGAGTTTGTTGTCCTGAATTAGAACTATTTGATTGATTATTATTGCTGTTACTTTGACTGCTACTGTTTGAAGTAGCTTGAGAGTTACCATTGTTATTGTCACTATTTGAGTTACTAGCATTATTATCTGATGATGAACTGTTATCAGATGAGTTTGATGAAGTACTATTATCTGAAGTGCTACTATTATCATCACTTGAATTACTAGATGATTCATTGTCTGTTGTAGCTTTGTCATTTGAGTCGTCATCATTAGTTGCTTTGTCTTTATCTTTGTCACTGCTTGCTTTGTCTTTGTCGCTATCATTACTAGCTTTGTCTTTACTATCTTTGTTGTTATCTTTGTTAGCAGTTTGTTCTGTTTTGTTATCTGCTTGGTTGCTGTCTTTTTTATCGTTGTTTAAATACATTCCAATAAAGATAGCAAGTGCCGCTAGAATAAGTAATAAAGCGATAAGTGGAAGTAAAATACCAGCTAGACCACGTTTCTTTTTACCATTGTGAGCTTGGAATCCATCATTACCATCGTCATGTTTATGATTTCTATGATCGTCTTGATGATCTCTGTTATGGCTATGATTATCTTCATGGTTTTGATTATTATTTTTATGGTCTTTTTTATGTTTTGCAGCTGCTACTCCAGCTGCGCCAGCCGCACCAGCCGCACCGGCACCAACTGCTGCTTTTTTACCTTTATTACCTTTTTTTGGTTCTTCTTTAGAATGGTTATCTTTGGTGTCACGATGGTCGTCATGAAGGTCTTTATCATGTTTTCTGTTTTGATCATATTTATTATCGTTATTTAAATCATGATTATCTTTATGTTCGTTGTATTTTGAGTCATGATGTGTATCTTTTTTATGTTTGTCTTTTGCAGCTTTAGCACCAGCAGCTCCAGCGACTCCGGCACCTCCAGCTATTGCAGCGTCTTTGCCATGTCGAGACTTTTTGTTTTGTTGATCTTTAAGATTTTGATTATCTTGACGTTCATCGATACTTTCTTCATGATTACGACGATGACGATCATCATCATTCAAACTATCATTATCATAGTCTTTATCATGTTTTCTATTTGATGCTTCATGACGATTATTTCTACGTGAAGCATCATCATTAAAGTCTCTATCAAAAGAACGTTTGTCATCCTTATGTATTGGCTCGTTATCTAGATGCTCTTCTTGCTGATTGTGTTGTAACTCATTGAAAGAGTCTTCATCGTGTCGATCATCAAGTGAACCATTAGCATTTGAATCAGAATTTTGATTATCAAATTTTCTGTTTTTATTAGTAGCTTGGTTACGTCTTCTTTGACGTCTTTGTGCGTTTCTAGGTGGGAATTGTTGGTCTGATTGATTATCAAAATCATTGGACTCATTTGAATTTTCATCAAACTCGTTTGTATTATCTTCGAATTGATCATCAGAATTAATAGACTGACGATTTTTTTCGAAATCATCTCTAAAATTATTTTTAGACACGGTCATCATCCTCTCTTAAATAATTATTTAAATATCACATACCATATACCCCACAAAGCGTGAAATATGTATAGTATTTAAATATTTCTTGAAAAACTTTAAGTATTATAATTATATCCTCTTAAAATAAATTTAGTAAAGAAAAGCAACTATACTTTAAATAAATATTTTAACTTTTCAGTATAACTTAATTTTCTTTTAACTTTTTTTCTATTGGTAACTTTTATAGGCATCAAATTAGAATCTATATCACAACATTGTTGAGGTTGAGTTGGATTATCACCAAAAAATTCTAATAAATAACGACGTCTACATTGATCTAGGGATGTATAACCAATCATTCTTTGATAACCTAATTTTTTTCGAATTAATGAATTGTTAAAAATTGTTTTGAGTACGTTGGATGAATATCTTTGACTCAATATGGTTAGTATTTCTTGCTTTTGAGGAGGTAAAAAAGCTCCTATATCAAAAGCATCGATGTCTTCAGTAGTTATCACATCACTAAACAATAATGTCTCTAATATATAGCTATCGTCTGGCTGATATAGACTAATCGCTTGGCTTTGCAAATTATCTCTCCCGGCTCTACCAATTTCTTGTAAGTAATTTGAAGGACTTGTTGATAAATGAAAATGGATGACTGTTCTAATGTCTTTTTTATTAACACCCATGCCAAAAGCACTAGTAGCCACGATAACGGGTATAAAGTTCTCCATAAATTGATTTTGTACAGTATGTCGTTCTTGATAAGACAAATCACCATGATAAATACCGGTTAAATAACCGTGGTGGTATATCATATTGGCTAATTCTAGACAGACCTTTTTAGATGAAACATAAATAATAGTTGGACCAGATTGCTCTAAAAAGTTTAACAGCCACTTAATTTTATCACCATCATTTTCAAAATTGAGGTGAGTAAAAGATATATTCTCTCGATTCATAGAAGTCTTAATTACATTTAATTTTCTAGATAAGATAAGATTTAAATCATTTTCTAAATGAGGTGGTGCTGTAGCTGTTAAAGCCAGTATCGATGCATTTTTATAATGAGATGTTATCTCCCCTATTAATGCATAATGAGGACGGAAATCATAACCCCATTCAGATAGACAATGAGCCTCATCAAGTACAATTAATCCGAAGTCAATATTCCTAATTAATTTAAAGTTTTGTGTTTGTAAAATAAATTCCGGACTTAAAAAAACAAAGCGACTTTTGTGTAATGAATTTATGTTTTGTTGTTTTTCATTTTCATCCATGCCTGAATGAATAGAAGTAACAAATTTCTCACCTTGAGCTTTCAATTGCATCACTTGGTCATCCATAAGAGAAATTAAGGGAGATATTATTAATGTTGGCTTTCCTTTCATATAGGTTGGCATTTGGTAACATAAGCTTTTACCACTCCCCGTAGGAAGAATACCTAGAGTATCTTTCTTACTAACTACACTTTCGATTATTTCTTTTTGACCAGGATTAAATGATGAGAATCCGAACCATTCTTTCAATTTTTCTTCAAGCACTCAATTCACCTCTTTCAATACCGACTATTAACAATTTAATTTGAAAATAAGATAATTGATCAAATTCTTCTTTATAAAATTTTAATTTATGTCCTCTGTTTTGATCATAGAATGCTATAAATTCACTTGTTTGTGGTCCATTAACAAAGGTTTGATATTCTAAAAAATATCCTTTTATAAATAATTCAAGAACGTGATCTTCGATTGTGTTAATTTTAACATTTTGGGTCACTGCAACCTCATCCATAGAAAGTCCTTTGAGTAATTGATGATACGTAATTGTCGTTTTATTTAACAAATTCGGTAGTATGATTGTTTGAGTTAATATAGGAAATTGTTTATCGTTTTCTAATGCAAACATCATTTGCACTAAATTATTGAGTTCAAGTACAAATAACTTAGTTACAGGTATATCTTCTATTAACGAAACCTGCTGTCGCGTATACATAGGTTCTTCATAACCTTGTAGGTAATAATGGATTAAACAGTTGTTACTACATTTTTCATCAATAAAATGAAAGAGTTGCTCGATTTCTTTTTCAAAATCATCAACTAAATTTTGTTCCAGTATTTTTGAATAGATTTGTTTTACTCTACTTTGAACAGTTATTTGTTGTGTAATTGGTATAAAGTTTAAGTGGTTGTTTTTAAAATGAGTTATAGTTTGGATTAGTAATTGAATACAACTAAAAGTTTGGATCATACTATCGTATGTATATCTTGGATGAATTGTAATGTCAGTATTTTGATTATCATAGGTATCTAAAAATCGCTCAAAAGACGGATATTTTAATTTAGGTAAACTATGATATAATGATAAAAGTTGTTGGGAACATGCATCAAAAAATGTTTGATGTGATTTTTTTCCATTCAAAATATTATAAATACTTTTGTTGGTTTTATAATCGAATGAATGATTTGATGCATATGTAATAATTGAATGCATTAATGAATCCTCACTTTATATAACTAATAGAATAGTAGATAAATTAATCGAAGTGTTATTTAACATTTGTTATACTAGTGTAGCATTTTTATCAAAGGAGGCGAAGAATTTGGCAAAATATACAATCGTTGATATGGATACATGTATTGCTTGTGGAGCATGTGGTGCTGCTGCACCTGACATTTACGATTATGACGACGAAGGTATTGCTTTCGTAATCCTTGATGATAATCAAGGTACTGCAGAAGTACCAGAAGAATTATACGAAGATATGGAAGATGCACTTGAAGGTTGTCCGACTGATTCAATTAAGATTGAAGAAGAACCATTTGATGGTGATGCTCTTAAATTTGAATAGTCACATATTATGAGTGAATTAATAATGAAACCTCCTAATGTTGAATAATGAGTTCAACATTAGGAGGTTTTTTATGATAATACGCGTTTTAATCTTCTGTATAAAAGCGCAAATATAATTGAAATCACGATACCTTTTATAATATTGAAAGGTATAACACCTGATAAAATGATAATTTTTAGATTGTTAAAGACATCACCTAAATTAAAAATCATTCCATATAGTGGAAGTAAAACAAAGTAATTCAGTATACTAAGTACGATAGTCATCACTATAGTACCTATAGCTAGCCCCATAACCAATGAACGTGGTGTATCTCCTTGACGGCCCTGACGCTTAGTTACATAATAAGCGGATAACAAGAAACTAACACCTGCTAAAAAATTGGCAACTGGACCAACAGGATCTCCCATATTGAATAAAAAATTAAGTATATTTTTGATAAGTGCTACTAAAATACCAGCAACGGGACCTAAAAGAAATGTTGCTAATAAAGTTGGAACATCACTAAAGTCTAATGTTAAGTATGGTGGTAAAAAAGGTAGCGGAAATTTAATGAATGTTAAAATAAACGCTATGGCACTTAACATGCTAATAGTGATAAGACGTTTGTTTTGTTGCATATTTAATTTTCTCCTTCCATTCATCTTACATAGAATAGGAGATAATTTTGCACAACAAAAAAACCTCCATCTTCTCCCATCCAGACTATACTGTCGGCTTCAGATTTCCACTGAATCAGCCACTTCAAAGAAGCGGGTCGCAGGCTTAATTTACTGCCGGTTGGGAATTGCACCCTACCCCGAAGATGAATTATATAATTGATTAATTTAATCTTTATATTACCTTATGTGAAAGCATTGCGCAATAATGGTGCTTAGACTTATTTAAAAAAGAGAAATGGGAGTGGGACAGAATTCTTTTTAAATTCGTCGTCCCACTCCCAACTTGCTTTGCTTGTAGAATTTCTTAGTGAAATTCTCTTTGTTGGGGCCCCGCCCGCAAGGATGAATAGAACTGAAAAAAGCTTGATTTAAGCGCATTTTCAGTTCAGTCAGCTACTGCGAATTTGCAAAATAGCATCATCATATTATTTATGTCCCAGGCTCTTGCTCTTAGATAAAATAAATATATTAATAGGCATATTAATTTTTAGGCTTTGGTAACTTAATTATGAATGTTGTACCTTTGTTTACTTCACTTTCAACTTTAATAGTACCACCATGTTCTTCGATTATCATTTTACATATAAATAGTCCTAAACCAGTTCCCTGTTTACCTCTAGTTCTTGAAGCCTCTACTTTATAAAATCTGTCGAATACGAGTTCAAGATGCTCTGGAGATATGCCACTCCCAGTATCTTTAATGTACAACGTTTGATAGGAATCATCCGTAGTTGTTGTAATTGATATTGAATCACCTGGTTGAGTATAACGTGTGGCATTGTCAATTAAATTTGTTAGAACTTGGTCTATGCGATCGGCATCGTATTCCCACAATTCATCACCGATGTTTGGTTCTAATGACATATTTAATTCTAAATCCTCAGCCTGTTGTCTATATTTCATTTGCATTTTAGATAGTAAAGGTTTAATAGGTTGTTTTTCTTTATTAACAGTTAAACCCTCTGCATCCATGCGAGCCACATTTAATAATTCATTTACTAATCGATTTAAACGTTTCGTTTCATCTAATACAATTGATAAAGAATCTCGAATTTCTTCTGGTTCAGTGACAATACCATCTACAATTGATTCAGTATAACCTTGTAATAACGAAATAGGTGTACGTAATTCATGTGAAACATTGGCAATGAAATCTTTCTTCATCTGATCTAAATTATGTTCATTAGTCATATCTCTTATAATGACTACAATTCCACTACGGCCATCTTGTTGAATTCTCTCTACATAACTCATGATTATGACGTAATATTTGTTGTTAATCTCATATTCTTGAAATTCGGTGTCTTTTGAAACAATTGTAGTTTCAATTTGCTTTTCAATTTCTTTATATACAGTTTTGTCTATTGATTTGATAATATCGTCAGCCATTTTATTTGAAAGAATAACTTCCCTCTTATCATTTAAACCCAATACACCTTCAATCATAGAATTAATCAAACTATCTCTTATATTTTTTTGAGTTGAAAGTGCCTCTATATTCTCTTGTATTTCAGAACTCATATTATTAAACGTATGTGATAATTCGCCTATCTCATCTTTAGTTGAAACACTTGTCTGTTTTGAATAATCACCTTTAGAAATATTAATAGCTTGAGTTCTAAGTTGTCGTAAAGGTTTAGTAATTCTATTTGATAAAAAGAATGCAAATATTGTTGAAACAGCGATAAATATAATGGCGGTGATTAAAATGATAATGGTAATTGCATTATTAGTATCTTCAATAGACTTTAAATCTTGATAAATGAATACTGCACTATATTTTGAATTTGCATTTTCTTGCGCTTTCATAGGATAGCCTAACAAAATATAGGAATGGGAATTACCGTTGTTACTTATTGTTATATTTTGAGTGGTAGACTTTCCTTGAGAGAAGACGCGTTGGAATTGCGAATTCTTGTGTATCTCTTCAAGCATTTTGTCTTTAGTATTGCTATTTGAACTTTTAATACTTGAAGACTTATTAGCCATTATAATAACGCCACCTGATCCATCTATTAATTGTTGGCTGTGTTCTATGGCTAAAGTTTTATTATCAGCTTGTTCAACTAAGTGGCTGATTCTAGACGCATCTTCTCTTATAGCATTTTCAGTTTGCTGTGTGTAGTAGTATTGTATAAAAGTAATTAATGCCGCACTTAATAAAATTAAAACTGTCGTTACTATGAAAAGTATAGTTAACCACAGTTTTATTACCACACTATTTAGTCGGTTCGTCATTAGACTTTACCTCGAATTTGTAACCAACACCCCAAACAGTTTGAATCATATGTGCAGCATCTTCTGATACACGATTTAGTTTCTCACGCAGGCGTTTAACATGAGTGTCTACTGTTCTTAAATCACCATAAAATTCATAATGCCATACTTCTTTTAAAAGTTGTTCACGATCAAACACTTTATTAGGCGTCTTAGCTAAATAAATAAGTAATTCGTACTCTTTTGGAGTTAAATTAACTTGTTGGTTATCTGCTAATACTCGATGCGCATCATTATCAATAATTAAATGATTAAATTCAATAACATCTCTTGCATGAGGTTCACTTTGTTCAGGTTTAGAAGATTGCGTTCTACGTAATAATGCTTTTACTCTTAGAACAACCTCTCTTGGTGAGAATGGTTTGACGATATAATCATCTGCGCCAGACTCAAATCCTTCTACCCTATTTGTTTCTTCGCCTTTAGCTGTAAGCATAATAATAGGCGTGTCTTTATGTTCACGTAACTTAGATGCTACTTCAATACCATCCATTTCTGGTAACATCAAGTCTAAAAGTATGCACGCATAGTCATTTTCAATAGCAAGATTATAAGCTTCTTTGCCATTACTTGCTTCATGAATCGTAAACGATTCTCTCTCTAGGTATAGTTTTAATAATCTTCTGATTCTATCCTCATCGTCTACAATTAATATTTCATTTGTCATTATGTTTATACCTCCTACACATGCTCAATTCACTCATTATTATAGCATACAGCATGATTGAAAGCTTTACTTTAAAGTTAACTTTGTGAAAAAAATAGCAAGAGAAATTAATATCATTTAATTTCTCTTGCTATTGTAAAATTTACTTCATTTATTTTCCATTTTCTGCCATATGTCTTAGTACTTTAACTTCATGAGGTGTCAGTACTCTGCCCTCACCTGCATTTAATCCTTTAAGATTCAAGTTGCCGAACTCAATTCTTGTTAATTTATCAACTTGATGTCCAAAATGCTCGAACATACGACGAACTTGTCGATTTCGTCCTTCACTAATAGTGATTTCTACAAGTGTAATATTTTTATCTTTATCTTGCTTTTTTACTTTGACTTGAGCTGGTTGAGTAAAACCATCTTCAAGTTCAATCCCATTTTCTAAAGCTTTAACTTCTTCTCTCATGAGGTAACCTTTTAATTTAGCCACATATTTTTTTTGAATATGATATCTTGGGTGAGTCATTAAGTTTGTAAATTCGCCATCATTAGTAAGTAACAATAATCCTGATGTATCATAATCTAATCTACCAACAGGATAAATTCTTGTCTCTAAATCTTTAAAGTAGTCAGTAACCACAGTTCGTCCTCTATCGTCAGACACACTTGTTATAACTTGAGTTGGTTTATAGAACAAAATATACATTTTGTCTTCTTGTTCAATTTTAATCCCTTCAACCTCAACTGTATCAGAACTTTTTACTTTAGTACCTAATTCAGTTACGGTTTGCCCGTTAACTTTAACTTTGCCTTCGGTAATTAAAGTTTCAGCTTTTCTGCGTGATGTGTATCCACTATTAGCAATTCGTTTTTGAAGCCTTTCTAATTCTTTACTCATTTTGTATCTCCTTTTTGATTTACTAAATTACTAAAGAAATCTTCCATTTCTTCTTCATCTTCTTCAGTTGTTGGTAAATCTTCAATTTTTTCTATTCCAAATACATTTAAAAACAAATCCGTTGTTTGTAAAGCATGACTACGAGAATTTTCTACATCTTTAGCTTCAATTAATCCACGTGCAATTAATGTTCTAACTGCTCCATCAGAATTAATTCCTCTAATTAATTCTATGTCACTACGACTCAATGGCTGATTATATGCAATAATTGATAATGTTTCCATTGCAGCTTGAGATAACTTCATATTAGATTTTTGTTCAATTAATTGTTCAATATAAGGTGAAGCTTCTTTTTTTGAAGTTAAAATATATGTTGAACCAAATTTTTGAATTATCAAACCACTAGAGGTGTATGATGAAATTAATTCAGATAATTTAGCTTGATTAATATCGAGAATTTCTAATAATTGCTTTTCGTCAAGCCCTTCATCCCCAGCTGTGTATAGTAATGCTTCTATGATTCCGTGTTTATCCAATATTAAAATTCACTCCTCTAATGATACGTATATCATCAAAACTTCTAACTTGTTCTATGTTGATTACTCCTGATTTAGACATCTCCAATATAGCTAAAAAGTGAGTAACCACCTGTTCTATTGGTTCGCTAAAAGTAAATAAACTGAAGAAGTTAAAAGATGTATGATGCTTTAATTGTGTCGTTACCTTTTCAGTGGCTTGTTGAATAGTGAAACTTTCTTTAATTATTTCAACTGTCTTAGGCTTACTAAGAGCTAATCTGCTTTTAACACGTTGATAAGCAACAATTAAATCCGTTAAATCTAAGGTTTGGCTCTCATCCCATGTGACGTTTTTCTCAAGATGGGATAAGTCAGTTGGGTGTTTAGTAAAATAGTGCTCTCGCTCTTCTTTTTTCTCAGTTAACAATTGTGTGTATTCTTTATAATTTTGATATTCAATTAATCGACCTACCAAATCTTCACGTGGATCTTCTTCAAGGTTATCGTCTACATCATGTTGAGGGAGTAATAATTTACTTTTTATCATTAATAGCTCTGAAGCCATAACTAAATATTCACTAGCTACATTAATTTCTAGTTGCTTCATAGCGTGGACATATTGCATATATTGCTCTGTTAATGATTTCATTGGTATATCATAAATATCAATTTCATATTTTTGAATTAAGTGGAGTAGCAAATCTAATGGGCCATTAAAGGCATCTAATTTTACTTCATACATATTAATCGTCCTCATATTGAATCTCTATCGTGCATAATTTACTAAAATATTATAGCATGAATAATACAAACATTAAATTAAGGATGAGATGTATTGGACAAAGCCCTAATCGATTTTTATTATTATTTTCACAATCACCAACATTATTTCTTATGTCATGATATTTTGGAAGAAGCATGGAAATCAAATATAAATTTTTCTAAAAAGGATGGCATAGTGAGTTTAATTTTATTTTCAACTGCTATGTACCATTATAGAAGAGGTAATACAAAAGGTGCACTTGTAACTTTGAAAAAGTCATTGGGCACTTTTGAAAAAGCAAATGATAAAACGTTGTTGCAACTTAATGAGCAAGATTATAAAACATTAATTTTAAGTCAAATTAAATCCATTGAAGATTCAAAATCTTTTAAACCTGTATACATACCGGTAAATAATATTTTTGAAAAACAGATTATTAATACTTATCCAGATTACAAATTTACAACACATTCAACTCAAGATGAATATATAGTTAATCATCATAAAAAACGAGATAGAAGTGATGTAATCATTGCAAGACATCAAGCGATGATTGAAAAACAAAATATTAGGAGTGGAAAGGATTTAAAATAAAATGTAGAGTAGCTCGACTTACATTAATTATAAAATATCTTTTTGGAAACTTTTATGAAAGTACTCTTAATCCACTCCCAATTTAAGAGTATTTATTTGTGGTCTAGGCTCTCGGATGAAATTGGTTATACATCTGTCTGATTTGAGTTTTAGAAACATGTGTATATAACTGAGTAGTAGAAATATCAGAATGACCTAACATCTCCTGAACTGCTCGTAAATCTGCGCCATTTTCTAATAAATGTGTAGCAAACGAGTGTCTTAATGTGTGTGGGGTCAAAGTTTTAGTAATATTCGCTCTTAAACCATATTGTTTAATTAGCTTCCATATACCTTGACGTGTCAAAGGTCGACCATGCAAATTCAAAAACAGTACATTCGTTACCGTTTTTTTAAGTAATTGAGGTCTAACAGTATTGATATAAGTATCTAAATATTCAATGACAGTGTCACCTAATGGAATGATTCTCTCTTTGTTCCCTTTACCGTAAACTTTAACAAATCCCATAATTAAGTTGACATCATCTATCTCGATTTGTATTAATTCAGTAACACGCATGCCTGTTGCATATAATAACTCTAAAATTGTACGATCGCGATACCCATTATTTTTAGTTAAATCCGGTGTTTCTAGTAACTGAATTACTTCTTCAACATCTAAAACATCTGGAAGTTTTTTCTCGTACTTAGGCGTTTCAATTAAAACGGTGGGATCTTTAGCAGCATATTTTTCGCGTAAAGCAAATTGATGAAAACTACGTATTGTTGAAATAAATCTTGCAATGGATTTTGCGGAAGCGCCTTGATCTATTAGAGAACCAAGGCATTCTTGTATTGTTTGTCTATCTATAAAATCAATATGAGCAATTTTTTGTTCTTGCATATATAATTGATATTTTTTCAAATCTCTGCGATAAGCGCCAATCGTATTTTCACTTAACCCTTTTTCAATTTGTATAAATTTTAAATATTCCTCGATAATTGTTTCCATGACAACACCTCTATTTGAATAAACTCAAATCATTTTTATGTAATAGTATTAAGAAAGACTAAGACAATGATTTAAAATTGTCCTAGCCTAATAGTTAATCTATTTTCCTTTAGCTTGGCATTCAGCGCAAACGCCGTGAAAAGTTAATCTGTGATCAAGAATTTTAAAGTTATATTCTGTTTCTACTCTTTCTTCAACTTGAGGTAATAAGTCTTCATGAATTTCATCAACTTTACCACATTCCATACACACTAAATGGTGATGGAAGTGTTTAGCGCCCTCTTTTCTTAAATCAAAGCGTGCAACACCATCACCAAAATTAATTTTGTCAACTACTTTTATTTCAGCTAAAAGTTCTAAAGTTCTATAAACAGTGGCGAGTCCAATTTCAGGTGCTTTGTCTTTCACTTTTAAATATACATCTTCCGCGCTTAGGTGATCCTTTTCATTTTCAATTAGAACTCGTACTGTGGCTTCTCTTTGTGGTGTTAATTTATATGAAGATTGTTGTAATTGTTGTTTAACTCGATTTAATCGTTCTTCCATGGGAGCGACACTCCTCTATCAATAATTATAATCATTTTAAATTGAAAATATTTCAATTACTAAATTACCAATATTTTCAATTAAATGCAAGAGATTTACAGCACTTAATTAGAATGATTATAATTTAATAATATATATTGTAAACCAATTATGGTTTTAGCATCTTCTATTTCATGATTATCAAGCAATGCTTTTATATCTGAAATCGGTACTTTATGCAATTCAACAAACTCATCTTCATCTAGGTTAAGTTGCCCTTCGCTTAGATTATTGCTGAAGTATATAGTGAGTTTTTCATTAGTGAATCCAGGACAACCATACATGTCTGTTATAAATTCTAAATTATTTGCCACATAACCTGTTTCTTCTTCTAATTCTCGTTTGGCAGCCTCTTCACGAACTTCATCTTGTTCTAATTTTCCAGCGGGTATTTCTAACAAAGCTTTTTCAACTGGTTTACGAAATTGCTTAACAAGTAATACTTCGTCATTAGGCGTTATTGCACAGATTGCCACTGCACCGTTATGGTAGACCAATTCTCTTCTAGATGTATTGCCATCAGGCAACTCCACATCATGAATTTCTAAATCTATAATTTTGCCATTATAAATTACTGTTCTATCAAACGTCTTTTCATTAAATTCCATTAAATTCACGTCCCTTTTAATTCATTATATAAATTGGTAAGATGAATGCGTTACCTAAAGTGTATCGAAAGGAGATTGGACATGCAAAAGAATATTTTAAAGAGTGGCATCGAAATTTCAGAATTAGGGTTAGGTTGTATGAGTTTAGGTACAGAGTATGATAATGCTGAACCTATCATTGAAAAAGCGATCGAAAGTGGTATCACTTATTTTGATACTGCTGATATTTATGATAGAGGGACTAATGAAGAAATTGTGGGCAATGCTTTAAAAAAATATCAAAATCGTGATGATATTGTAATTGGAACAAAAGTTGGAAATCGCCCTACTGAAGATGGAGGTACAACATGGGACCCTTCTAAGAAATATATTAAAGAAAGTGTAAAGGGATCGTTAAAACGATTAGGACTAGATCATATAGATCTATATCAATTGCATGGTGGTACAATAGATGATCCATTGGACGAAACGATTAGTGCATTTAATGAATTAAAGCAAGAAGGTATCATTAAGGCATATGGTATTTCTTCAATACGCCCAAATGTTATTGATTATTATTTAAAGCATAGTGAAATCGAGACAATTATGTCGCAATTTAATTTAATTGATAATCGTCCAGAACAATTATTGAATGACATCCATGCGAAAGGCGTTAAAGTATTAGCACGCGGACCCGTATTTAAAGGTTTGTTAACTTCCAATAGTATTGATGCTTTAGATCATAAATTTAGTGAGGGCATATTTGATTATACACATCATGATTTAGGAGAAACTATTGCTTCTGTTAAAGAAATAGAAAGTAATCTTAGTGCGTTATCTTTTGAATATTTAAAATCTCATGATGCACTTGGCGCAATTATCGTTGGCGCTAGTTCGCCACAACAATTAGAAGAAAACGTTAATAATTACAATAAAAAAGTAAGTCTTGATCAAGTGAAAGCAGCTCGAGAAAGAGTTAAGAACTTAGAATATACTCAACATTTAAAATAGATAACATGCTTAATTAATTTTTTAAATAATGACTTAGGTGTTAAGGACAATAAATTAAAAACTTGTCCTAAACACCTTTTTGTTTCAATTTAAATTGATTTTATTTAATATTGCTTTAAATATCTATGTTTATCATGTTCACTTTCTTCTTTAATCACTACATTCATGATTTCCCCTCTTAATATTAGCTCATGAAATTTGAAATCTATAAATGATTGTTCGGCAGAATCTAATGAATCATAATAGTCTTGTCCTAATAAATCTGTAATAGTAAAAATTGATTGTGGTGATAATGTATTCACATTCTCAATACATTGTTTGACGTCTCGATTCACACAACATAACATACAATCACTCCTATTTACTGTTTGTTTTTAAATAAAAAATGGAAAAAGCGATTCAAGAAATCTAGGACATAATTGATAAAATTTTAAAGCGGAGTGCATCCAATTAGGTTGATTGATTTCACATTTACCTCTAATAATACCGTCAATAATATCTTTAGCTAATAGTGTTGGATCTAACATCATTGCGTCATACTTGTGTGCATATGCGAGACTTGGGTCTGCTTTTTCGTGAAAAGGCGTTCGAACAGGTCCGGGATTAACTGACATGACATGGTAAGATGGATGTTCTAAACGAAGTGCATTCAGAACTGCATTAAAAGCCGCTTTAGATGCACCATAATGAGCCGCATTTGCCTGTGTGATGAATGCTGCTTGACTCGAAATCCCTACAATACTCGCATAATTGGATAAATATGGGAGTAAAGCATGCAGTAATAAATTAAAACCGATGATATTAACTTCGTAAGTTTCTAACATTTCATTAGTGGAATGTTGACTTATCGATTTAAAATACCCAAGGCCAGCACTATAAATGATACCGTCAATTTGAGTATCGATAAATTGTGGTAACATGCTAATAGCATTTTTATCTTGCAAATCACAAGTTAGCATTTGTACTCTCTTTTCATATGGTTTGAAATTGATTTGTTTATACTTTTCTTTGTTCCTAGCAAGAATTGTAACATGAGCCCCTTTTTTGATAAGTTGCTTAGTGATTTCAAGCCCCAATCCACTAGTGCCTCCAGTAACGATATAATGTTTACCTAACATAGTAATACCCTCTTTAATTATGATTAAGATTATGATAACTTAAATCATTTCATACATAAAGTTATCTATTGTTATAAAAAGAAGTGCACATGGATCACCTGAGCTAAAGCTCATGTGTATAGTGGGAGTGGAACAGAATTTTAGTTAAATTCATTGTTCCACCCCCGCAAAGATGACTAGAGTTGAGAAAAGCTCAAATTAAGCGACTTCTCAACTCAGTCAGCTACTGCGAATTCGCAATTTAGTTCTCATAATATTATTTATTTTGACATTTATTGATCACCTGAGCTAAAGCTCATGTGTATAGTAGCACTAACTTTTATAAAAAGAAGTGCACAGGGATCACCTGAGCTAAAGCTCATGTGTATAGTAGCACTAACTTTTATAAAAAGAAGTGCACAGGGATCACCTGAGCTAAAGCTCATGTGTATAGTAGCACTAACTTTTTAAAAAGAAGTGCTACTTATATGTTACTATGGTTTTATAAATTAAAGAGTGAGGATGATGTTGTCAATGAAATTAGTATTTTATGGTGCAGGAAATATGGCACAAGCAATCTTCAAAGGTATAATTAATTCAAAAAAATTAAAGTCACATGATATTTACTTAACGAATAAATCGAATGAAGAAGCGTTAAAAAATTTCGCTGAGGAATTAGGTGTTGAATACAGCTACGATGATGAAAAATTATTACAAGACGCAGATTATGTCTTTTTAGGTTCTAAACCTTATGATTTCGAAAAAGTAGCACAAAGAATTCAACCATACATCAATGAAAACAATCGCTTTATTTCTATTATGGCTGGTTTACCTATCAATTATATTCAGGAACAATTACATGTTGAAAATCCTATCGCTCGAATTATGCCTAATACAAATGCACAAGTTGGTCATTCTGTAACAGGTATCAGCTTTTCAGGAAATTTTGGACCTAAATCAAAAGAAGAGGTTATCGATTTAGTAAATGCTTTTGGTTCAGTAATTGAGGTAGATGAAGACCACTTACATCAAGTAACTGCGATTACAGGAAGCGGTCCTGCATTTTTATATCATGTCTTTGAACAATATGTTAAAGCAGGTACAGATTTAGGTCTTGAGAAGGATCAAGTTGAAGAATCAATTAAAAATTTAATTATTGGTACAAGTAAGATGATTGAAAGATCAGATTTAAGTATGGAACAGTTGCGTAAAAATATTACTTCTAAAGGTGGAACAACTCAAGCGGGTTTAAATGCACTAGCTCAACATGATATTGAAGCAATATTTAAGGATTGTTTGAATGCGGCAGTTCATCGTAGCGTTGAATTATCTAAAAATGAAGATAATTAAATTTTACTGTAAAAGAGACTAGGATAATGATTTCTATATGAATTCTATATCCTAGTCTCTTACTTTGTAATTTTAATTATACTTATTTTAAAAAGTTAAAGTATTAGTAGTATTTAAATTTTAAACGTATCAAAATCTTTAACAAATTCAAAATTTGGAACGTCTTCATTTGTCTTTAATTGTTGTTTAATAAGTTGAATATTCTCGTGATTATAGCGATTACTTAAATGTGTGATTAAGCTTCTTTTTACATTAGCTTGTTTTATTAATTCAAAAACATCTTCAATATGACTATGGTGATAATTATTTGCTAATGTTTTTTCGCCTTCAATGTATGTAGCTTCATGAATCATTACATCAGAATCTTTAGCGATGCTCAATTCCGACTGACATGGTTTTGTATCACCAAAGATGGATATAATTGGTCCGGGTTTAGCTGGCCCTTTGAAATCATCCGAATTATATACTTGTCCTTCATGTTCAAAATTATCGTAAGATTTTACTTCTTGATATTTTGGTCCAGGATATAAACCAATTGATTTAAGTGCCTCAACATCAATTGTTCCTGGTGTTGTCGGAGATTCAATGCGATAACCATAAGAAGGGATACCATGATTTAACAAATGTGCACTAATTGAGAATCCTTTATGATGATATGTGAAATGATTATCAATTTCTATATAAGTAATCGGATAGTTTAGGTGAGATTCAGATAATCTTAGAGTAGTCTCAATAAATTGTTGTAAACCTCTAGGACCAATAACTGTCAGTGGTTTGTCTTCTCCACCTTGAAAAGAACGGCTTGTTAGTAGTCCAGGCAATCCAAAAATATGATCTCCGTGCATATGCGTTATAAAAATATGGTCAACTTTTCCTAGCTTAATTGAATGATGTAATATTTGATGTTGTGTGCCCTCTCCGACATCAAATAGCCATATACTATTCGAAAAAGGCTCAAGGTTTAAAGCTATAGCTTGAGTATTTCTCTCTTTAGTAGGTAACCCAGCACTTGTTCCGAAGAATGTAACTTCCATGCATATGCCTCCTTTTCCTTCATTATATTTTATCATATGTGGTTATTTTTGCTATAAAAAGACATAAAATAAATGCATGAGATACATTTTGAGTTATAATGATATTAAATTGTGCATCATTCCATTATATAAGTGCCCTAGCAAAATAAGAAAATTAGGCAAATCAGTTTGAAGCGGTGCAAATATAATTTATAATAATACAATCATAGTATTAATAGAATTGAGGTTTTGAACTTGAGTAAACATTCTAAACATATTCCTTGTTTAATTACTATTTTCGGTGCTACCGGAGATTTAAGTCATAGAAAATTATTTCCATCACTATTTCACTTATTCCAACAAGATAATTTAGATGAACATATTGCAATAATTGGAATTGGACGTAGAGATTACACGAACGAAGTCTTTCGTGAACAAGTTAAAAGTTCTATCCAAAAGCATGTCAAAGATACGGATCAAATTGATGCATTTATGGAACATGTCTATTATTTTAAACATGATGTAAGTGATGAACAAAGTTATGATTCATTATTGAGTTTTTCAAATGAATTAGATTCACAATATCAGTTAAAAGGAAATCGCTTATTTTATTTAGCAATGGCACCTCAATTCTTTGGTATTATTTCGGATTACTTAAAATCATCTTGTTTAACCGATACTACTGGTTTTAAACGATTAGTTATTGAAAAACCATTTGGCAGTGATTTAAAATCGGCTGAGCAATTAAACAATCAATTAAGACGCTCATTTAAAGAAGAAGAAATATACAGAATTGATCATTATTTAGGTAAAGATATGGTTCAAAATATAGAAGTCTTGCGCTTTTCAAATGCGATGTTTGAACCATTATGGAATAATAAATACATTTCAAACATTCAAGTAACATCCTCAGAAGTATTAGGTGTTGAGGACCGTGGAGGTTATTATGAATCTAGTGGCGCATTAAAAGATATGGTACAAAATCATATGTTACAAATGGTTGCTCTTTTAGCTATGGAAGCGCCAATTAGCTTAAATAGTGATGATATACGTGCTGAGAAAGTTAAAGTATTGAAATCACTTAGACAGCTTGATCCTCAAGAAGTAAAACAAAATTTTGTACGTGGACAGTATGATGAAGGATTTATTGATGGTGAAAAAGTCATTGCCTATCGAGATGAAGATCGAGTAGCCGAAGATTCAAATACTCCAACTTTTGTATCAGGCCGACTAACAATTGATAACTTCCGTTGGGCTGGCGTACCTTTTTATATTAGAACGGGAAAACGTATGAAATCTAAATCGATTCAAGTTGTAGTTGAGTTCAAAGAAGTACCAATGAACCTATACTATCAGACCGATAAATTGTTGGATTCAAACTTATTAGTTATTAATATTCAACCTAATGAGGGTATATCACTTCATTTAAACGCGAAAAAGAACATCCAAGGTATTGATACCGAACCCGTTCAATTATCATATGCAATGAGTGCTCAAGATAAGATGAATACTGTGGATGCCTATGAAAATTTACTATTCGATTGTTTAAAAGGTGATGCTACAAACTTTACACATTGGGAAGAATTAAAATCTACATGGAAGTTTGTTGATGTTATACAAGATGAATGGACAATGAATGAACCTAACTTCCCTAACTATGAGTCAGGTACAAATGGACCATTAGAAAGTGATTTACTATTAAGTAGAGATGGTAATCATTGGTGGGATGATATTCAATAAACAGTTAATTGATAAGCCTATAGTGAAGCCTTTTGGACTAAAGTAATATTTTGAGTTCAACTATTATTTTAATAGTAGCTATCTAAATTGAGCATGTGCTCATAGTCAGCCTCTTTTAACTCTAGTTATTCTTTTGGTGGTGGGACAATGAATTGATTTTAAATTCTGTCCTACCACCCTTTTTTATTAAAAAATTCTCAATATGGCACATGTTAAGATGTATATTTTCTAAAAATAAGGTAAAATAAAAGTTAATGATTGTAAATTTATTGGAGTGAGAGTTTTGGACGTTATCAAGCAGATACAACAGGCAATTGTATTTATCGAAGATCGTTTATTAGAGCCGTTTAATTTGCAAGATTTGAGTGATTACGTTGGTCTTTCTCCTTACCATCTTGATCAATCATTTAAAATGATTGTTGGACAATCACCTGAACACTACGCACACGCAAGAAAAATGACTGCAGCTGCTAAAGAAATGGTTCAAAGTTCTTCAAGGTTAGTAGATGTCGCAAAAAAGTATAACTATCATAGTTCAAATGATTTTGCGAATGATTTCAGTGATTTTCATGGGATTTCACCAATTCAAGCATCTACAAAAAAAGATGAATTAAAATTACAAGAACGTTTATATATAAAGTTGACAACTACTGAACGAGCACCTTATCCATATAGACTAGATACCACGGAAGATATAGCATTAGTAGGTTATGTACGTTATATTGAAGCAAATAATTTATCTAATCCTTATAAAGTTCCTGATTTTTTAGAAGATTTAATTCTTGATGGTAAAATAAAAGATTTAAAAAGGTATAATAATATAAGTCCATATGAGTTATTTGTAATCACTTGTCCATTAGATAATGGATTGGAATTATTTATTGGTGTTCCAAGTGATAGATATCCATCTCATTTAGAAAGTAGAATATTACCTGGAAGACATTATGCGAAATTTAATCTCCAAGGTGAAATAGACTATGCGGTTAATGAAGCTTGGTATTATATCGAATCAAGTTTACAACTTACTTTACCTTATGAAAGAGATAGCTTATATGTTGAAATATATCCCTTTGATATCTCATTTGAGGACCCATTCACTAAAATTCAATTATGGTTGCCAATTGAACAAGAAAATTATGATTTGTAAATATCAAAGAAATACATTTTTTAATCAAAGCACCATATCTTTTTGCAAATCTATAACGATAAGTGTTATAATCTAAGTAACAAGAATATCTGCATTTTATGCACCAATCCCCTCACTATGCCAGTAGTGAGGGGATTTTTTGGTGTGGCTTGTCGCCTATTTACTTATTGTTACGGTTTCGAAGCCAATACGAAAATAACGCAACAATACAACCACTTGTTACTGTGGCTACGATGTGCACAAGAATATCTGCCATTTTAGCACCCCCTCTCTGCGTATAGATAAACGCCTGAGAGATAGGCGACTTATTTATTATATCATCCCTAATATATGAGTCATGTATTATTTACGGCCGTAAAATGATTTTTTATTTTTTCAATAAAAAAGAGGCTAGGACAAAAAGTATGTCCTAACCTTGCTTATGAATTAAATTTCTGCTACAAATGCTTCGAATGGCTTAAGTGATGTTGCATCTAATTGACTATTGTAGTTATGTAATTTGATTGCATCCTCATCGATATCAAATGGTAATGTTAATGAACTTTGTTTATCAGTTAAATTACCTGCAACCACTACAGTTTTGCCTTCTAATTGTCTAGTATAAGCAAACACGTTTTCATTTTCTTCATCAATTAAATCAAACTGTCCATACGTATAAATTTCATGCGATTTTTTTAATTGAATCAATTTTTTGTAAAAATTAAGTACAGAATGCTCGTCTTCTAATTGATGAGCTACATTAATATTTTTATAATTTGGATTAACTGGGAACCAAGGTTTTCCCTCTGTGAAGCCACCATTTGTAGAATCGCTCCATTGCATAGGTGTACGAGAATTATCACGATTTTCCATTCTATACTTATTTAATAATTGATCAACGTCTCCACCTTGTTCTTTTACAATTTGATATTCATTTCTAACCGCAACATCATTAAACGTTTCAATACTTTCAAAAGGATAATTGGTCATACCAATTTCTTGTCCTTGATAGATAAAAGGTGTACCTTGCTGTAGGAAATACACAACGGCGTGGCTTGTAGCAGATTCAAACCAGTAATCTTTATCGTTACCCCAAGTTGATACACGACGAGGTTGATCATGGTTTTCTATGAAAAGTGCATTCCAACCAATTCCTTCTAGTCTCTTTTGCCAGCGATTTAACACTTCTTTATATGATTTAACGTCAAATTGAGAATCACCAGTACTCCATAAACCTAAATGTTCAAATTGGAAGATCATATTGAATTTACCTTTATCTTCTCCAACCCACTCTTCTGCATTATCTGGATTTACACCGTTGGCTTCTCCAACAGTCATAATATCATATTGGCTTAGTGACTCATCTTTCATTTCTTGTAGCCAATTCTGAATACCAGGTTGATTCATATCTACATCAAAGGCTGGAGCATATTTTTTTCCTTCTGGTACAGGTAAGTCACCAGCTTCAAATGTTTTATTAATATGTGTAATAGCATCGACACGGAATCCATCAATACCCTTTTCAAACCACCAATTCATCATGTTAAATACTGATTCACGTACTTCAGGATTATCCCAATTTAAATCTGGTTGTTTTTTACTAAATAAATGGAAGTAATATTGATTAGTTGTTTCATCAAATTGCCATGTTGAACCATTAAAAATGCTCTCCCAGTTATTTGGTTCAGAACCATCATCTTTAGGGTCTGCCCATATGTACCAGTCTCTTTTTGGGTTATCTTTACTAGATTTTGATTCAATAAACCAAGGATGCTCATCAGATGTATGGTTAACGACTAAATCTAATATTAGTTTCATACCACGGTCATGTACACCTTTTAATAGACGATCAAAATCTTCCATAGTACCAAATTCATCCATAATATCTTGATAATCACTGATATCATATCCATTATCATCATTAGGTGATTTATACATTGGACTTAGCCATATAACATCAATACCTAAGTCTTTAAGATAGTCTAATTTTTCGATTACACCTGGTAAATCACCAATACCATCATTATTACTATCATTAAAACTTCTTGGATAAACTTGATACGCTACTACTTCTTTCCACCAATTTTTATTCATAATTATGCTCCTTTATATTTTTGTAGTTGATACCCTTTCAACTATTTGAGTTGAAATCAATTTTTCTCTAAAAGAAATAGTTTCATTACTTAATACATCAATGATTGTATTGCCTGCTGTAAAGCCTAATACATCTGGGTTAATGTTTACGCTTGTTTGAGATGGTGTTGCATTTTCAGTGAGAAAAGATGTATTAAACGTGGCAGTTTGTATATCCTCTGGAATGCGTAGTTGATATTCATAAAGCACATTTAATAATTGCATATTTAACATAGCATCAGACGTTATAATCACTGAAGGCTTATGATTAGCATCAATACAATATTGCTTTATACAATCACGTAAATCATTCATGGACTCTATTACGATACAGTCATTTGAAAGTTTAACGTTGTCGCAGTATTGTTTAAATCCTACTGTTCTATCTTCTGTAACTGCATAATGTCCAGATTCTTGTAAAAATAATATATGTCGGTGTCCTAAATGATATAAATATTGTGTTAATTGATAAGCTGCACCGATATTATCATTATCAATATGTATTATATTTTCGTAGTTCAAAGATTTCCCAATTACAAGATAAGGAACTTTAAACTCATAAAGTAGGTGCTCAATAGGATCATCTTTCAATGAATATAAAAGAATAAATCCATCCACACTTTTAGATTGAATCATTGTTTTTACTTCATGATATAAGTCCCCGCTATTTTCCGACACAGTCATTCTAGTTGAATAGCCTTTTACATTACATGCCTGATTAATACCATTAAGAACGTCACTATTAAATGGATTTTGACGTATTTCAGGGGTGGAACTTTTCTGTATTAATCCAATGGTCATAGTTTTATTTGTTATTAATGTTCTTGCTGCTTGATTGGGTATGTATCCTAATTTGGACATAGCTGCTTTGACTTTATTTGAAGTTGACTCACTAATTTTCGCATTGTTTCGTATCACCCTCGATACTGTAGATGTAGCTACATTAGCCTCTTTGGCAACATCTTTAATTGTAACCGTTGTATATCACCTCAATCTTTAAACTTTAGTAAACGCTTTCAATCATCTTATATTTTCATGGTATAGAATTCGTATTAGTAAGTCAATCATTTAGTGCAATCGTTTGCATAATTTTTTAAAAAAGAAGTAAACCATTGAATTGGTTTACTTCTGTAACTAGTATGTGATTACTCTTCAACCCATTGAGTATGGAAGATACCTTCTTTATCTTTACGTTCATACGTATGTGCACCGAAATAGTCACGTTGTGCTTGAATTAAGTTTGCTGGTAAATTTTCAGAGCGATAACTATCATAGTAGTTTACGCTGGCAGAGAATCCAGGTGTTGGTACGCCGTTACGTACACCTGTTGCTACTACATCTCTCAATGCATCTTGATATTCTGTGACAATACCTTTGAAATAAGGATCTAATAAAAGGTTTTGTAATTCTGAGTTGTTATCATAAGCGTCTTTAATTTTTTGTAAGAATTGAGCACGAATAATACAACCTTCACGCCATATCATTGCTAGATCGCCTAATTTTAAATTCCATTCATTTTCTTCACTAGCTTTACGCATTTGCGCAAATCCTTGTGCGTATGAACAAATTTTACTCATATATAATGCTTTACGGATTTTTTCTAAGAATTCATCTTTATTACCAGTAAATTCTGCTTTAGGACCGTTTAATTCCTTAGAAGCATTCACACGTTCTTGTTTAATTGATGAAATGAAACGAGCAAATACTGATTCAGTAATAATTGTTAAAGGAATACCTAATTCTAAGGCATTGATAGAAGTCCATTTACCTGTACCTTTTTGCCCCGCAGTGTCTAAGATCTTTTCGACAAGTGCCTCATTGCCATCATCTAATTTAGTGAAGATATCACCAGTGATTTCAATTAAATAACTTTCTAATTCACCAGCATTCCATTCTTTAAATGTCTTAGAGATGTCTTCATGTGACATACCTAATAAATCTTTCATCATCGCATAGCTCTCTGCTATAAGTTGCATATCTGCATATTCAATACCATTATGAACCATCTTAACATAGTGACCGGCACCATTTGGTCCAATATATTCTACACATGATGCACCATCTTTTGCTTTTGCAGCAATTGCATCTAGTATATCACTCACTTTATTATAAGCTGCTTCTTGACCACCTGGCATTAATGAAGGACCAGTAAGGGCACCTACTTCACCACCAGATACACCCATGCCAATAAAGTTAATACCACTTTCAGCTAAGGCTTTATTACGACGGATAGTATCTTGATAATTAGTGTTACCACCATCAATTAAAATGTCATCATCATCTAATAATGGAAGTAAACTGTCAATTGTTGCATCTGTTGCAGGACCTGCTTTAACCATTAATAAAATTTTACGTGGTTTTTCTAATGAATTAACAAATTCTTCTAAAGAATATGTTGGGTGGATTTGTTTACCTTTAGATTCTTTAACCATTTCATCTGTTTTTTCGCTTGAACGGTTATATACAGAAACATTATAACCACGTGATTCAATGTTCCAAGCGAGGTTTTTACCCATTACTGCTAAACCTACTACACCTATTTGTTGAGTCATATTACTTACCTCTCTCATTCAATTTTTCAATAGTATTGTATCATAAAACTTGAAAGTACTTCACTAAACTAAATTACGATTTAGCTACTAAGTCAATAATTTTGACAATTTGTTTTGCCAATTGATTAAGTGAATTTACTGAAATACGTTCAGATGTCGTGTGAATATGTTCGTAGCCCACACCTAAAATGACTGTAGGAATTCCAAATGTATTAATAATACTGCCATCTGATCCGCCTCCAGCAATAACAGTATCCCCTGCTAATCCAAGTTCTCTAGCACTATTGATAGCAAATTGAGTTACTTTGTCATCATTTTCTATTTTAAAACCAGGGTAGCTCTTCTCAATGATAACTTTTGCTTCACCACCTAATTCTTGTGCGGTAGTCTCGAATATTTCCTTCATGTGAGTAACTTGTTGTTCAATACTTTGATTATCATGAGAGCGTGCCTCAGCTTCTAAAACTACTTCATCAGCAACGATATTTGTAGCAGAGCCACCATGAAATTTACCTATATTAGCAGTAGTATAGTCATCAATTTGTCCTAGCTTCATGCGACTAATAGCTTTTGCAGCAATGTTTATTGCACTAATACCTTCTGAAGGTGTACTAGCATGAGCTGTTTTTCCTAAAATAGTTGTGTTTATTACCATTTGAGTTGGTGCTCCTACTACTGTTTTGCCAACGGGTTGACTAGCATCAACTGCATAACCAAACTCAGCGTCAATGTATGATGTATCTAGTTCTTTAGCACCTTTAAGACCAGATTCTTCACCAACAGTAATAATAAATTGGATTTGGCCATGTGGAATTTCATTTTCATTTAGATATTGAATGGTTTCAAGTATTGCTGCTAATCCCGCCTTATCATCAGCACCTAGAATGGTACTACCATCAGAATAAATATAACCATCCTCTTTAATTTGAGGTTTAATATTTATTCCAGGTACAACAGTGTCCATGTGACTAGTGAAGTAAATTTTAGACACATCTTCTTTCGCACTAGTGGCTGGTAAAGTACAAATAAGATTGTTAGCACCTAACCATGACTTTTCTGATGCATGATCTTCAATTACATTTAAACCTAGTTCTTCAAATTTCTTTTTTAAAATGGGTTGAATGACTTCCTCATGTCCTGTTTCAGAATTTATTTGGACTAATTCTAAAAATGTTTCAAGTAATCGTTGACTGTTTATCATTATGACAAAACCCCTTTCTCATTTGATTTCTATTTTAACTAATTTTCTACAATATCAAAAATAAATTGATTGCCATTTGTATAAAAATCATTTATGGTTAATTTATATATTAAGTAAAGTGTATTATGTAAGTGTTTTTAAATAAGGAGCGTTAAATAGTGAATAATAAAGTGTTAAGAATTATAATAATTGTAATGTTGATTGCAATTGTCGCAGCATTACTACTAACAAGTTTAGTGCCTCTAATGCATTAATCTTCGCAATAAAAAGGAGTCCGGAACATAAAGTTCCAGGATAAGTAAATAAAGACAATTTCTATTGAAATAATATAGAAATTGTCTTTTTGATAATGTTTTTGATTATTTTCAGCTCGTTGAGCTTTTACTTTTCTTATATTAAGTGCCATTAGCACAAATCCTAGTTCTCTTTTGGCTTTATTTATCCCTCGAACGGACATTCGAGTGAAACCCAAAATAGCTTACATAAATCCAAAAACAGGCACCACATCATTTTTTCTTTGACTGTAGTTGGTTTTTGGTTCTGAAAGCTTTTTATTAATTTGGGCTTTAAAATATTCCCAATTATAATTCTTCATTATTTTTTTATTTTCTTTTGAATTGAAGTTCATACATTGTTATTTCAGCGGACATTCTGAATAATCATCACATTCATATAATTTAAAGTCTCGTTTAAAACCATTCTTATCATGGCGATAGGCATATCTTTTGAATCCTATTCTTTTATTGTTCGGACAAATGAATTCATCGAATTCGGTCTTAGGGATTGTTTCAACAATATCATTTACAAGTCTTGAAATACCATTTGTTGGGATAAGAACTGAAGTTTATTGAATTATACTAAAATGCCTTATTTTTTAAAGTAATTGAATGGAAAATTACATATAAATACAAAGTATTTTGGCGAGACTCTTGAGGGAACAGGACAAGTTGAAGACTACAGGCTGAAGCTGTCCCCTAAGAAGGGCCCCAACACAGAGAAACTGAGTTAATTAGTTTCTACAAGCAAAGCACGTTGGGCAAGCGAGCCACGAATACGAAGTATTGTAAATAAAGAAGCCAGTAAATGAATTTATAAAAACTCATTTACTGGCTATTTTGCTAGGAATTATGTACCAGCTTTTTTTATTTAATCACTAATTATATTTCATTGTGTAACCGTAGTGATCCAAATTGAGATTTAATGTTTAAATACTCTTCTAGTTCATTTAATATTTGCATCATACTTGAACGTGATTTTAAAGATTGATGAGATTTAGGAAGTGGTAATTCGTCTAGTGATAAACGGATTTCATACAGTGAATGTAATCGTAAAGCAGTATAATCATTACTATTTACGTTATTACCAATTTCTGACATTAAATGAGATACATCAGTCAGTAATGGGTCATCGACAGTAACTTGATTTAATAACGGTTTAATTCTGCGCAATAATTCAAGTTGTTCTTGTCTCATATCAAAATAGTGATAATATGAATTTTCATTTCTAATAAAATGATTTTTAACATCTCTAAATGCGATTGATTTGGCTTTTCGAATGTCTAATTGGAGTTTTTCGAAAGATAAAGTAAGATCATTATTATAATTTGAGCAAGCTTCGCTATATGTCATAAAGATTTCTTTGAAGCCTTTTTCTATATCTTTCTTAAAAGAAACTAATGTTTTGTCTAAACTTGGCATAATTAAATTCATGATGAATGCGATTCCTAGTCCAATAGTTAATAAGAGTAATTCATTTATGATTAAATGTAAATTAATCGTAGTTGC
Organism: Staphylococcus sp. NWU MK-U1; assembly: GCF_033283505.1. NCBI lineage: Bacteria > Bacillati > Bacillota > Bacilli > Caryophanales > Staphylococcaceae > Staphylococcus > Staphylococcus sp. NWU MK-U1. The sequence goes on along the minus strand of NZ_JAVSMG010000002.1, from coordinate 314,997 downwards.
ATTGAAAACATGTAATAATATAACACAACTAGTTACAACACCCTCTTGAACTTTCAACATAACAGTTATCGGAATAAATAATAATACAATTAATCCCAAAACAAGCGCATTCTGACCTAATAAGCTAAAAACCAATGAACCAAACATTAGAATTAGTATACAAGATACAAATCTTGATACGATAGCTTGTACTGAGTGAACTTTAGTATGTTTAATACATAATACAATGAGGATAGCACTTGATGCGTAATTAACAAGCCCCATCCATTTAGCTAAAATAACACCTAATGTGATACCTACTGCTGTTTTAAGCGTTCTAAATCCAATCTTATAAGGATTTAACTTTAACATTAGTAAATCCTCTTATCTTTCGTCGCAATATTTATCAAATAGGCCTTGTAACTGATTAATAACATCCATTACATCACGGCCTTCAATTTGATGACGTTCAATCATTTCTGTGATTTTACCATCTTTAATTAATGCAAATGATGGACTTGAAGGTGCATAACCCTCAAAATAGTCTCTAGCCTGTTGCGTAGCCTCTTTATCTTGTCCAGCAAATACTGTAACAAGTCTATCAGGTAGTTTATCATAGTGTAATGCATGTGATGCTGCTGGACGTGCAATTCCTCCCGCACATCCACAAACTGAATTAACCATTACTAATGAAGTACCATTTTGTTGTAATACTTTATCAACTTCATCTGCAGTTGTTAATTGTTCATATCCCGCATTTTCAATTTCATTACGAGCTTGTTCAACCACGCCGTTCATATATAAATCAAAATTTAAATCCATTTTAATCACCTTTCAATCTTTTATTTATTCAATGCTATTCTACTAAATATAAGTGTTAGAGTTCAAATAGCTTGTCCAGGGAATATGATATATCATTTTAAACTAGTAGATACTTGTATTTTCTATTGTGAATTGTTCAATACGTTCTTTAACTTGAGACATGAAGCGCCCTGTTTGAACACCATCAAGTATTCTATGATCAATTGAAATACACAAATTAACCATGCTTCTAATTGCAATCATATCATCAATAACGACTGGTTTTTTTACAATAGATTCTACTTGTAAAATCGCTGCTTGTGGATGATTTATAATTCCCATTGATGAAACGGATCCAAATGTACCAGTATTATTAACTGTAAATGTTCCACCAGACATATCTTCTTGTGATAGCTGTTTATTTCTTGCTTTAAGTGCTAGTTCATTTATCTCTCTAGCAATACCTTTGATTGATTTTTCATCAGCGTGTTTAATAACAGGAACATATAGTTTATCTTCATCTGCTACAGCAATTGAAATATTAATATCTTTATGAAGAATAATTTCTTCTCCATCCCAGCTACTATTTAATAGTGGGTTTGATTTTAATGCTTCTGCAACAGCTTTTACAAAGAATGCAAAGAAAGTTAAATTATAACCTTCGTTCTCTTTGAACGAATTCTTATGATGATTTCTAGTTTTAACTAAGTTTGTTGCATCAACTTCAAGCATCATCCAACCATGAGGGATTTCAGTTACACTTGTCACCATGTTTTGAGCTATTGCTTTACGAACACCTTTGACTGGTATAGATTGACCAAATTGACTCTGAGCAGAATCCACGTTGGATTTCGTATGTTCGAAACTAGATAGTGAATTGTTATTTATTTTCGGTTCCTGATGACTTGAATTAATATGATTTTCAATATCTTTTTTAGTCACACGTCCTTCAAAACCTGTGCCAGGAACTAATGATAAATCAATATCATTTTCAGATGCAATTTTAAAAACTACTGGTGAATATCGACCGTTATTAAGTAATGATGCTTGTGTATGTGCATTTGTTTTAACAGAATGATTTACTTCTTTATCAGAAATATTTTTTGAAGCCGATGCTGACGTTTCGACTGTTAATGTATCATTACCATTTATATTTAAATTTGTCGAATCCTTAACGGTTTCAATATCGGTATTTTTAGTGTTGGTAGAATTATCTGTTTCAGAAGTTTCAATTTTACAAATAACATGATCTATTTGAACTGTTTCACCTTCTAAAACTAAAATTTCAGTGATAGTACCAGATACAGTTGAAGGTACTTCAGCAGTTACTTTATCAGTAATTACCTCACATAAGGGTTCATATTCATCAACATAGTCACCCACTGAAATAAGCCATTGCTCAATAGTACCTTCATGAACACTTTCGCCTAGTTTTGGCATTTTTATATCCATAACTTTTCCTCCTTAAAATTGTGCAAGTTCTCGCATTTTTTCTAAGATTTTATCAGGATTCATCATAACTTCATTTTCAAGATTAGGAGAAAATGGCATTGAAGGAACATCCGGTCCAGCTAATCTCATAATAGGTGCATCAAGTTCAAATAAACAGTTTTCAGCTATGATTGCAGAGACTTCTGACATGACACTGCCCTCTAGATTATCTTCTGTTACTAATAAAATCTTGCCATTCATTTTAGCACGTTCAATAATTGTTTCTTTATCTAGAGGATAAACAGTTCTCAAATCAACTATTTCAACACTAATACCATCTGCTGATAAAATATCAGCAGCTTGCATACAATAATTTACACACAAACCATATGTAAATACAGTTATGTCATTCCCTTCACGTTTTACATCAGCTTTTCCAAGAGGAACTGTATAATAACCATCTGGCACTTCTTCTTTCAAGAAGCGATATGCTTTTTTATGTTCAAAGAACAATACTGGATCGTTTGACTCAATAGAGGATAATAATAATCCTTTAGCATCATAAGGAGATGAAGGTATGACAATAGTTAGCCCAGGTGTAGACGCAAAGATGCTCTCGATACTTTGAGAATGATATAAACCACCATGTACCCCACCACCAAAGGGTGCTCTGATTGTGATAGGACATTGCCAGTCATTATTTGAACGATAGCGCATTTTAGCTGCTTCACTAATAATCTGATTAACTGCAGGAAGTATAAAATCTGCGAATTGAATTTCTGCAATTGGTCGTTTACCAATCATTGCTGCTCCAATAGCAGTCCCTACAATATTTGATTCAGCCAAAGGTGTATCTATTACTCTTTCAACACCATATTTATCTTGAAGACCTCTAGTTGCACCAAAAACGCCACCTTTACGTCCTACATCTTCACCTAATATAAATACGTTATTATCATGTTCCATGGCTAGGTCTTGCGCTTGTTGTATTGCTTCAATATAATTCATTTTACTCATTGCCCATACCTCCTTCTGGGTCATAAACAAATTGATATGTTTCTTCTACAGATGGATATGGCGCTTTTTCTGCATCTTTAGTGGCTTTATTAATAATTTCTTTATGCTCTTGCTCTATATTGTCTAACCATTCTTGATTAATAATCTCTTTTTCTAATAAATAATCTTTAAATTTAAGGTTACAATCATAAGTTTTTAATGCTTCTCTTTCTTCTTTCGTACGATATGTATCATCATCATCTGAAGAATGTGGCGTCATACGATGTGTTATAGCTTCAATTAGAGTGGCACCCTCACCATTTAGTGCACGTTCTCTAGCATCTTTCATAGCTTTATACATTGCTATCGGATCATCCCCATCTACTGTCTCACCATATATGCCATATCCTAAGGCTCTATCAGAAAGTTTTTCTGCAGCGTATTGTAATGTATTAGGCACAGATATCGCATATTTATTATTGATGATGACACAAACAAATGGTAATTTATGAACGCCTGCAAAGTTTAAACCCTCATGAAAATCTCCTTGATTTGAACTTCCCTCACCGACAGTTGCCGTAGCAATATTTGGTTTTTTATCCATTTTTAAAGCTAATGCAGCTCCAACTGAATGTGGTATTTGTGTAGCAACTGGAGAACTTTGTGATAATATGCCCTTTTCACGATGACTATAGTGAGAGGGCATTTGTTTTCCTCCAGAATTAATATCATCTTTTTTTCCAAATGAAGCTAGCATTGTATCATATGGAGAAATCCCCATAAAAGTAACAAATGCTAAATCTCTATAATATGGAGATGAAATATCTCCTTCTTTCATAGCGTATGCCATTCCTATTTGTGTAGCCTCTTGTCCTTGTCCACTAACAACAAATGGAATTTTACCTGCGCGGTTTAATAACCATAATCGTTCATCTACTTTTCTACCTAAATCCATCCATTTATAGATTTCTTTAAGGTCTTCTTCTGAAAGTCCGACAGATTTATAATCAATCATCTTTATTGTTCCTCCTGTTAAACGTGTATTGCTCTATTTTCTACTTTCAATCCCAATTCCATAAGTACTTCTGATATAGAAGGATGTGCATGTGTTGTCAGACCTAACTCAATTGCTGAACCATTCATAAATTGCAATAAAGAGGCTTCGTTGATTAATTCAGTAACCTGAGGACCTATCATATTAATACCGATAATTTCATTAGTTTCATCATTAATTATCATTTCACAAAATCCTCTGTCATTAGTAGTTTCCTCTATTACTGCTTTACCAATTGCATTAAAGCTTACTTTAAATGATTTAGTTTTATTGTTTTTGGCTTCGGCTGATTCTTTATTGTAACCAATTGAAGCAACTTCTGGGTGTGTATATATGCATTTCGGCATCTTGTCATAATTTAGAGGTAGGCCATTGCCATTAAACATGTTTTCAACAGCAAGTATTGCCTCTTTAGAAGATACATGTGCTAATTGAAGCTTACCTATGCAATCACCTGCAGCATAAATGTGCTTATCTTCGGTTTGTAAAAAGTCATTAACAAGTATATTACCGTTATCATCAGTTTTAATTTTAGTATTATTTAATCCTATATCATCAGTATTAGGCTTGCGACCAATTGATACTAAAACTTTTTCTACTTCTATAGTTTTATCTTTATTTACTTGTATAGATACAGAATTAGAGTTGACTGTAACTGCAGATTCATTTAAAGCGCAATTTTCATAGAACGTTACTCCTCTTGCTATAAGTGATGTTTTTAGAAAATGTGCAATTTGAGCACTCTCATTAGGCAAGATTCGTTCACCTGCCTCTATCACACTAACATTTACACCTAAGTCAATTAATAAAGAAGCAAATTCAAGACCTATCACTCCACCGCCAATGATTGCTATGCTTGCAGGTAAATCAGTGAGTTGCAATATGTCATTACTAGATAGAACTGTATTGTGATTGAAAGGTAAGAATGGTAATTGAGTTGGTAGTGAACCTGTAGCTATCAATACATTCTGATTAGGTAATAATTCAGATTCTCCATTATCATATTCAACTGAAATGGTACCACTTTGAGGTGAGAAAATAGATGTCCCCATAATTCTACCTGTGCCATTAAATATATCTATGTGATTTTTCTGCATTAAACCCTCAATACCTTGATGCATTTGCTTAACAATTTTGTCTTTACGTTTCATCATAGATTTTAAGTCAAATGAATATTGACCAACATTCACACCGAAATGAACTGAATCTTTAACTGTTCTTAAAATTTCAGCAGATTTTAATAAAGCTTTTGTAGGAATACAACCTTTGTGAAGACAAGTGCCACCCAACAAAGATTTCTCTACTATAGCTACTTTTTTACCCAATTGTGATGCTCGAATTGCCGCTACATAACCAGCGGTTCCTCCACCTAAGATGACTAGGTCATATTGCTTTTCACTCATAATTTTACTCCTAACTTGCTTTGCGATTGGATTTAATAACGTTAATGTGTAAGTGACTTTAAATTTTAAATGAATTTAGTAACTCAATTAGTAGGTTTCATATAAAATTAAAATATTCATTTTATAATGTTAATATTTATTTTACAGCAAAAATAAATATTAATAAATTCAATGAATTACTTACTACTTTTTCTTTGATTTTGGCTAATCATTTCTTTTGCATTTTCTCTAGTTAATTCAGTAACACTAGCACCAGAAATCATTCGTGCGATTTCATCAATTTTATCATCATTTTCTAACTCTTTAACTTGAGTTGTTGTACGATCATCATTGGATGCTTTACTAATTAATAAATGGTGATCACTCATAGATGCAACTTGTGGTAAGTGCGAAATACATATTACTTGAATATATTCAGCTATATCTCTCATTTTTTCAGCCATTTTTTGAGCAGCTTGTCCTGACACTCCTGAATCTACCTCATCAAATAAAATTGCAGTTTGTCCTCTTGATTGTACAAAAATACTTTTTAGGGCTAGCATAATACGAGACAACTCACCGCCAGATGCAATTTTATTTAAACTTTTGAGTGGTTCCCCTTTATTAGGACTGATTAAAAACTCTACAAATTCTATACCATCAATTGTTGGTTTATCTAGTAATTGGAATGAGAGTTCTAAATTAGCATCTTTCATTTGTAAATTTTGTATTTCAGAAACGATATGATCTCTTAATGTTCGAGCTACTGTGCGACGCTCTCTAGATAACACTTTGCCTTTTGACATCACTTCATCATATAATTGACTAATTTCCTCACGTAATTGTGATGTACTTTCTTCATAATTTTCGATTTTGGCTATTTCATTTTGAAGCTTATCTTTGTATGTAATTAATTCATTAATGTCTTTGCCATATTTTCTTTTTAGATTGTTTAATAAATTCATTCGTGATTCAAGCTCGTTAAGCATTTGCTCATCAAATTCAGTGTTTGACATTTCATCATATAACTCGTGCTTAGCATCTTCAAGCGTGTAATAAAATTGATCAATATCCTCTTTTAATTTACTAAATTTATCAGGCAAAATATCATCTATAGATTGTAGATGATTACTTAATTCATATAGTCTATCTGTAATTGCATGCTCATCAGTCAAAGTGACATATGCATTATTAAGCGCCATGCTTAGTTTTTCGGAATTTTGAATTCTACGTATATCGACTTCTAATTGCTCAATTTCGCCCTCTTTTAAAGAAGCTTCTTCTAATTCTTCATATTGAAATTTCATTAAATCCAAACGTTGAAGTAACGCTTGGTCGGCAGACTCTAATTCTTCTAATTCCTTTGTTTTACTTTTATATTGATTAAACACATTTTGATATTTTTCTTTAGTTGATAAATACTTGTCTTCTGCATAATCATCTAATAATTTTAAATGATACTTCTGTTTAAGAAGTGTCTGTGTTTCATGTTGACCATGAATATCTAATAGTTCTTGCATCACTTTTCGCAAATCTTGAAGCGTAACAATTTGATTATTCAATCTACAAATACTTTTACCAGTGCTAAATATTTCTCTTTTTACTAATAAGAAGTCCTCGTCGATTTCTATATCAAGATTATGAAGTATATGAATAACATCTTTACTTTCATCTATATCAAATATGCCTTCAATAATCGCTTTCTTTTCACCATGTCGAACATAATCTGATGATGCACGCATTCCAATTAACTGGCCAATCGCATCTATGATGATTGATTTACCTGAACCCGTTTCACCACTTAGAACTGTTAATCCATCTGAAAAATGAATTTCTAATTCATCAATAATTGCAAATTGTTTTATTGATAAGGTTTGTAACATGAATTCATCGCATCCTTATAATAAATTGAAAATTCTTGTTTTAATTGTATTACTTGCATCTTCATCTTTACAAATTAAAAGGCAAGTATCATCACCACATATAGTACCGAGAACTTCATCCCAATCTATTTGGTCTAGTATAGCGCCAATAGATTGAGCGTTACCAGGTAAGGTTTTTAAGACGAGTAGATTACCTGTTCCTTCTATATTTACAAATGAGTCCATGAGATAACGACCCAATTTTTCTAATGGATGGTATTTTCGATCATTAGGCAAGCTATATACATACTGACCTGAGGGTGCAGGAACTTTGATTAATTGTAATTCTTTAATATCACGTGATACGGTAGCTTGCGTAACATTAAGGTCGTATTCATTAAGACGTTTTACTAGTTCGTCTTGAGTTTCTATTTGTTCGCTTGAGATAATTTCTCTAATCTTTATGTGTCTCACAGATTTTTTTGCCATTATGAACACTCCTAGTTTCGAATAATTATACAATGATTTTAACACATCATTTTTTTTACTACTACTATTGTTATTATGCATACGTAACTGATAACTCAATAATCGTAAATTGTTTTATTTAAATACTAATATGTACAATTAGTTAATTTGTATAGAAAAAATGCATAAACAAATAAATAAATATGTAAACTAAAATTAGGATATAAATGTAATGCCACAATTTAAAATAGTGTACTAAAACACCCTTCAACGCCAATTTTTAAACAGTAGCTTTGAAGGGTTAATATTAATGATAATTAATGATCACGTGTGTAGAAAAGCTCAACGATATCTAATAGTGGTTTAATATCATAGTGTGAAGAAAGTTGTTCTATCGATTCTATGGCAGCATCTCTATGGAAATTTAATTTATTTTCAGCACCATCTTTACCTAATAAAGAAACATACGTACTTTTGTGATTTTCGATGTCACTACCAACTTTTTTTCCTAATTTAGATTCATCACCATATACGTCGAGCAAATCATCTTTAATTTGGAACATCAAACCCATATGATTACTAAAATCTTCAAGAGCTTGTGATGTAGACTTATCTACTTTAGCAATATCAGCTGCACTTAATACTGCGAATTGAAGTAATGCTCCTGTTTTAGCTTTATGTATCTGTTCAAGCGTATCCAAATCAACAGGTTTATCTTCACTTTGCATGTCTAATGTTTGTCCTCCGACCATGCCTAAGTGGCCACTGTTATGCGCTAATCTAGAAAGTATTTTAACTTTAACATCAGATTCTAATAATTCATCATCAGCAATGATTTCAAATGCCTTAGTTAGTAGTGCATCACCAGCTAAAATAGCTTTACATTCACCATAGACTTTGTGATTGGTAAGTTTACCACGACGGTAATCATCATTATCCATCGCAGGAAGATCATCATGAATTAAAGAATACGTATGAATCATTTCCAATGCCAATGCAGTTTTTTTACCTTTTTTATAATCTTGATTTAATACATCTAATGTTAAAAATACAAGAAGTGGTCTTATTCTTTTACCACCCGCATTGAGAGAATATTGCATACTTTCTTCTAGATTTGTATTTAGTGGTGAAGTTTCGATTACACCGTCAAGAGCGCTATTAATTTGATCAATTAATTCATTCATTGACTTCTTTGCCATTTTCTTCATCCTCTGCTTCATCTTTAATAAGTTGATTTACTCTCTTTTCAGCATCTTTAAGTGTTGCATCACATGTTGCTGAAAGTTTCATACCACGTTGATATAACTCTAATGATTCTTCTAATGATACAGTCTCGTTATCTAATTTTTGAACGATATTTTCTAATTCTTGCATCATTTCTTCAAAACTTTGTTGATCTTTACTCATGTTCACACCTAACCTTTTTAACAATGGCATCTACGCTACCATCTTTCATTGCTAATGTAATTTCATCATCTTTACTTAAATCCTGTGTACTAGTAATGACTTTATCATCTTTATTAATTATAGAATAGCCTCTCAACATAGTATTAGTAGGACTTAAATTATTTAATAGTTCAACTTTATTTTTGAGCTCTAATTTATTATTATGAATGTTTTTCATTGTTAGATTTGATAAACGATTTTTTACATTCATTAGTTGCTTATTATTTTGTAATATAGTTTGATTTAATGTTTTTACATTAAAATTCTGATGAAGAACTTTTAATTGATATTTTTTATTCTCAATTTTGGATAATAATAATTGAGTTAGTTGTCTTTCTAAATCATCTTTGCGTTGTATCTGTTGATCGTATAATAATGAGGGTTGTTTAAACTTATAATAAGATGCTAAATGATCTAGTTGTTTATGTTGTTTTTCAAGATACTGTTTAATATACCTTGATAATGAAAATTGGTATTGCTTAATTTGTTGCATCAATTCGTACTGATCTGGAGTCGCCATAACTGCAGCTTGTGTTGGTGTTGCTGCTCTGACATCTGCTACGAAATCACTGAGAGTAAAATCGGTTTCATGTCCAACAGCTGAAATAATGGGTGTTTGACACTCAAAAATCGCTTTAACAACATCTTCTTCATTAAAGTTCCATAAATCTTCTATAGATCCACCACCACGGCCTACAATAATAGTATCAACGCCAAGTGAATCAGCATATTTAATATTTTTTATAATATCCTCTTTGGCTTGTGTACCTTGTACTAAAGTACTTATTTGGATTTTTTCGGCCAAAGGATATCTACTATTTATTGTAGATTGAATATCTCTAATTGCGGCACCAGTACTAGCAGTTAAGATTGCGATTTTTTTAGGGAATCGAGGAATAGGCTTTTTATGTTCATTATTAAAAAAGCCTTCTTTTTTTAATTTTTGCTTTAATTGTTCTAACTTTTGATACAAGTTCCCTATACCATCTAATTCCATTTTATTCACATAAATTTGATAATTTCCACGTCGTTCATATACTGAAACACGTGCTTCTAAAAGGACTTCATCACCTTCTTTTGGCTCAAAAGTAAGCTGATTCGCATTACCTTTAAACATCATTGCACTTATCACACTATCTTTATCTTTAACATTGAAATAAAGATGTCCACTTGGATGTTTTTTAAAGTTAGATAGCTCACCCTTTAGTAAGATAGATTGCAAATGTGGGTCTTGATCAAATTTATATTTAATATATTTCGTTAAAGTTGTAACGCTTAAGTATTCAGACATTGTCATCACTCAAATTAATTATTTTATGTTACTCAACACACCATTTATAAATTTATAATGCTCATCGTCGCTAAATTGCTTTGCTAATTCTACAGCTTCATTAATGATTACTTTTGGTGGTGTATCACTATGCAATAATTCAAATGTAGCCATTCGTAATATTATTCGGTCTGTTTTTAATAAACGTTGAAGTGACCAATCTTTAAGATGTGGCTTAATAGTATCATCTAGAACTGGCTCATGATCTTTAACACCTGTTACTAACCAGTGTATAAAATCAAAGTCTAATTCAGGCTCATCATCTTTTATGAAATTAATGGCTTCATTGATTGTTAATTCTGTGTCTTTCATTTCTAACTGAAACAAAGTTTGAAATGCTTGCATTCTTGATTCTTTACGACTCATAAATAACTCCTTGTTAAATGTAATCTATATATTATTCGACAGTAATATGCATGATGTGAACGTTAATTTCTTTTGGCTCGATAGCAGTCATTGTTTTAATTGAGTTAAAAATAGATGTTTGAGTTTTACTTGCAAATTTTGAAATATTTATACCGTGCTTTATAGAGCAATATACATCAATTTGAATGCCATCTTCTTTAACATCAATTTTTAAATTTCTATTGAGGTTTTTACGACTTATTTTTTCAATGTTACTATTTTTCAATTCTGAAAAATGTCCAGTTACCCCTTCTACCTCTGATACAGCTATACTTGCAACTACAGAAATAACTTCAGGTGCAATTTCAATTTTACCTAAGTTTGAATTTGAATAATATGCTACTTTAACCATTTGGTTTAACCTCCTACTCCTCGTCGTCCATAATATTATATTGTTCTAAGTAGTTAGTATTAAAAGATCCACTTCTAAATATATCATTATTCATAAGTTTTAAATGGAAAGGAATTGTTGTATCGATTCCTAAAATTAAATACTCACTTAATGCTCTAATACCAGTCATAATTGCTTCATCACGCGTTGGTTCATGAACAATGAGTTTAGCTACCATAGAATCATAATATGGAGGAATTGTATAATTTGTATAACAAGCTGATTCGATTCTCACACCATATCCGCCTGGAGCTAGGTATTGTGTGATTTTACCAGGAGATGGCATGAAATTCTTATATGGGTTTTCAGCATTTATACGATATTCTATTGCATGACCATTGATAGTAATATCTTCTTGAGTGTATGGCAGTGCTTCACCCATCGCAACTTTTAGTTGTAATTTTACTAAATCAATGCCAGTAACCATTTCAGTGACAGGATGTTCAACTTGAATACGTGTATTCATTTCCATAAAATAAAATTGATTATCATTTAAATCATATATAAATTCAATAGTACCTGCATTTTCATAATTAACTGCTTTTGCGGCTCTTATAGCTGCATTACCCATCTCTTCACGTTGTTCATCAGATAAAATAGGAGATGGAGATTCTTCGACTAACTTTTGCATGCGTCTTTGAATCGTACAATCTCTCTCTCCGAGATGAATGACATTTCCATGTTGATCTCCAATAATTTGAATTTCAATGTGACGGAAGTTCTCAATAAATTTTTCAAGGTAAAGACCGCCATTACCAAAAGCAGTTTCTGCTTCTTGTTGAGTCATACGATAGCCATTCTCAAGCTCTTTCTCTGTTCTAGCCACTCGTATACCTTTTCCTCCACCACCTGCAGTAGCTTTAATAATTACTGGATATCCAATTTCTTTAGCAATTTGTTTTGCATCCGAAATGGTTGTAACTAGCCCATCACTACCTGGAACAACTGGGACATTAGCTGCAATCATTTCTGCTTTTGCAACGTCTTTGATGCCCATTTTTTGGATAGACTCATAGCTGGGACCGATAAATTTCAATTGACATGCTTCACACAACTCTGCAAAGTCACCATTCTCAGCTAAAAAGCCATATCCTGGGTGAATACCATCACAACCGGTTGAAGTCGCAATTGATAATATATTTGGAATGTTCAAATAAGAATCTTTAGACTGAGTTGGACCAACGCAATATGCTTCATCAGCAATTTGAGTATGTAACGCGTCTTTGTCTCCCTCAGAATAAATGGCAACAGTTTGTATGCCTAAATCATGACAAGCTCTAATGATTCTAACCGCAATTTCACCACGATTAGCGATTAAGATTTTTTTCATTATTTCACCTTAAATAACGGTTGGCCATACTCTACCATTTGTCCGTCTTCTACTAATATTTCAACTATTTCTCCAGAAACTTCAGCTTGTATTTCGTTAAATAATTTCATTGCTTCTAAGATGCACACTGTAGATTCATTGGTAACTTTATCTCCGACTTGAACATATGCATCTTCTTCTGGAGATGGCGATTTATAAAATGTACCTACCATAGGGGCATTGATTGTTTGGTATGATGAATCATCGGTATCGATTTGATCATTATTTTGTGGAACAGGTGATTCTGTTGCACTTTGATTTGGTGTTGCCATCGTTGATGCTGCTGGTGCTAATGGTGCTTGTTGTGTATATTGCGGTGTAATTATTTCTGTCTCTTTCTGTTTTTTTAGGTTGACTACACTACCTTTGTTATCTTCAATATTAATTTCAGTTAAACTTGATTGATCAAGAATTTCGATTAATTCTTTTATTTCTTTAAAATTCATAAGTTACTGACTCCTCGAATTAGTTTTCATCTACCAATCTATTTTACTTGACTGAACTTGCCAATTCAAGCATGTGTCATTTTAGGGAATTACATCTTACTATTTAATGCTTACTATTATTGATAAATGGACTTTTGTAATTTATATAAAATAATGATTTAGATATTAAAAAAAGTCTTTCCAATTAGTAATTAGAAAGACTTTAGCTACTGTCAACTAAGCTCTTGAGATATAGCTTCCGTCGCTAGTGTTAATAACTAATACATCACCTTCATTAACGAATAAAGGTACATTTAGAGTATAACCTGTTTCAACTGTAGCTGATTTAGTTGCTCCAGTGGCAGTATCACCTTTGATACCTGGCTCAGTTTCAGTAACTTCTAATTCAACAGTTTTAGGTAGTTCAACTCCGATTGTTTCACCTTCATATGATTGGATTTGAACTTCCATGTTAGCTTTTAAATATTTTAATTCATCTTTTAAATAATCAGCTGATAATTCAGTTTGATCAAACGTCTCATTATCCATGAATACATGATTATCTCCATCAGCATATAAATATTGCATACGACGATTTTCAATCATCGCTTGTTCAACTTTTTCCCCAGCTCTAAATGTCTTTTCTTGAATTGCACCTGTTCTTAAATTACGTAATTTAGAACGTACAAATGCAGAACCTTTACCTGGTTTTACATGTTGGAAATCAATAATTTTCCAAATTCCATTATCTACTGAAATTGTTAAACCTGTTTTAAAATCATTAACCGAAATCATTCAGTTTCCTCCTCAAATATGCGCTTTCTATAAAATAATAAGGTCTTTTGTACATTTAGTAAAGACTTCACAACCATTTTCAGTTATTAAAATGTCATCTTCTATGCGTACACCACCAAGACCATCAACATATATACCTGGTTCAATAGTAACACAATTATTTACTTCTATTATACCGTTTGCATTTTTAGATAATAATGGTCCCTCATGTATGTCTAAACCAATACCATGTCCAAGAGAGTGGCCAAATTCTTCTCCATAACCGTGAGATTCAATATAGTCTCTTGATAACGCGTCAGCCTCAGCTACAGTCATTCCAGCTTTGATTTCATTTATTGCTTTAATTTGGGAATTGAGAACAATGTTATAAATATCTTTCATCTTAGGATCAGGTTCTCCAATAGCAAATGTTCTTGTTATATCAGAGCAATATCCTCTGTAATATGCCCCAAAATCAAGCGTAATCATATCGCCTTGCTCTATGACTTTATCGCTTGCTACACCATGAGGTAAAGCACCTCTATAGCCAGATGCTACAATTGTGTCAAATGAAGGGCCATCTGCGCCTAATTCTAACATTTTAGCTTCTAATTTACTTTTTAATTCTCTTTCAGTCATTCCAACCTTTGCAATATCTAATACATAGTTATATGTATCATCAACTATTTTAGCAGCGTATTTGATCTTTTCTATCTCTTCGGGTGTCTTAATTTCCCTGATTTTTTCAATCTCATTGCCAATAGAGATTAATTTAGCTTTCGATTGATCTAATGTTTGGTATGTATCATAACTTACTAAGTGTCCCTCAAAACCAACATGATTGAATTGTTCATTATTTATAATTTCTACAATAGCTTCAATTAAACCACCACTGCGTTTGATGATATTAAATTCAGTTGCTTGATTAGTTGCTTGTTCAATATATCGAAAATCAGTAATTAATTGATAGTTATTTTTTGAAATTATTAATGCACCACTTGTACCAGTGAAATCTGATAAATATCTACGATTATAATCTGATAAAATAACTAAAGCATCTAATTGTTGAACATCTAGTATGTCTTTAACTTTTGCTAATTTATTCATACAAATCACTCCTAGTATAACGTTTGTACATTTGCTCTATTTACATTAAAATAATAGCATAATTATTTTAGAAATAAAGAGATTTTGGTTTAGGGAGATTTTAATGAAAAAATTAATCGTTATAATTGGAGCTTCATGTTTATTGGTTGGTTGTGGCTCTCAAAATTTAGGACCATTGGAAGAAAAGACAACCAAATTAAGAGATCAAAACCATAACTTGAAGTTAGATATTCAACAGCTAAATCAAGATATAAGTAATCAAAAAGCACAAGTTGAGGCTCTTAATAAAGATAAAAAAAATGTTTCCAAAACAGTTGATAATAATAAAGAAGCCAAATTTTTAGATGCTTCGTCTAAATATTATCAAGATATTACTAAAGTTATTAGTAATTATAATCAGTTGGATTTGTCTAAAAATAATAAAGAAGACAAAAAGCAAAATCTTGAAAAATTAAATACTATTGCTAATGGTATTGATGATGCTTATGGTAAATATAAGGGTGCAGTGACTAAAAAAGATTTATCTAGTGCAAATAAAAATGAAGATAAAAATATTAGACAAATTAACAAAGAGTTACAATCGGCATTTAAAGATATTAAGAGCGGATATGAAAATAATAATACGAATAAGTTGAATAAAGGCAAGACTAAACCATCTCAAGTGAACATGTCTAACAATTCATAATAGGAGTTTTTGATTTGAAAAATATATTGTTTTATTTAGTAATTTTAATTGCTGCAATTGGCTTGATTTTGAATTTAAATGTATTTATGATGTCTTTTGCTAAAATGATTTTCACCTTTTTAATCATTGCGGTAATTATTTATTTAATATACTATTTCTTTTTCTTAACTGAAGATCAACGTAAATATAGAAGAGCAGCAAGAAAATATAAAAAGAGAAATAGAAAATAAAAATAATCATAGGATGACCAATTATTAGCCATCCTATGATTTTTTATTTTTTATATAACCATTCATCAGAACGATATTTTTCTTCTAATTCTTTTACTTCTTTTATTTGTTCATCTGATAAAGTAAGTGGTTTAAATTCTATGTTTAACCCCTTTTTAAATCCTTCTTCAAATGCTTTTTCCATCTCTTCAATTGATATATGTCTATCAGCAATATCATTAATCGCTACAGCTTTATCAACAAACGCATTTTTCATCTTATCTTTTAGACGATCATTTTTAAAAATGAACATATCGAAAAGCTCATCAACGTTAACATCTTGTAATAAAGAACCATGTTGTAAAATAACGCCTTTTTGTCTAGTTTGAGCGCTTCCTGCAATTTTTCTGCCTTCAACAACTAATTCATACCAACTAGGTGCATCAAAACAAACAGCACTTCGAGGTTGTTTTAATTTTTCTCGTTCTTCTTTGGAACGTGGAATCGCAAAATATGCTTCAAAACCTAATAATTTAAATCCTTCAAGTAATCCTTCAGAAATGACACGATATGCTTCAGTTACGGTAGAAGGCATATTAGGATGTTCTTCCGAAACAATAACACTATATGTTAATTCTTTATCATGAAGAACCCCTCTACCACCAGTTTGTCTTCTTACTAATCCAAATCCTTTTTCATTAACTTTATCAATGTCAATTTCTTTCTTTAATCTTTGAAAATAACCTACAGATAACGTTGCAGGATTCCAAGTGTAAAATCTGACAACAGGGTCAATTTCCCCTCTTGATACGAAGTTTAAGAGTGCTTCATCCATTGCCATATTATAATATGGATCATGGCTTCCTGTATTTATAAAATTCCATGTCTCTGTCATAAAATAATCTCCAATCACAACATATAATTATCTATAGAAAAATATTAAATTTTACATATAAATCTTTGATAAAAATAGCCAATAAAAAATTTTGATAAATTTAGCTAACAGCCTTATAATTATAATATCGTTTAATTAGGGAGGATGCAATATGAATGTATCTTTGATTATAGCTTTAGCTATTATAGTCATAATAATTTTATATATGCTTGGAAATTGGTTTATGAATAAACGAGCAGTCACTGAACTTGAGCAGAATGAATTTCACAAAGGTTTAAGAAAAGCTCAAGTGATTGATGTTCGTGAGAAAGTAGACTATGATTACGGACACATTAACGGCGCTCGTAACATTCCAATATCAATGTTTAGTCAAAGATATCAAGGTTTACGTAAAGATCAACCTATTTATCTTTGTGATGCAAACGGTGTTGCAGGGTATCGTGCAGCACGTATCCTTAAAAAAAATGGCTATAAAGATATTTATATGTTAAAAGGTGGATACAAAAAATGGACAGGTAAGATTAAAACTAAAAAATAATCACTTGTCTGCTTACTAACTCTTAAAGATGTTCTTTAAGAGTTTTTTTAATATTTATGTGACAATCATTTAGAAACGTTTTCTAAATATAGAATAAACATAAAATATTTCACGTAAATTTAAAATAAGGAAGACCCTGTAATCAATTAAATTGGTTACAGGGTCAAAGTTTTAAATATTATTCTTTTTCTTCATGTAGATTATCAAATTTTAAAACAGGCTTACGTGCAGCTGTAGTTTCGTCTAATCTATCAATTATTGTACTATGTGGTGCTTCTAATACTTTATCTGGATCATTTTTAGCTTCTTCAGCAATTTGAATCATAGCATCGATAAAGTAATCTAACGTTTCTTTAGATTCTGTTTCAGTTGGTTCAATCATCATACCTTCCTCAACATTAAGTGGGAAGTAGATTGTTGGTGGATGAACACCAAAGTCTAATAAACGTTTTGCCATGTCTAATGTACGGACACCATGTTCTTTTTGTTTAGAACCACTTAATACGAATTCATGTTTACAATATTGTTCATATGGAATTTCATAGTGGTCTTTTAAGCTAGCTTTAATATAGTTAGCATTAAGAACTGCTGCTTCAGAAACCTCTCTTAAACCTTCAGCACCCATAGTTCTGATATATGTGTATGCTCTTAAGTAAATACCAAAGTTACCGTAGAATGGTTTTACACGTCCAATTGAGTTTTTAATATCATTATCGTATTTAAAAGTATCTCCATCTTTGATTACCATTGGTTTTGGTAAATAACTAGCTAATTCTTTTTTTACACCAACTGGACCTGAACCTGGACCACCGCCACCGTGAGGACCAGTGAAAGTTTTGTGTAAGTTTAAATGTACCGCATCAAATCCCATATCTCCAGGTCGTACTTTATCCATAATGGCATTTAAGTTTGCACCGTCATAGTATAATAATCCGCCTGCTTCATGTACAATTTCACGGATTTCCATGATGTTTTTCTCGAAAATACCTAAGGTGTTAGGATTAGTTAACATAATTGCAGCAGTATTTTCATTAACAACGCGTTTTAAGTCTTCGATATCAACTTCACCACGTTCATTTGATTTAACTGTAACAGCTTTAAAACCAGCAAATGAGGCAGATGCAGGGTTTGTACCATGAGCTGAGTCAGGAACAATAACTTCGTCACGATGACCTTCACCATTATCTAAATGATACGCTTTGAAAATCATTAAAGCAGTCCACTCACCATGAGCACCTGCAGCTGGTTGTAATGTAACTTCATCCATACCAGTAATTTCTTTAAGTTCTTCTTGTAAACTATACACAATTTCTAAAGAACCTTGAACTTGCTCTTCTTCTTGTAAAGGATGTGACTCTGCAAATCCAGGTATGCGAGCAACTTTTTCATTGATTTTAGGATTATATTTCATAGTACATGATCCAAGTGGATAAAAACCTGAATCTACACCAAAGTTTTTATTTGATAATTCAGTATAATGACGAACTAAATCTAATTCTGCAACTTCAGGAAACTCTGCTTTATTTTTACGGATAAATTTATCATCAAGAATACTTTCAACTGAATCTGTTTTTATATCGCTTTGAGGTAATGAGTATGCATATCTACCTTCTCTAGATCTTTCAAAAATTAATGGACTTGATTTACTTACTACCATTTAGCTCACCAGCTTTCTTAACAAATGTATCAATTTCATCTTTGGTTCTTAATTCAGTAACAGCAATTAACATATGATTTTCGAAATCTGCTGAGGCTTCACCTAAATCAAAGCCTCCAATGAAACCATGTTCTGCTAATTTTTTATTTATATTTTTGATTGGTTGATCGAATTTGACAACAAATTCATTGAATGAAGTACCATCAAGCACTTCAAAACCATTGTCTTTAAATTGATTTTTAGCATAATTTGCGTGTTCTAAGTTTTGAACTGCAATGTCGTAAATACCTTGTTTACCAAGAGCTGACATAGCAATTGATGATGCAAGTGCGTTTAATGCTTGGTTTGAACAGATATTAGAAGTGGCTTTATCACGACGAATATGTTGTTCACGGGCTTGTAAAGTTAAAACGAATCCACGGTTACCTTCATCATCTTGTGTTTGTCCTACTAATCTACCAGGCACTTTACGCATTAATTTTTTTGTAGTTGCGAAATAAC
Source organism: Staphylococcus sp. NWU MK-U1 (assembly GCF_033283505.1). NCBI lineage: Bacteria > Bacillati > Bacillota > Bacilli > Caryophanales > Staphylococcaceae > Staphylococcus > Staphylococcus sp. NWU MK-U1. The sequence continues at coordinate 295,292 of NZ_JAVSMG010000002.1, read as the reverse complement.
CACAGTGTGGTCCACCAAATTGTGTTGGTATACCAAATGGTTGCGTGTCGCCTACTACAATATCAGCGCCAAATGAACCTGGAGGTGTCAATAGGCCTAATGCTAATGGATTAGCATAAACGATAAATAATGCTTTTTTGCCTTCAATAAATGATTGTATTTTTTCTAAGTCTTCCACTGAACCATAGAAGTTTGGATATTGAACTGCTACAGCAGCAGTTTCATCGTCTAAAGCCTGTTCTAATTTTTCTAAGTCTGTAATTGTTCCATCTAAATCAACTTCAACAATTTCAAATTCTTCTCTAACTTTAACGTAAGTTTTTAACACTTGAAGTGCTTGATAATGAAGACCTTTAGATACTACAATTTTATTTTTCTTAGTATGATTAAATGCTAAGATACAAGCTTCAGCAAAACTAGTAATACCATCATACATTGATGAGTTAGCTACATCCATATCTGTTAATTCACAAATTAATGTTTGGAATTCAAAAATTGCTTGTAATTCACCTTGTGAAATTTCTGGTTGATATGGTGTATATGCTGTATAGAATTCAGAACGTGAAATCATTGCATCTACAACAGCTGGAGCATAATGGTCATAAACGCCAGCACCTAGGAAAGATGCATGAGTTTCTTTAGTTACGTTTTTATTTGCAACTGTATTAAGTCTTCTTAATAAAGAAGTTTCAGCTTCACCACTAGCAATATTTAAATCTCTATTTAGTAAAATATCTTTTGGCACATCTCCGAACAATTCATTAATTGAACTTGCGCCAATTTTATCTAGCATTTCTTTTTTATCTTTTTCAGTTAATGGTATATAACGATGACTCACAATACACACCCCTTAATTATTTTTCAATTTGGTTTTTCTTAACAATTTTAGCTTTAAGTTGTCTTTTACGTACTTGAACTAATAATTCACGGCCCATTTCAAATTCATCTCGCTTAATAATTGCCATAGCGATTGATTTACCTGAAGATGGTGCTTGTGTTCCTGAAGTAACTTCCCCAATTTCGTTACCATCAAGGTCTAAAACAGGATAACCAGTTCTTGCAATTCCTTTATCTAGTAACTCTAAGCCAACAGTTCTGCGTTCAGAACCATTTTCTTTTTGGTCTTTTAACACTGATTTACCGATGAAGTCTTCTTCAATCAGTGGTTTAGCAGCAAAAGCAATTCCGCCTTCATAAGGTGTGATAGATTCTGTTAAATCTTGACCATGTAATGGAAGGCCAGCTTCTAATCTTAATGTATCACGTGCACCGAGACCGCATGGAACTACATTATGTTCAATGAAGCCGTTCCAAATGTCTACTGTGTCTTTTGCTTCACAATAGATTTCAAATCCGTCTTCACCTGTATAACCAGATTGAGATAAGATAACATTTTTTCCAAATAGAGTAACGTTTTGTTGGAAATCAAATGGTTTCATTTCGCTTACATCTATATCAACTAACCCGCTTACCAAATCTCTTGCTTTAGGACCTTGAACAGCTAACTGACCAAATTGATCAGATACATTTGATACTTCAACATCAAATTTAGGTGCATGTTTTTGTACCCAAGCAAAATCTTTATCTGTATTTGCAGCGTTAACAATTAATAGATAATCATTGTCGCCAATTTTGTATGTTACTAAGTCATCAATAATACCGCCTTCTTCGTTACATAAAGCAGTATATTGAGCTTTAGTATCAGTAAGGTTGTTAGTATCGTTTGAAAGTAAGTATTGGACAAATTTACTTGCATCATTGCCTTTTATAGAGATTTCTCCCATATGGCTTACATCGAACATACCTACTTCATATCTAACTGCATTATGTTCTTCTTTGATACTTGTAAATTGAACAGGCATTGCCCATCCACCGAATTCTACTATTTTTGCACCACTGTCAACATAATTTTGATACAATGGTGTTTTTTTTAATTCGCTTGTCATTAGAAAACCCCCTATAATTTTTATAAAAAACAGAGTAGCAAATAGCTACCCTGTTTATACACTTAATCCAGGAATGCGTAGCAGTATTATCCTTTTGCCTGAGAGTTTAGTAGTTAACTTGCACCTTCGGCGATAAAAATTATTGTACTTAAATTTAAGTAATATATTTTTATTCTCTCTAATACTGATCAACCGCAAGTAAGATAATTTATAATCTCATTATAAATTTCTCTGATTGTTTTATCACTATTCACTTTCATGAATGCGATTTCATTATATCTTGAAATCCTTGATAAATACAAGTTATTTAACTGTTTTTTGGATTTATCAATTGCATTTGGTCTATGATTGTCGTTTAATACTCTCTTGAAGATAACATCAATGTCACAATCTAGCCAAAAAATGTATTTATACTGTTTCAAATAATTTAGTGATTCACTATATTCGATAACACCACCACCAGTTGCAATAACATCGTATTTTTTTGTGCATTCAGTTAAATAGTTATATTCTATCTTCCTAAAACCGATTTCTCCAACTTCTTCAAAGATTTCCGGAATTGTTTTATTTTCCTTTATTTCTATGTATACATCTAAATCTATGAAACTTAATTGATTTTCTAATGATAAGTATTCTCCAATAGTACTTTTACCTGTGCCCATAAAGCCGATAAGAATTATTGGTGAATTTTTTTGGTTCAATAGCATCACCCTTTTTCAAATAGTTGATATATCTTCAAATCATAATAACTATTAATGTTATGAATTGTCTTCAATTTTATACTATATTGAGTTGTATAAAAAGAGATGATTGATAAATATATGATAAATATGAGCATAGTATATATGCTTATAAAACCTTTATAGTTATAAGTAAAGTGTTTTGTCATAGAAATTCTCCCTACTTCCAATCCTTAGAGACACTTCTATAATTCCTTTATGATTAGAAATGAACTTCGCATTTAAAACATTATTTAGTAGTGTAATATTCCCTCTATTGTTACTTACAAAAATAATTTTGTGATTTTGATATTTAATGAAACTATTTTGATTTTGTTGTTTGAGTAAAATTGAATGTTCATCAATTAATTTTAAAGAAATTGCTTTAGAATTGGTCATTTTATTAAGGTCCAATTGAAAAAATGAATATTCTAATTGGTCAAATTCATAGGCCGCACTTAAGTAAGTATCAGTCAAACGAAATAGATGGGGTATTATAGTTAAAATGATTATAGTAATTAATAAGGATATTAGCATTTCTATAAATGTAAATCCTTTAGTTACTGAGCTGAACACAGACCTTATTCTTAGATAAACTATTATTATTGCATATCGTATTTTTATAAATTTTAATTTCATATTTTCCTATAGTTATCCCCTTCTTTAATTCTTTAATACTATAATGTTTTTGGCTTGTGATAATAGCACTTTTCATATCTAAAATTTCGTATTGATTACGTAAATTGAAATTTAATTGTTGTAATAGAGGTAAGAATATTAAAGTAATAAAAGTTAGAATCAAAAAGCCTAATAAACTATCAATTAATAAACTTCCCCTAATTTGATAATTTAACAAATCTTATCCTTCCTTTATCAATGTTAAAAATTACTCTGTAAATATTCTCTTTAGCTTTCAAAATGATTGATCCAAAACGATTGATTTTACCTTCATTATTGAATGTTATGGTGTGTACTTTTGCAACTGAAATAATTTTAGTGCCAAATAATCCTAATTTGTATTTATTTCCATTTTGTTCAATAATATTCATTTCTGTGGCTTGTTTGCTAAATACAATTGTAATTGATTGGTTCTCAGCAATTGCTATTGATTTTATATACTCTAATTGGGTGATAATATTTTTTACTTTTAATTCACTTTCGATTAAATCTAATTTAGTTTTTGTATAAATGCTTGGGGAAATCATAATAATAATTATTAAAATTAATAAGGTAAGCAATGTTTCAAGAAGAGTAAACGCATTAATTTTACTAGTTCGCAATAGCCTCACCATTAGATATTGTAATTGTTTCTCCCGATCTGCATTGTTTTTGTCCTTCTTTTATAAGGCCATCATTGATAAGATCATTTATATTAGAAGGTGTTCGATTATGTTTTAATGTATATGCTTCTATTTGACTATTTATCATTTTGACTTGGGCTTCACAACCTGTGGACTGGATATGAGCTATTTGTTTTGCAATGTTTGGAATAATTAATATTAGTAATACGCTGATAATTAGTAATACTAATAACATTTCTATTAAAGTAAAAGCTTTTAACTTTTTAAAATTTTCAAAGTGATTCTTCATATTAAACTCCTTATCATTTAATATTTTGCATTAACTGAAACATTGGTAACATAATTACTAAATACAAACTAACAATGAACAAGCCTAGAAACAGAAAAATAATTGGTTGAATGATTTTTGTATGAAGAAGTGATTTTTCTTTAAATCTATTAATTAAAATACTTGAGTAAATTTTAAGTTCTATATCTAATTTGGCACTTTTTTCTCCCTGCTTTATAAATTTAATTAAGTCTTTTTGAAAACACGGCATCATAGCTAAACTATTTGCTAAAGTTTCACCTCTATTAGTTTTATCCATTAAAAATTCCCCTAGGAACCTTAAATATTCATTATCATTTTGTTTAATATATGTTGTAACAATGTCCTGTAAACTTACGCCATTTTTATAAAATAGACTTAAATCATTAGATATTTGATAAGTTTTAAAAATTTTATAATAGCTATTAAACAAAGGTATTGATGATAAAATAATTATTTTTTTAGAAGTTTCTATTCGGAATAACACTATGGTTAAAATTACAAAGATTAAAATTAAAATAGTAATGAAAAAGATTATAAAAGCGGGAAAAGAAGTAATCATTGAGGTTAAGAATTTCTGGTAAAATGATAAATTTACATCCATAGAAATGTAGAGTTGTTCAAATTGTGGAATGACAGTATAGTTTAAAACTACTATCATACACATAAAAATACAGCTTAATAAGAGTGGATATTGAACAGCTTTAATTACTTGCTGTTTTCCAGATAAATTTGTTTTTAAATATTTAATGGACTCCTCTAAAGCGTCTTCTAAATTACCATATTTTTGTGAAAAATAGATTTGAGTTGTAATTGAATTTGGATAACCTATCAAATTTAATACTTCATAACATGTTTCACCTGACTTAATAGATGCTATGATTTTATTTTTTAATTCTTTATCTCTATATTTGAAATATAGGTTGATGAACTCAAAACTCTCTAAAAGTGTGAAGCCACTTTTTAATAAGTTTGACAGTGTTTCAAGTAAGTGAATCATTTGTGCACTCGTTAAATTCTTAGATGACAATTTAAAAATATTTACTTGCAGTATCTTCACAAATTGTTCCTTCTTTAGATAATAAATTTAATTGCTGTTCTAAATTATTAAAATTATGTGGCATTGTTTGTTCATGCTCGAAGAAATATTGTATCTGCATTTTATCTATTGTTTCACAAATTAAGCGACGCTCATTCTGAGTAGTCGTTATTAATCTTTGATTAGAAATGATATTGATAGATTGTGTTAATTCTTGAATTGAAATTCCCATCTCAAGTAACCGAAGTAATGCACCTCTACAATTAGTAGAATGCATGGTTGATAATACAAGATGTCCACTCAAACTAGCTTGAATAACACATTTAGCAACTTCTGCGTCTCTTATTTCACCTATTAAAATAATATCAGGATCACATCTTAATATAGCTTTAAATGAACTTATGTAGTCTATACCTGCCTTTTTATTTATTGATATTTGGGTAATGCCTTTTAGTAATTGCTCAACTGGGTTTTCGATAGTGATAACATTAAGATTTAATTCTTTATATGCGTGTAGAACCATTTGATACATTAGAGTACTTTTGCCGGATCCTGTGGGTCCAGTTAATAGAATTAATCCCTGCTTTTTATTTACTAAGTGTTTAAAATCATTAAATTCTTTATATTCTTTTTTTGCTTGAAAATATTGAGGAATTATCCTAATTACACAACTTTCTATACCTAAAGATAAAGGTAATGTTGAAATCCGTAAATAAAAAGTAGATTTAGATTGATAAGTATAACGACCACTTTGAGCGGATTGTTGAGATGAAACGTCCAAGCCTGATTTGAACTTCATAAATACTAATAATTTTTGATATACATCTAAGTTGAATATTTCATAAAGTTCAAGGTAATCATTAATTCTAAATTTAATATGAACTTCATCAACTGAAGGGATAAAATGTATGTCGCTCGCATTTTTTGAAATAGCTTTATTAACTATCTCTCTGAATAATAGTTTCAAAAAAAACACCTCCTACATATATAAACGTAGGAGGTGAAGAAATTACTTTATTTTATTGGCCATCTAAAAATGGATTTAATTGCTCGTCATCGACTGTTGTATATGGACCATGGCCAGGGAATAATGGTAAATCGCCTTCTAATTCAAATAATTTATCTTTGATAGAATCAACCAGTGTTTCATAATCACCGCGATATAAGTCAGTACGACCTATACCATTGTTAAATAACGTGTCACCGACTACAGCAAAATCCTCAAATACATACGTCAAACTTCCAGGAGAATGACCAGGAGTATGCAGTATATTGAATTTAAATCCTTCTATATTGTACTCACCTTCATCTAATTGGTTTGGTGTGACGTCACTAGTAATTAAAGGCATACCATATTGCTTAAACTTAGCAGAACCATTTTTATCAGGATCCTTTAGAAAACTAAACTCTTCTTTATTCATGTATAAAGGTACTTCATATTTATTAACGACATCGTCTAATGCACCAATATGATCAAAGTGCGCATGTGTTAATAAAATTGCTTTTAATGGTTTGTTAATTTGATTTAATTTTTTAAAAATCTTATCTGGTTCACCAGCAGGATCGATTAATATAACGCTTTCTTCATTTTCAATAAAATATGCATTAGTATCTACCAATCCTAAAGTTAAGCTTGAGATTTTCATATTATTCTCCTTGATTATCGATATGTTTTTGAACTGATTTTAGTTTATCGTTCATTTTACGTGATTTATCGCGTCTATCATCTATACGTAGGTTTGTGCAAACTCTATCAATACCTTTATTAAACGGCAATTCATGGATTGCCTGTACTACTTCAAATAAGTCTTTTAAATCCCCTTCGATTAGAGTATTCATTGGAGTTAATTGATAATCAATTTTTCCTTCTTGTTTAAAACTTTCTAATTTCATTTGTATCTCTGCAATATATTTACTAACACTTGGTCCTTCAGTTCCAACTGGAATAATAACTACATCAACAATAGCCATTATTTAACACCACCCTTTTCTAATATATATGTTTTAATTAGCCCTGCTGCACCAGTTATTCCTGCATCATTACCTAGTTGAGCTTGAACAATTTCAGTATCTTTTTGAGCGGGAGTGAATGTTAAGTTGTGGTACTCAGTTTTAATATTTTCGATTAAAATCAAACCAGCTGTTGACATACCTCCACCTAAAACGATGTATTTGGGATTGCTTGTTGCGCTAATAATACTACATAAATAAGCGATGTGGTTTGCCACTTTTTCAGTAATAAAGATACAGAATTGATCACCTGCTTTAGCGGCATCAAATACGGCTTTAGCTGTAACTTTATTGTCTTTTATTAACGGTAATATTGATGATTTGAACGTTAATTTTGGATAATAAAAATTAACCAAATTAACGACACCAGTAGCAGAAGCAACAGTTTCTATACAACCTGATTTACCACAATTACAATTAAAGCGTTGATCAAAATCAGTTCTGATGTGACCTATTTCTGCACCTGATCCATTATGACCATGGACAAGTTCACCATTAGAGATAATACCTCCACCTAAACCGGTACCTAATGTTATAGCAACTACATCGTCAGCACCTTGACCTGCACCTTTATGTTTTTCTCCTAATGCTGCTACATTAGCATCATTATCAACATACACAGGACAGTTAATAAATTCACTAAATATTTGTCGAACATTTACACTACCTGGCCAATGCAAATTAACTGCCCCATTAACAATGCCAGTTTCAAAATCAACAGGCCCTGGTACACCAATTCCAACACCAATGACATCATCAATTTCTAATTGGTGAGTTGAAAGTGTTTCGTTAAATGAATGATAGATATTCTTTAATAATGTTTTCCCCGTGTGGTCAGACGTATCTGTTTTTATAGACCATTTGTGTAGTTGTTCGAGTTCGCCATTGAATATTCCAAGTTTACAAGTTGTCCCACCAATATCTGCTGCTAAAATAATATCTTTCATTTATGCTCATTCCTTCTTTGGTTAATTAGTAAAATACATTTAAGGTATTCATCTTTAGATAATAGTTCGTAATGATATAATGATTTTATTTCTTGTAGCATCATTTCATACATATCGTTTGGATTTTTAAAATATATAATAAATCCATAACGCTTTAAAAGCTGTAATACATCATAGAAATTTTTAATTTCTCGATTCATTTGATTGATCCAACTCTTTTTTTAAATTTTTATAATCATTATCGTCAGAATTAATAGTTAAAGCTTTTTTTACATATTTGAGTGCTTTTTCATTATCATCAAGTGCTCTATTGGCAATTGCAAGTTCATAGTTTAAAAGACCAGAATTCGGATGGTTTTTTAAACCGCGTTCCCAATCCGCCATGCCCTCTGCTCTAGAACTTGTAGCTGCTGTTATAAGCCCCTTTAAATAATACGTTCGATCGTCATCATAACCTTTGTCAATTGTATGGTTTACAATTGAACTTGCCTCTTTATAATTATAGTCTAATATAGCATCCTCAATTAATTTATCATAAATATTTTCCTCTTTAATAGTAAAAATTCTTACCTGTAATGCAACAAACAAAACAAGCAATATAATTAAGAGAATCCAAAATAAATTACGATTGTTTGTGAAATAATAACCAATTAAAGTGATTAAAACACCACCAATAAATCCTCCTAGATGAGCCATAATATTAATATTAGACATAAATAATGATAAAACAATTAGCACTAATAATGCGATTAACATTTGACCAATTGTTTTTTTAGTATAGGTCTTACTTACAAACGTCATTGCAAAAATTGAGCCAATTAGCCCGAAAATAGCTCCGCTAGCACCTACAGATACAGTATGAAGATTAAATGATAGTGAAATAAAATTTCCGAGTAAACCAGAAATTACATAAATCCCTAACATTCTTAACGGGCCGACTATAGATTCGACTATCTTACCGAAAATAAATAATGACAGCATATTCATTAAAATGTGCTCAAAATTAAAGTGTAGAAACATGGATGTTATAAGTCGATACCATTCGCCATGAACGACGTTAAAGTGTACTAATCCACCTAAATCTAGTAATTTAACATCGGAAAAATGATTTAGATAAAGAATCATTATTAGCCATATCAAAACGTTGATTATGATTAACCCATATGTCATAGGTGTAAAACGCAACATATGTTTATCAATTGGGTTTTGTGACAATACACGTCGCTTATAGTAATTTGATAGTTTGTTATCTTGTCTAAACATTAATTTAGTTAATATATTATTATGAATCAATTTATTTAAATCATTGTTATTTGAAATACTCATGCTTTCTATTTTAATGGGACTAGAGTCAGCGGATTTGATATTATCAAATATTTGATCTGTGAAATAATAATATTTAACGCTTTTTAATTTAAAATTGAGGTCATCCTCATATTGTTGATAATTATCCAACATTTTAGCTTTATCAAACTGAATTTCTTGGTTAGAAGCGATATCTTTCCTAAATATCACTAGCTTGTTTTTCTTTTTATGTATAAGCCAAATTTCACTATCATTTTTATCAATATTTACAATGTGATAATTGTAATATTTTATAAAATAATAGATAGACTTCCAGAAGTATTTTTCTGTATCCATTAATTCCTCCAAAATTTAAGTATTGAAAATTATTAATTTTTCAACAGGTTGATCATGGGATTCGATATCAAACTGTGTTAATTGTAGGTCATAAATTAAACTAATAGTATTGGCATTTGAATCACTTAAGAAGCGATCATAATATCCTCCACCATAACCTATTCGATAACCATCATCTCTAAAAGCAACTCCAGGAACAACAATTAAATCTAATTGATCAGTAATTTCAGTGTCATCATTAACATATAATAAGCCTTTTTCATCTTTTTCAAGTCGGTTTAAAGATAATAGCTGTTTAAAATTCATTTCTTTTAATTTGTAGTTTGTATTAGGAACAAAGACTTTCTTATCATCAGATAACATCGTTTCGATGATGGGATAAGTATCTACTTCATGAGGCATAGATAAAACAATACCTATTCTTTTCGCGTTTTTATATTCAGTATTATTGATTAATTGATTCTTCAACCATGCGTCTGCACGAAGTTTGTGTTCTTTTTCTAATTGTTTCATTTGAGATAATATTTCTTTTCTAATCTCTTTTTTAGTCATAACATCCCCACTCTCTAAACACTATATATATTATAACGTTATTAAAAGATGATGTCATTTAGATGAAATAAAAAAGGAGCTAGACAGAATCCATTATGGATTCATAGTCTTGCCCCTTTAAGGATGACTTGAGCCGAAAAACGCAACTTTAGCGTTTAACTATCAAGTCGGCTACTGCAAATTAGCAATGTAGTCTTATAATATTATTTTTGAAACAAACTCTTTAGATGAGTTATTATTTAGTTTCACGGTGTAAAGTGTGTTTATTATCACGTGAACAATATTTTTTCATTTCAACACGTTCAGGATTAGTTCTTTTGTTTTTAGTAGAAATGTAGTTTCTATCTCCACATTCTGTACAAGCTAATGTTACATTTACGCGCATGTTAAATCCTCCTTACCTTTTCTAAATACGACTTTATAATCATACCACTTAGTTTAAAAATTGAAAAGTATTATTTTTGATGCTCTAAAAAATTTCAATTCATTAAAAATAAAATAGTTATTTTTTATCGTCAAAGTAATAATTAATTACATCTCTTCCTAGGTCTCCGCCATTTAACCATGGTGGTGGGACAGGTTGATTTGTATATACAATTGAGAATGATAATTTAGGATCTTTGATAGGTGCATAACCTATATATGTTGAATTAACTCTAGATTCACCGTCCTGGAATACTTCAGCAGTACCTGTTTTTCCTGCAGATGGTACTTTAGTTTTGTGGAAACTTGAATAACCTGTTCCATCTTGCTTATTGAATGCCATCTCAAACCCTTTTTGAACTTCATTAATTTCATCTTCAGAATTGTTTACTTTGTTTAATACATTACCTTTGATTTTTTGTTTAACAGGTCCTATGTCATCACTATTTGTAGCATCATGAATTGCTAATCCAATGTGCGGTTGGATTCTATAACCATCATTAGCTATTGTAGAAACGTACTGTGACAATTGAATTGGACTATATGTGTCATATTGACCAATTGATAAATCAAGATAATTGCCTGAATTGTTTGTTAATGGTTCAATTTGACCTATTGTTTCATTTGGTAAGTCAATACCTGTTTTAACTCCCAATCCGACTTGATTTAGCCCTTTTCTTAATTTCTGGCCAGCTTCACTTATATCTGTAGGTAAGCCCATTCCACTATAGTAAGGATCTCCGGCTAATTTAAGAGCAGTTTTAAACATATATACGTTTGAAGAGTGCATTAATGCTTCTTTATCATTAATTCTGACTTTATCATTTTTATTAAAGTATGAGCGTTTTGTTAATCCACCTTTAAAATGAAGTGGCTCATCTATCATTTCCTCGCCAACTTTAATCGCATTATTTTGATATCCAGCTAATAGGGTTCCACCTTTTACTGAAGAACCAACTGCAAATTGACCAGTAAAGTTTCCTAAATCATAATCTGTTAGCTTACCATTTTTATCGATTTGTTTTCCTGCCATAGCTAAAATATCGCCATTTTTAGGATTTTGCACTACAATAAGCGCGTTATCCATATCTTTAGCACCTTGACTGCGTAACGTCTTGATTTGATTTTCTAATAAAGATTCTACTTTTTTCTGTAAGTCTATATCAATTGTTAACTGTAAATCATCGCCTCTAGATCCAGGATTGATTACTTCAGAGTTTATGACTTTTCCAGATTTATCAGTAGTATATTTCATTTCTTTTTTCTTACCACGTAAAATATCTTCATATTGATATTCTAAATAAGATTTTCCAACTCTATCATTTCGAGAATAACCTTTAGCTAAATATTGTTCGGTCAATTCTTTAGGAATACCTTCACTTGATGTAGATACACTACCAAATATACTTCTTAATGTATCTCCATAAGGATAGCGTCGGTCCCAATCCATAGTTGTATTTACACCTGGAAGACTATCAAGTTGCTGTGACACTGCAGCATATTCTTTTTCACTTACATCCTCATTCTTAATTGTTTGCGGGTTCATGGTAGAACCAGCAGACATTTCACGATAAATTGCTAAAACTTGCAAGTCTTTTTTTGATAAACTATTAATTTGTTTGTCTCCAACTTTTTTATATAATTGTTTATCATATTGATCTTGGGTAATACTACCTTCATTTAACATTGAAGTTTCTTTTTTCATTAATTTGTCTACTTCATCTTGATGTTTCTGAATCCAAAAATCTTGTTTATCTCTTTCAGTAATTTTGTCAGTTTTCACAGTAATGAGAGAAGACAATTTTTTTGCAGTATCGAGCATATCTTTTTGACTTGTTTTCCTAGATCTTGTGTATGTAATCGTTAGTTTAGAAGCATTATCTACTAATACTTTTCCATTCCTATCAAGAATTCTTCCCCTAGGAACAGATTCATTTACAGTTATGTTTTCATCGTTTTTTACTAGTTGGCTATAATGGGAGCCTTGCGCAATTTGTAAATATCCTAACCTTAAAACTATAATTCCAAATATAACTACAATAGCACCAAACACAAAACTTATTCGTTTATTCATTGTGTGCTTTATTTTTTCATCATTAGACTTTTCCTTTAACCTTTTAAGCAAGATAACCTACCTCAATTATTAAACATGTTTACTCATAAATGATATATGAAAATTAAACATATTACCATCATTTTAATAAAAAAAGTGGCCTCTAATAGAGGCCACATGTTAATTAGGAAATATAGAATTATTTTGTTGCATTGTATAATTCGTCAACTTTTTCCCAGTTAACAACATTCCAGAAAGCACTAATATAATCTGGACGTTTGTTTTGATATTTAAGGTAATAAGCGTGTTCCCAAACATCTAAACCTAAGATAGGTGTTTTACCTTCAGTTAATGGGTTATCTTGGTTAGGTGTAGTAACAATTTCTAATTGACCATTGTTAACAACTAACCATGCCCAACCTGAACCGAAACGAGCTGCTGCTTTGTCAGCGAATTCTTTTTTGAATTCATCTAAAGAGCCCCATTGTTCTTTGATTTTATCAACAACAGTACCTTTTTCTACAGAATTAGGAGTTAATAATTCCCAGAATAATGAGTGATTTAAGTGTCCGCCACCATTATTACGAACAGCTGTTTGAATATCTTCAGGTACACTATCTAAGTTAGCAACAATTTCTTCAATTGATTTAGATTCAAGATCTGTTCCCTCAACTGCAGAATTTAATTTGGTAACATAAGTGTTGTGATGTTTGTCATGATGGATTTCCATAGTTTGTTTGTCAATGTGTGGTTCTAATGCATCTGCTGCATATGGTAAATTTGGTAATTCAAAAGCCATAATTAATCATCCTCCTAAAAATTCGTTACATTTATAATAACAAGTTATTAACTAAGCAACAAAATATTTGCTTGCAACTAATATTAATACGCTTATTATCAACTTACTTTTATAATATAACTCAAAATGATAACTTTTAAACATAATTACAGACTATAATTGGTTATTTTTAAATAATTCCTACTTTTGACCTATGTATATCAAAATTTTTTAATTACATTTAATTTTAAGATTGTTAAATTAAATTGAAATATGATTTATTTTCTATTCTGAAAATCTATTAATTCTTTAATGGGATTTTCAGTCGACTGACTCAAAAAAACTGAGAAAGCTACAATTAACACTTTCTCAGTTTAGATTGCTAATATATTTGCATTTTAGTCTTACAGTAATTCATTTTTAAATTATTTAAGTGTATGAGCAAAAACAATTGATATTTATAATTAAAAAAATTTATTTTGAGTTTTGTTTTTGACATTCTTCACACACGCCATAAACTTCTAGTTTATGGGTGTGAATATCTACATTAGGTAGATACACCTTTATTTGATCAATTGGGCAAAAATCAATGACTTTAGTATCACCACAATTTTCACAAATAAAGTGATGATGGTGATGATTCATACAAGCAATTCTAAATTTCATTTCACCATCTAATTCAGTACTCTCAATAATTTTTAAGTCTTTAAATAAATGTAAATTACGATAAATTGTATCGAAAGAGATACCTGGATAATCTTTGTCTAATTGTTGTTGAATATGTTTTGCATTAATGTATTTATCTTCTTTAACAAAAATATTAATCATATCTTCACGTTTCTTAGTATATTTCAAACCATTATCTTTTAAAATTTTAATTGCATCATTTGTATTCATAAGTTATTGCCCCTTTTTAAGTCTTACAATTGATTTTTGAAATAACATTGTAAGTCCTAATAATAAAACTAATAGTACTACAATAACACCACCTGGTGAAATATTCATATAAAATGCTAAAACAAGGCCCATTATAACTGAAAATTCGCCAATTATGACACTTAAAATGATTAATTGTTTGAAACCTTTAGTTATTCTCATTGCTATAGCAATGGGTAATGTTATTAATGCGCTGACTAAAAGTATGCCAACCACTCTCATTGAAGCAGAAATTACCATAGCCACGATAACTATAAATAAAAATTGAATCCATTTAGGAATATTTATAACTCTACTATATTCTTCGTCAAATGAAAGTATAAATAATTCTTTATAAAATAAAGTAATAAATAAAATAACGACAATTGCTATAACTACAACCGTTAATAAATCACTAAGACTGACCGCACTTATGGAACCAAATAGTAAACCTACTATTTCTTGGTTAAATCCATCTGCAAGAGAAATAAAAATGGCACTTAGTGCAATCCCTGCGCTCATAATAATTGGTATGGCAATCTCTTGATAGTTAGAATACGATGTTCTTAACTTTTCAATTAAAAGCGCACCTACAATAGCGAATAATATACCAAACCACATCGGATTAATAATAGCTAGTGCGGGTGACAAAGTTAGTACAAACATGCCAAATGAGATACCGCCTAGTGTAACATGGCTAAGCGCATCTGCAATCAAAGATAATCTTCTTACAACTATAAAAGCACCAATTAAAGGTGCAATAAATCCAATTAAAATACCACTAAGTAATGAATATCTCATGAAGTCGAAATTTAATAACGCTTCAATCATGGATATCACCACTTACTTGTTTAATTAATACATTCATTATGTTACTCCTAATATATTATATTTTAAACTTCACAACATTCTCTATTATGTTGATGATCTACAAATTTAATGGGGTGACCATAAATTTTAGAAATTTCAACTTCGTCTAGTTTTTTGAAGTCCTCGGTAGATCCATGGAAATGTAAATGTTTATTTAAGCATGCTACTTTTGTTGCTGTATCAGCTACAACGCCAATGTCATGTGTTACTAATATAATCGTTATACCTTCATCTTTTAATCTTTCAAGCGTTTCATAAAATTCGCTTACATGTTTTGCATCAATACCATTTGTAGGTTCATCTAAAACTAAGACAGAAGGATTGGAGATTAAAGCTCTCGCAATTAGTACACGCTGTTGTTGTCCGCCGGAAAGTTCTGCAATATTCTTGTTGATAAGATGATTAATATTTAATCTAGTTAAAACGTCATCGACAAGTGCTTCATCTTTTTTATTAAACTTTTGAAATAACTTCTTTGTTTTAGTAAGACCACTAAGTACCACTTCTTTAACACTAGCTGGAAATCCAGCATTAAAAGCTGTAGCTTTTTGTGATACGTAACTTATCTTTAAAGCAGATTGGTTTTGCTTTTTATATGATTTTCCATCTATATATATTTCGCCCTTTTGCAACGGAAGCAACCCTAATATGATTTTTAGTAAAGTAGACTTACCTGCTCCATTGGGACCTACAATTGCTAAAAATTCTCCTTTATTTATGTGTATATTAATATTTTCTAAAACTTGCTTATTATCAAATTGATAATCGATATTTTTTAATTCAAAAACAGGTTGATTCATTATTTCACCTCGTTTAATACTATACAATTAAGTTTAGAAGTTGTAAATAGTAATGTTTACGACTTGATTTAATAGATAATAAAATGGAGCGATACAGAATTATTGTAAAATTCATTGTATCACTCCTGAGAAAATTATTAAGTCTGTGAAGAGTTAAGGTTTAACGATTTTAAGGTTATATAGCTATTGTTTTATTACATCATAGCCTTAAATATTAATATTTGATTCAGCTTCCAATTAATAGTAATTATTGTTGAAGAATTTTATCTTTTAATTCTGAATCAAATTGTTGTGCTTTTAACATCTCTATTTCAAATTTATAAGGGGGTTTCTTATTTTTTTTATCTTTACCAACATAAGGTGTTTCTAAAATTTTAGAAATATCTTTGAAAACATCATGGTGTACTACATAATTTAATGCGTCAAATCCAATGTGACCGAATCCAATATTTTCGTGTCTATCTTTATGAGCACCTTGCTCATTTTTACTATCATTAACATGAACCACTTTTATTCGATCTAAGCCAATAATTTTATCAAATTCATTTAATACACCATCGAAATCCTCTTTAATATTATATCCAGCATCATGAGTGTGACATGTATCGAAACAGATTGATAATCGATCATTATGAGTAACCCCGTCAATAATTTGTGCGATTTCCTCAAAACTTCGTCCAACTTCAGATCCTTTTCCAGCCATAGTTTCTAGAGCGATACGCACATCATTATCATGAGTTAAAACTTCATTCAAACCTTTAATAATCTGTTGAATACCTTTATCAGCACCAGCGCCAACATGTGAACCAGGATGTAGAACAATATCTTTAGCACCTAAAGCTTGTGTTCGTTCAATTTCATTTTGAAGGAAATCTACCCCTAATTGAAAGACTTCCGGTTTTGTAGTGTTAGCGATGTTTATAATATATGGAGCATGGACGACTAAATTAGATAAACCATATTTATCCATGGCTTCATGTCCTTTATCGATATTTAAATCCTCTATGCTCTTTCTTCTTGTATTTTGAGGTGCACCAGTATAAATCATAAATGTAGACTCACCAAATTTGTGTGCTTCTTCTGCAGAACCTTCTAACATCTTTTTACCACTCATAGAAACATGTGACCCAAGTAACATTGCTTTCACCTAACCCTTTTTATTATTTTTTCGTTGTTGTCTATTTTGTCTTTTACTAAATTGTTTTCTTTCTTGTCTCTTCATTCTTTCGACTTCTTGTTTGAATTTCTTTTTATAACCTGGTTTGACTTTATTTTTAGTCTTACTTCGCACTTTATGTTTCACTTCGTTCGTTAAGTGATCGTCTTTTCTTACACGCTTACGTCGAGTATTATGTGCTTTAATTGGTGTTAATTCATTATTTTTCACATCAACATTTTCAAAATGGTAGCCTTTATCCTCAATTAGTGTGATTAAATGTTCTTCATCCGGACTATAAAGAGTTATTGCCACACCTTTATAATTACCTCTACCTGTTCTACCCACACGGTGTGTGAAGAAGTCAATATCTTTAGGTACGTCAAAATTAATAACATGACTAACGCCTTCAATGTCTATACCTCGAGAAGCTAAATCACTTGCGATAACAAATTGAAATTCTAAATTATGTATACGTTTCATTTGTTGCTTGCGTTCTCTAGGTGTTAAACCTCCGTGTATCATGCCAACTTTAATACCGGCTGCATTTAATGAATTAGCTAATTCATCCGCATTATCTCTACTATTACAAAATACAATACATAAGTACGGATTTAAAATATCAATTAATTGAAGTGTTTTATCTACTTTTTCAGTACCTTTAGTTGGAATTAGATAGAATTCGATATTTTTTTTATTTTGAGATTTAGAATCAACTTCTACATACTCAGGATTACTAAGATATTTATTTAAAAATGGTTGTAAGGATTTAGGTATAGTAGCACTGAAGACAGCTATATGTGCATTTTCATCTAGGCGAGATGCAATTAAATCTACATCTTCAATTAATCCTAAATCAATCATTAAATCAGCTTCATCCACAATAAGATAAGATGCTAAGTGCGCATGTAAATGACCACTTTGAGCTAAATCATTAATTCTAGTTGGTGTTCCTATTACTAATTGCGGTTGATTACTTGTACGCTGTCTATCTTTCTCTATATCTGTACCACCAATAAACAAACTAACTTTAACGCCCTGTTTAAAAGTAGCTAGATGGTTTGCTGCCTGATATAACTGTTGTGCTAATTCTCTTGTAGGAGCCACCACGATAGATTGAGGTTCTTTGTTTTCAACGTCTATTTTATCCATTAACGGTAATAAAAATGCATGAGATTTCCCTGTACCTGTTTGAGATTGACCTATTAAATTAACTCCTTTTTTAATTCTAGGAATTATTCTATTCTGAATTTCAGTTGGTTTTTCAAATTTTAAATCTTTAATTGCTTCTATAAGTTTTGAGTCTAAATTAAATAACTCAAATGGATGAGTTGCCATCGATTAGGCCTCCTTAAAATATTCAATTGATGTTGATTAAATTTTATTTAGCTATAATTGAATGGGTCTGTATTAATATTAGAAGCTTCAATTGGGAAGTTTACATTTTCAGTATTTAACCAATGCTTCAATAAATCTTTCAGTCCCTCTTTCATTACATATTCACTATAATGATTAATATCTAAAATGGTTATGCCGTTAGTCTGTGCATCTAGTGCATCATGGTGTTTAACATCCCCTGTTATAAAGATATCAGCACCCTTATTGAATGCAAGCGATTCAAATCCAATTCCAGAGCCACCAATGATTGCTACATTTCGAATGAGTTTATCAGAATCACCAGTATATCTAACACTAGGTATATCAAGCTGCTTTTTCACAAATTTCACAAATTCAGCTAATGGCATTGCTTCTTCCATATTACCGATTTTACCAAGTCCATAATTAGCAGTTTTAGTCATTTTAATAAAATCATAAACTGGCGTTTCATAAGGATGGTTGCTAATTATTGCTTTTTCAGCTAATTCATATTGACTATCTTTAATCATAAATTCAATTTTAACTTCGTTCACGTATTCAATATTGTTTATTTGACCTAAATATGGTTTAGCTTCACCTACAGGTTTGAACTGACCGCGGCCCTCAGATTCATAAAAACAATATTCATAATTACCTTCTTTTGCAAGTCCTACTAGATCAAGACTATTTTTAAAGTTTTCTATATCTTCCTTAGGTATATAAGTCTGAACTTTAAAATAGGTTTCATTTTCTTGTGTTAAAAATTGTATATTGTTCAACTTTAATTTATTAGCTAGCATTTGGTTTACACCATTAACGTGGTTATCAAGGTTCGTGTGTAAAGCAATGAGGTTAATATCATGACGAATAATTTTTTGAATTAATTGCCCATAACCATCATCAATAATTGATTTTACACCCTTAAAAATGAGTGGATGATGAGCGATAATCGTGTTGTAATCATTATCTATTGCTTGGTTAACAATTGCGTCGGTACAATCCAGTGTAGTTAAGATACCATTGATTTCAGATTCATTACTACCTATAAGTAATCCAACGTTGTCCCAACTTTCTGCTGTTTTGAGAGGAACGTGATTATCAATAATAGACATTAACTCTTTAATCTTCATTATTTAACACCTCAGTAATTAATGATATATCATTATCTATTTCTTTAAGTCTCTCATGATGTGATTCTGAATTCAATTGATTGCGAATATGTTTAAGTGCTTCTAATTCATGATTCCATTTCTTATAAAAAATTTCATTTTTCTTTTGTAATAGCTTAGGTCCAAATTTTAATTCTTTATTATTCAAATTATCACTAGTCGTATTGTATTCAGCTACAACTATTTCGTAAATATGTCCTTTTTCTTCCATAATAATCTCATCAACAATGTGATAGTTGATAGACATTAAAGTATATCTTAACGCTTCAGTCTGAATGTTACTTTGCAGAACTAGTCTAGGACCTTGAACTAGATGCTCTTTTCCTTCTTTCAATATTTTAGCAATTAGTGGACCGCCCATACCACAAATAGTTATATTCTGTATTGATTCGTTTTTGCTTAAAACACTCAATCCATCCCCTAATCGAACATCAATTACATCATTAAGTTGATTTACTAATACATTTTTTCTTGCTGCTTCATATGGACCTTTAATAACTTCCCCAGCAATAGCACTAGAGATTAAATTATTTTGAATCGCATAAATTGGAAGATATGCATGGTCAGAACCAATGTCAGCCAATTTTCCAGGAACAAGGTAATTGCAAACAGAAGTTAATCTTTGATTTAAAGTTATCATAGGTATCTCCTTTACTATAAAAAGAGACTGGGACAAAGTTAAGTGTCTCAGCCTAAAATTCTCTTTAGCTCAATGTAGTAACGTTTAAAATGGAATTGAATTATCATGGTAGATAATAGAATCATTAATTAGTAAATGCTACAAACTAACTAATAAATTAATTGAAATGAATATTTCAAAATTTTAAACGATAAGTACTCTATGAGCATTGAAAACAAATAAAGTTTTAACTCGAATTATTAAAATTAATCCATAAAGTCTTTTAATCTCTTACTTCGACTTGGATGTCTAAGTTTTCTTAGTGCTTTTGCTTCAATTTGACGAATTCTTTCACGTGTAACACCAAAGACTTTACCAACTTCTTCAAGTGTTCTTGTTCGACCATCGTCTAAACCAAATCTTAAGCGTAAAACATTTTCTTCACGGTCAGTAAGTGTATCTAAAACATCTTCTAATTGTTCTTTTAAAAGTTCGTAAGCTGCATGGTCAGATGGACTTTGAGCCTCTTGGTCTTCAATGAAATCACCTAAATGACTATCATCTTCCTCACCTATTGGTGTTTCTAATGATACTGGTTCTTGAGCAATTTTAAGAATTTCACGTACTTTTTCTGGAGGTAAATCCATCTCTTCCCCGATTTCTTCAGGTGCAGGATCACGACCTAAATCCTGTAATAATTGTCTTTGAACACGTATTAACTTATTAATTGTTTCAACCATGTGAACTGGAATTCTAATTGTACGTGCTTGGTCGGCAATCGCTCTTGTAATTGCTTGTCGAATCCACCAAGTTGCATAAGTGGAGAATTTGAATCCTTTACTAAAATCAAATTTCTCAACAGCTTTTATTAATCCCATGTTGCCCTCTTGAATTAAATCAAGGAATAACATGCCACGTCCAACATATCTTTTTGCGATACTTACAACTAGTCGTAAATTAGCTTCAGCTAATCTAGACTTAGCAATCTCATCACCTTGCTCAATTCTTTTAGCTAATTCAATTTCTTCTTGAGCACTTAGTAGATTAACTCGACCAATTTCTTTTAAGTACATTCTTACAGGGTCATTGATTTTAACACCTGGAGGGGCACTTAAATCATTTGGGTTTAATTTTTCATCAGTATCTGAGCTATCTTTCTCATTTACTAAACTAATATCATTATCATTTAATTGGTCAAAGAAATCATCCATTTGATCAGAATCCATATCGAAATTTTGTAATTTTTCGGCTATTTCCTCATGACTAAGGTGACCTTCCTTTTTACCTTTATCGATTAATTGTTTCTTAACATCTTCTAATGTTAATGTCGGATCTATTGTTTGTTTTTTAATTTTAACTTGGTTATCAGACATGAAAAGGCCTCCCAATAGTAATATATGCTTTCAAACAAGATATTTAATTATATAATATTTCAATATAATAAGAAAAGTATTAATAAAAATTCATAATAATGGTAACATTTCATATTCAATATTTGAATGTTTAATAACAATTATATTTAAACGACATCACATTTATTAAATATTACTTATGTTCCATATCTACCCGTTAAAAACGCATAATAACCATTATACAATAATGGTTATTAAATAGAAATACTATTTATATGATTTATTAAAGTATGCAATTTCATAGCAGTTTTTATCATAATGAGTTACATACGAGCTTTATTTTTATTAACGATTTGTTCCAAATAATATTTTTGCAATTCTACGTCGCCTATCCGTGACGCTTCACGTAATTTATGATTTAATTCTTCAAGTGTATCTCCATACTTTGATTCATTGATGACATTCATGTAATCTTCTATTTCACTATCATAAGGCTCTTGATTTAAATCATAATTATCCAAAGCGATAATTGCATCTCTCAAATTATCATTATCTGTGTAAAGTATCATATCGCTAATTGTATAACTGTCATTTTCAGCGTAAAAATCTTCTAAAACACTATATATACGTTTGAAAAATTGATTATCAAAGTCATCACTTTCAAGTTGCTTATGATAATTTAAGAATAAGTCTTTATCATTCATAAAATGTTTAAGTAAGGCTCTTTCAGCGCTTTCATGTTTTGATAAATGACTAAATAAATTATTTGTATTATTTTGTATTTCACTATCATATGATTGATAATCATTAAAATGAGGTTCGTTAGGAATATATTGTTGTTGATTCAACACATTGCTATTTAGAGTATTAGAATCAACATTAAATATATGTGCTACATCTTTGATTATCTTATTCTGCAAAATTTGAGAATTCATTAATGCAATATCTTGGGTAACTTCTTTAAGATAACGTTCATAAGCTAAGTCATTATTAGCAATTTCATCTCTGTGTTTATTTACTTTATAAATGATAAATGATTTCTTTTCATTATTTACATATTCAAGAAATTTTTCATTACCATATTTTGATATATACTCATCTGGATCCATATCTTTAGGTAATTGAACAACAAAAACATTAAATCCTTGTTGTAAAAGGTGTTGCCCAGTTTTAATTGTTGCTTCTTGACCAGCGAAATCACCATCAAACATTAGAGTAATATGAGATGTTAATTTTTTTAGAACATTAATGTGTTCATCTGATATAGCTGTTCCCATACTTGCAATGACCGGTTTTAGACCTGATGAATCGGATTTAATTACATCCATAAATCCTTCTAATAATATGGCTTCATCATTTTTTCGTATATCCTTTCTAGCATTATCAAGATTATATAATAATCTTCTCTTTTGAAATATGGGAGTTTCCGGGCTGTTTAAATATTTAGGTTCTTGATTATTATATGTTCTACCTGAATAGCCTACTATACGACCCTGAGCATTATTTAAAGGGAACATAATGCGATCTCTAAACCTATCAAAATAGCTGAAATTTTCTTCATTTCGTGATAAAAGACCAGCTTCGTACGCGAGTTCTATATCATACCCTTTTTGTTGTAAAAAGTCATGACAAAAGTGAGTATGATTAGGCGCATAACCAATACCACGTGATTTAATAAGCTCTTCAGTAAAACCACGTTTTGTTAGATAATTTAATGCATCTTCACCTTCTACTGTCTTAAGCAAAGCATATTGATAATATTCATTCATTAATTCATGCATCTCAATCATTGTTAAATCATCCGATGCTATTTGACTTGTATAGTCACTACTATTACCAATATCAACTGAAATGTTAATTCTTTCTCCAAGCTCTTTTACAGCCTCTACAAATGATAAATCTTTTATCTCTTGAGTAAATTGAAAGACATTACCACCTTTTTTACAACCAAAGCAATGACAAATCTGTTTATCTTCAGATACAGTAAACGAAGGCGTCTTCTCATCATGAAAAGGACACAAACCAATGTAATTGCGTCCTCTCTTTTCTAATTTTACATATTCACTTACTAAATCCAAAATATCGGTCTTATCTTTAATTTCATTAATTACTGATTGTTCAATACGCAATATATATCACCTATAAATTGTAGTCATAATATTATACTTTGTTTAAAGATAAATTAAAACTATTTTGATTGGCTTTCGATTATGTTAATTACATCATTAGCTGTTTCTTCAATTGCTTTATCAGATACATCAATGACTGCACATCCAATTCTGTCTACGATATCTTCGAAATATTTAATCTCTTCTTTAATACGTATTTCATTAGCGTATCTAGCTGAATCACCTAATCCGAGCTGTTTCAAACGTTGTTTTCTAATACGATTTAATTTTTCTTCACTAATTCTTAAAGCGATGCATTTTGATGAGTCAATGTCAAATAACATGTCCGGTGGGGTTACTTCAGGTACAATTGGAACGTTCATCACTTTATAACTTTTATGGGCTAAATATTGAGATAAAGGAGTTTTAGATGTTCTTGAAACACCAATTAATACAATATCCGCTTTAGGTAATCCTTTAGGGTCTTTTCCATCATCATATTTTACCGCAAACTCAATCGCATCAATTTTCTTAAAATAAGCGTCATCTAAACGATGGACTCTACCAGGTTGATTATATGGATTCTCATCAAAAGCATCTTTCAAATAGCCCATCAATGGTCCCATAATATCAATAGAACGTAACTTATTAGTACCTATCTTACTTTCCAAATAAGTTTTCATTTTTGGTTTAACTAACGTATAAACTATAATTGCATTTCTGTCATTTGCTACTTGAATAACTTCATCAATATCCTCTTTTGTCTCTATATAAGGATACCTTAAAAATTCATGTTTACATTCCTTTGGATTGAATTGAGAAATACATGCTCTTGTTACTAATTCAGCAGTTTCTCCAATTGAATCAGAAGCGATGATTATCTTTATATTTTCCATCGTTCTACCACCTATTCTTTAAATAATGATACAAATAATTTTGCAATTGTTGTTTTTGAAATTCTACCAGTGACTTGATATTTATTATTACCTTTATTTTTTACAATGGGTATTGAGTCGATTTCTTTCTCTATCATTTGATCTGCAGCATATATAATAAGTTCATCTTCTTCTAAATAAGTTAAGTTAGGCATTCTAGACATGTTTACACTGATAGGCATTGTATGAATATCCTCACCAATCATAGATGCTCGTAACAAATCCTTTCTTGAACAAACGCCTATAAAATCATTGTGCTCATTTGTAATGAATAAAGTACCTGCGTCTTCTAAAAAGATGGTACAAATAGCATCATAAACAGTCATATCTTCTTTTACAATGACTGGTGGAGACATATAGTCTTTAACAACATATTGGCGTAATTTATCGGTCATTAATTTGTTTTTTGATTTTCCTGAATAATAATAACCAACTCGAGGTCTAGCTTCTAAAAAACCGGACATAGTTAAAATTGCTAGGTCAGGTCTTAGAGTAGCACGCGTTAAATCTAATTTTTCGGCAATGTGTTCTCCAGTGATGGGTCCACCGCTTTTGACTATTTCAATGATTTGCTCTTGTCTTTTACTAAGTTCTATAGGTCTTCACCCCTTTTTTATTCACGTCTATTATACCTATTTATTTATGTAGCTACAAATACATATAATTTCTTGCTATTAAATAATCAATCTATTAAACTAATAGTAAGCGAGTTAAGGATGGTGTAAGCTTAACAATTTTAATTTGGCTAATATTAAAACTTTATAAAAGAGAGTGGCTACACTAATTTGGGTGGAACCGCGGGTTATTAAGGTATCAACTATATTAAAACAATATAGTAAAATAAATTAACTCGTCCCAAGATAATGATAAATGTAATTAATACATTTATTTATTGTCTTGGGGCGTTTTTATGTATTAAATAAGGAGAGATTATATGGTTAAAGATATGGAAACAATTGTATCATTAGCGAAACACAGAGGATTTGTATTTCCTGGTAGTGATATTTATGGTGGATTATCAAATACATGGGATTATGGCCCATTAGGTGTTGAATTAAAAAATAACGTAAAAAAAGCATGGTGGCAGAAGTTCATAACTCAATCACCATTTAATGTTGGTATTGATGCTGCAATTTTAATGAATCCTAAAACTTGGGAAGCTTCAGGTCACTTAGGTAACTTTAATGATCCTATGATTGACAATAAAGATAGTAAGATTCGTTATCGTGCAGATAAATTAATTGAAGATTACATGCAAAAAGAAAAAGGCGACGAAAACTTTATCGCTGATGGTTTGAGTTTCGAAGAAATGAAACGTATTATTGATGATGAAGGTATTGTGTGCCCGGTAAGTGGAACTGCTAATTGGACAGATATTCGTCAATTTAATCTGATGTTTAAAACATTCCAAGGTGTTACAGAAGATTCTACAAATGAAATTTTCTTAAGACCAGAAACTGCACAAGGTATTTTTGTGAATTACAAAAACGTGCAACGTTCTATGCGTAAAAAATTACCATTTGGTATTGGTCAAATTGGTAAGTCTTTCCGTAATGAAATTACACCAGGAAACTTCATCTTCAGAACTAGAGAATTCGAACAAATGGAATTGGAATTCTTCTGTAAACCTGGTGAAGAAATTGAATGGCAAAATTATTGGAAAACATTTGCTAGTCAATGGTTAAAAGATTTAAATATCAATGAAGAAAACATGAGATTGCGTGACCATGACGAAGAAGAGTTATCTCATTACTCTAATGCTACGACAGATATCGAATATCGCTTCCCATTTGGTTGGGGTGAATTATGGGGTATCGCAAGCCGTACTGACTTTGACTTGAAAAAACATAGTGAACATTCAGGTGAAGACTTTAAATATCACGACCCTGAAACAAACGAAAAGTATGTTCCATACTGTATTGAACCATCTCTTGGTGCTGATCGTGTTACATTAGCATTCTTATGTGATGCATATGAAGAAGAAGGTGTTGAAGGAAGCAAAGATGCACGTACAGTGATGCATTTCCACCCTGCTCTAGCACCTTATAAAGCGGCTGTTTTACCATTAAGTAAAAAATTATCTGAAGAAGCTATTAAGATTTTCGAACAATTAAGTTCTAAATTTGCAATTGATTTTGACGAGTCTCAATCAATTGGTAAACGTTACCGTAGACAAGATGAAATTGGTACACCTTATTGTATTACATTTGATTTTGACTCATTAGAAGATAATCAAGTTACAGTACGTGACCGTGATTCAATGGAACAAGTGCGTATGCCTATTTCAGAATTAGAAACATTTTTAGCTGAAAAAGTGGCATTCTAATAAAATAAGAATAATTAGTACTAACCCCACCTCAAATTTCTTTGTGGTGGGGTTTTAAGTGTGAATATTGTTGTATATTAATATTCTATACGTTTAAGTTGGTTAATTAGCTTTTGACCTTTGAAGTATATGCCTGCATATTCTTTATAGATTAATAATATTAATTCAGACATTTCATCTAATATTTCTTGACTAATGTTAAATTGATTCATTTTATCAATGGGTAATTTTTGTAAAACATCTAATAAGTATAACGTTTTGTTAGATATTCGAAAGGCATGTGGGTCTTTATATAATTCTGATTCAAGAATAGTTCCATCATATACAAAACTATACGCAACTAATTTTGATTGATCAAAGCTATTTGAAATAGCTGAGTGATTAAAAAATGCTGTAAACCCAAAACGATTCATACATTTTAAAAGAACTATAATTGACATTAATTGAGCTGAATCACCATTTGAGATCTTTTCGAGTACGAAGTGTAAAAGTTTATAATGGAATGGTGAAATGTCATCATTATCCATAGAACGTTCAATTGTCTCTGCACATAACGTAGCATAACTACTATTATATATATCTAAACGTAAATCATAATATTGATTGATAACATCAACTGAACTTAATGTACCCATACCTTTCCATTTATTATAAATAAATAAGCCATACACAAATAGTTGCGTATGGGCTTGCAAACCTGTTTTTGATTTTTTAGCTCGTCTAACCATTAATGGTATTTTTGCACCATGCTCGTTTAATATTGTAATAATTTTATCAGATTCTCCATAATCTACGGATTTTATGATGATACCTTTTTGTTTTTCGAGCATAGTTTCACGACCTTCCTAAAATCAAATATTTTTAATCTTGATCTTCAATATATCCCATTTGACGAATAAAATTAACTTTATTTCGCCAATCTTTTTGAACTTTTACCCAAAGTTCCAAATAAACTTTTGAGCCTAGTAACATTTCAATATCATGTCTTGCTCTTTTACCGACTTCTTTTAGTTTTTTGCCACCTTTACCGATAACAATACCTTTTTGTGAATCTCTCTCAACAAAAATAGTAGCTTCAACTCTAACACGCTCGTCATTTTCTTTAATCATTCTATCTACATTTACGCCTATTGCATGCGGAATTTCTTCACTAGTTAAATGTAAAATTTTCTCACGAATGATTTCACTGACAACAAACTGTTCAGGGTGATCTGAGATTTGATCATCTGGGTAGTATTTTGGACCTTCAGGTAAATATGTTTTCAACACATCTATAAAATGGTCAACATTTAGTCCTTCTAAAGCTGATATTGGTACGATTTCAGTAAAATCCATGTATTTTTGATATTGTTCTATTCTTGGCATTAAAGCATCAGGATGAACTAAATCGATTTTATTTAATACTAAGAAAACGGGCGTCTTAACATTTTTTAGCATTTCCATGATATATTCATCGCCACGACCAATTTCTTCATTAACGTTAACCATGAACATGATTGCATCAATTTCAGATAGAGTATTTTTTGCAACACGCATCATATAATCACCTAATTTGTGTTTAGGCTTATGAATACCTGGTGTGTCTAAAAATATGATTTGCGCATCATTTCTAGTCATTACACCTTGAATTTTATTTCGAGTTGTTTGAGCCTTGTCGGACATAATTGCAATTTTATGGCCAATAACTCTATTCATAAATGTAGATTTTCCTACATTCGGTCTTCCTATTATTGAAACAAATCCTGACTTATGTTCTGTCATTTATTCTAAATCCTTTCCTGAAAAGCCATGTGGTAATAAATCTCCCACA
Organism: Staphylococcus sp. NWU MK-U1; assembly: GCF_033283505.1. Taxonomy (NCBI): domain Bacteria; kingdom Bacillati; phylum Bacillota; class Bacilli; order Caryophanales; family Staphylococcaceae; genus Staphylococcus; species Staphylococcus sp. NWU MK-U1. The sequence continues at coordinate 266,160 of NZ_JAVSMG010000002.1, read as the reverse complement.
GTTGACTCAAGTAATTCCCCTTTATGGTTTGTCATATATACCGGCATATCATCATCGCATAATTCTTTAAGTACCTGTCTACAAGTTCCGCAAGGAGAAGACGGTTTTTCAGAATCAACAGTTACTGTTATTGATTCAAAATCTCCAGGTCGATAACCTTCAGAAATTGCGGCCACTAAACTAGAACGTTCAGCACAAATGGTAGCAGGGTAAGCTGCATTTTCAACATTAGCACCATAGAACGTACGGCCGTCTTTGGTCTTTAAATAAGCACCTACTTTAAAGTTGCTGTATGGTACATACGCACGGCTTTGAGCCTCTCTAGCTTCTTGAAAATAATGTGATTGATAAGTCATTTAAACATCCCCTCTATAGTTAGAAAATATGAGGTAAAAATATAATTAATCCAGTTATTAAAGCGAATATTGATACCAACATAACGCTAAATGCGGCAATATCTTTAGCCTGTTTAGCAAGTTCATGATAATCCATTGTAACCAAATCAACTACACATTCAATTGCAGTATTAACTGCTTCTAAGGTTAATACTAAAAAGATGGCTAGTAATATAAATAACCACTCTATAGCATTCAATTGATAAATATAACCTAAAATAATTGTTATAAAAGCAATAATGATATGAAGTAAATAATTATGATCTTTTAGAAGAAGCGTTTTTAACCCATCATACGTATGTTTGAATCGTTTGATATGTTTAATCTCTAGTCAATCCATACGCGTTTAGTATAGTGTCTTGACGGCCAAACATTACTTTCTCATCTTCTTCATTCATATGATCATAACCTAATAAGTGTAAAAATCCATGAAGCGCTAAAAATCCAAGTTCTCTTTCAAATGAATGGCCATAGGAGTCAGCTTGCTCTTCAGCTACATTAGTGCAGATAATAATATCACCGAGAACTCTAGGCATATCTAGTCCAACAATTTCTGGTTCGTCTTCTTCAAGAGCGAATGAAATAACATCTGTTACTTTATCTTTATCGCGATAAGTTTTATTTATTTCTTGAATTTCATTTTTATCTACGAATGTGATTGAAAGTTCAGCATCCTCGTTAATTTGCTCTTGCTCTTTAGCAAAATTTAGTAAATCTTCAATCTGATGATACCAAGATTCATTTACCAGGTCTGTATGATCATTAAAATCAATTGTAAACATTTAAATGTCTCCTTCATAGCGATCAATTATTTTACTTACTAACGGGTGTCTTACAACATCACTTTGATCTAATTGCATAATATTAATTCCTTTGACACCATGTAATTTTTTGACTGCTTCTTTAAGTCCACTTTTAACACCTTTTGGTAAATCGATTTGAGTTTGATCTCCTGTTACTACCATTTTAGAACCAAACCCAAGTCGTGTTAAGAACATCTTCATTTGAGCATGCGTTGTATTTTGAGCTTCATCCAAAATCACAAACGCATCATCAAGAGTACGACCACGCATATAGGCTAAAGGCGCAATTTCAATAGTACCTCTCTCTATAAATCGGGCTGTTTGTTCTCTTCCTAATACAGTGTTTAATCCGTCATAAAGAGGTCTTAAATAAGGGTCTACTTTTTCTTTTAAATCACCGGGTAAAAATCCTAGAGACTCTCCTGCTTCAACAGCTGGTCTTGTTAATACAATCCGTTTTACTGAGCCCTTTCTTAGTTGTTTAGCTGCATATACCACTGCTAAAAAAGTTTTACCAGTACCTGCAGGCCCAATGCCAAAGACTAAGTCATTATTCTTCATTGCATTAACATATAGTCTTTGACCCATAGTTTTTGCTCTAATAGTTTTTCCATAAGCATCTTTTGTTATTTCTTCATCATATAAATCAATAAGGTGATGTATTGTATCATTTTTAGCCATTTTTATTGCAGCTTCTACATCTTTTAATGTAATTGTGTTACCCATTTCAATTACTTTTAATAAATTTTTAAGAACTAATTCTGACTTTTCTACAGGCTCTATTTTTTGGCCTTTGACTGCTATTTCTTGGCCACGAGCATGTATTTCGACATCAAATGCCTCCTCAATCGCATTAATATGTTCATCATTATTACCAATTAATGCTTGAGAATGGTTAATATCGTCTATTTGAATTATTCCTGGCATACAAGCGCTCCTTTTCACTTAAACAATGTAAAATCTTTTGATTATATCAGTTTCACTTAAGATTCAAAAATTAAACATGATTTGTTAATCTTCAAAAAAGTAAAACTAAATTGAGTTTAGTAAATTAACTTTCATTTAAATTTTACTAAAGTCTGTTAAAGTATACAAATTTAATTGGCTTTGTGTGCTGATTTATTAAATTGTAATATGAGCCATTCTTTTAATTAAATAAAACAACCCGAAAATCATTTAATAATGAAATTCGGGTTACATATAATTTTAAATTATAAAATAATAACATTTATTCAAATTATAATTGTTTAGGTTTATTGAGAATTTCTTGCCATAGAATACCATTTACAACAGGATCATTATCAAACTGAAAACTTTGATGTGTCATATCTTGTTCTATTGCTTTACTATTTATCAATTGTTTTAATCTATAGCGTTTTGTACGTTCAGATAGATTTTTATCATTGATAATAGCTCTTGCTTTATTTTCAATTCTAGAAAGTTGTTTTTCTTTTTCACGATCGATTTCTGTACGTACGTTATATAAATCGTCTACAAGTTGTTTTTCTAATTCTTTTTGAAGTTTATTCGAGTCTCTATTGCTTTCGCGTGAATTAGCAGATTGACGTGTTTCTCTTTCAACTCTGCCACGTTGTCTTGCAGAACGCTCTAATTCCTCTGGTACGCTCTCTTTTTCGATTTCTTTTTCAAGTTTTTGATCCTGATAAACACGTTTTGTGTTAGTTTGTTTATTTTTCTTTTGTTGGTTAGATGGTTTATCTTCGTTTGTAAATTCCTTTTCTAACTCACTAAATGCTTCTTCAATTTGCTCAAAAAAACCTTTTTCATGCGTTTCTTTTTTGTCAGAAGTTGACTTTTTTGGCTGAGGGGGTCTTTGATTTTTTCTTTGTTCATGACTTTTATCCCTCATCGCACTAATACCTGTAACAATTATGGATATTATAAAAATTATAATACCAATATTCATCTAATCACCCCTTAAATTTTACTTTGGTGATTCATCTTCATTTTGTTCAGTACGTTTGTTTATCGCATTTCTCATGCCAGTGTCAGCCTCTACGTTTTTTAAATTGTAGTAATCTTTGACACCCAAATTACCTTCACGTAATGCTTCTGCCATCGCAAGTGGAACTTCAGATTCTGCTTCAACCACTTTAGCACGCATTTCTTGAACACGCGCTTTCATTTCTTGTTCAGAAGCTACGGCCATAGCACGGCGTTCTTCAGCTTTAGCTTGTGCAATATTCTTATCTGCAAGTGCTTGTTCTGTTTGTAAGTCAGCACCGATATTTTTGCCAATATCTACGTCAGCGATATCAATAGATAAAATTTCGAAGGCTGTACCTGAATCAAGACCTTTACTTAAGACAGTCTTAGAAATATTATCAGGGTTCTCAAGTACTTGTGTATGATGCTCACTTGAACCAATAGTAGAAACAATACCTTCACCTACACGAGCAATGATTGTTTCTTCTCCTGCACCACCAACTAAACGAGAGATGTTGGCGCGTACTGTAATTCTAGCTTTCGCTTTTACTTCTATACCGTTCATTGCAACACCAGTAATAAACGGTGTTTCAATTACTTTAGGGTTTACAGACATTTGAACTGCTTCAAGAACGTCACGTCCAGCTAAGTCAATAGCTGCACCACGTTCGAATGGTAAGTTAATATCTGCACGTTGAGCAGCTATATTCGCATCGACGACTCTATCGACATTACCACCCGCTAAATAATGTGATTCTAATTGATTTGTTGTAAGGTTCAAACCTGCTTTATGTGCTTTAATTAGTGGACCAATTACCTTACGTGGAGATACTCGACGTAATCTCATACCTACCAATGTTCCGATACCTACTTTAACTCCAGCAGCAATTGCTGAAATCCAAAGTCCTACTGGGACAAATGAGAATAACACTAGTAAAGCAATAACAATGATAACTGCTATAACTATAATGCCTAATCCAAACATTTAACCACTCCTCTAAGTATTTTCAATTTCTCTAACAACAACTCTAGATCCTTCTACCTCAAGAATTTTAACTTCTTTATTTCTTAGAATAAAAGCGCCATCTGATACGGCATCTATTCTTTCATTATCAAGCGTTATAATTCCTGCAGGTCTTAAATCTGTCACAGTACGAGCTGTTTGACCAACTAAATGAGAACGATCATCGTGAGATCTATATCCTGCTTCTGAATTAGTAGAATCTTTTAACACAACTTTATCTAAAAATGGAATTTTCCTTTTAAACCATTTCACTAATATCACCCATTCAATAATTGCCAATATTGACGCAATCACAACGTTTAATAGCATCAAGAGAATGTTATCTCCTAACATTATTATGCTAAGTATAATCAGTGATATACCAATAATGCCTATGACCGCACCAATGACAAATAATTCAATAATAACGAGTATTGCTCCAACGAAGAATAGCAATAAAGAAATCAGATTAACATCACCGTTTATTAAAAAACCGAGAAAGAGAATTAAAAGTGCAAGCATTGCAATAATTCCTGCAAAATTAATACGCTTCGAATACAATTGATATAAAAAGCCTAAAAAAATGATACATGTTAATATAAGTGATATTAATGGACTCGTTACGAACTGGGATAGATTATTAAATAAATTATTAGTGGTTAAAATGGAATTGATAATTGTATGTATTGCATTGAAATAGTTCACAATTTCACCTCGCTCTCAATTCCGATTATACATGAATACACTTAGTTATAATAGTGATAGTAGAATCTTTAACATAAAAAAGCTCTCGACTAGTTAAACTAATCGAGAGCATATATATAATTAATATTCTTGTTGAGGGAGTCAACAGAGTTATTAATTATTTGAATTTACGTTTACGTGCAGCTTCTGATTTCTTTTTACGTTTAACACTTGGTTTTTCGTAAAATTCACGTTTACGTACTTCTTGGATAGTACCACTTTTAGATACTGAACGTTTAAATCTACGTAATGCATCTTCAAGTGATTCATTTTTACGTACTACTGTTTTAGACATCTGTATTTCCCTCCCTCCAAATATCAACGGAACTTTAAAGTCATTACATAGTAAGATAGAACTATGCTTTACTTAGTATAATATATGAATTTATTATGGTCAATTCCAAATTATTATAAATTTTAAAAATTATAATAATACGCCTTCTTCAGATTTGTTCGTTGCGTGTTCTACAATTCTCACGACTTTACCTGTATTAATAGGATAATCAGCTTTAGCGATTTTTACTTTTACAATTTGACCGATTAAAGAGTCATTGCCTTCAAATTGTACTTTCATATAGTTGTCAGCATAACCCACCAATGTTCCTTCTATCTCACCAGCTTCTTCAGGAATAACTTCTAAAACTTCATCTTCAAATTTAGAGGCATATTCTTTAGCTAATTGATCACTTAATGTGATTAATTTATGCACACGTTCATTTTTGATAGTTTCATCAATTTGATCATCCATACGAGCAGCAGGTGTACCAATTCTAGCTGAATAAGGGAAGACATGTAATTCAGAGAATTTGTGTTTAACAATAAAATCATAAGTTTCTTGAAATTCCTCTTCCGTTTCACCTGGAAATCCAACTATAACATCGCTTGTAACAGCTAAATCTGGTAGCGCATCATGTAATTTCGTGATTCTTTCTGAAAAATGTTCCATAGTATATTTACGTCTCATTCGTTTTAAAACAGTATCTGAACCTGATTGTAATGGAACATGTAAATGTCTAACAACTTTATTTGAACGTTTTAGAACATCAATGACCTCATCAGTTAATTGACTGGCTTCAATAGAAGAAATTCTAATTCGTTCAAGTCCATCAATTTCTTCTAAATCACGGAGTAACTGTGCCAAATTATAATCTTTTAAATCTTGACCATAGCCACCGGTATGAATACCAGTTAAAACAATTTCTTTATAACCAGCGTTAACTAATTGAGTAGCTTGTTCAACCACTTTTTCTGGATCACGTGAACGCATTAGTCCACGCGCCCATGGTATGATACAAAATGTACAGAAATTATTACACCCTTCTTGGATCTTTAGTGAAGCTCTTGTTCTATCAGTAAAATATGGTACATCTAATTCTTCATATGTACGATTTTTCATGATATTTCCAACACCATTGATTGGTTGACGTTCTTCTCTGAACTGTTGGATATAGTCTAATAGTTTATGTCTATCCTGTGTACCCACCACTACATCTACGCCAGGAATTTCCATGATTTCTGCAGAAGATGTCTGAGCATAACACCCTGTCACACATACCACTGCGTCTGGATTTTGTCGAATTGCTCTTCTAATTATTTGTCTACTTTTTTTATCTCCAGTATTTGTTACTGTACAAGTGTTGATTACGAAGACGTCTGCATTAGTTTCAAAATCAACTCTGTCATAATTAGCGTCTTTAAATAATTGCCAAATTGCTTCAGTTTCATAATGGTTTACTTTGCAACCCAATGTGTGAAACGCAACTGTTGACATAATATTCACCCCATTAATTCATTTTCATAACTGATAGCACTTAAAGCGTAAAGTGGCGCCGTTTCTGCCCGTAAAATTCGAGGTCCTAAACCAACATTGAAACTCGTTTCATTTAATAAAGTGATTTCTTTTTCTGAAAAGCCGCCTTCAGGACCAAATATTAATAAAATACGATCGTTAGTTTTAAACTTTTTCAAGGTTTCTTTAAAAAGACTAACTTCACCATGTTTTGCTTCATCTTCGTATGCTAACAAGATATAGTCATAATGATTAATAGTATCATAAATCTCATTTAAATTCGACTTAAAAATTATATTAGGAATAATTAAGCGATAGCTTTGTTCAGCAGCCTCTTTAATAATCTTTTGCCAGCGTTCTAATTTTTTTTGAACTTTATTTGGGGTAAGTTTTACTACAGATCTGTCCATTTCTACAGCTATAAAACTATCAGCACCTAATTCAGTAGCTTTTTGAATTAGCCATTCATATTTATCGGCTTTAATTAATCCACTACATATAGTAACTTGTACTGGTAACTCTGAATTGATATCAATTTGCTCTATTAGTTTAATTTCAATTGCCTCATTTTCAATAGTAATAATTTCCGATTTAAAAACTATTTTATCTTTAAAAGTTATAATAATCTGATTACCAATAGTATTTCTCATCACATTAGTAATATGATGTATATCTTCTTTATTTGTTATAAAAAAACGCTGACTTTCATCAGCGTTTTGATCGATAAAGTATCTTTGCAAATTATTCACTCACTTTCTGTCCTACAATACATACCCAACCATTGTCATGATTTACTGATTTAATATCAAATCCAACATTTTCCATTTGATTTAATATTTGTTTATGTTTTTCCTCTATAATACCTGATGTTATAAAATAACCATCTTTATTTAGAGTATTATAAGCATCTTCAATCATATCTTCAATAATATGAGCTAAAATATTTGCAATAACAATATCAAATTTTTCAGTTTCATTCTTTAATAAGTTTCCTAGTACAGCTTCAATTGCATCTTCACAATGATTTTTAGCAAAATTTTCTTTAGCAACGTTAACAGCCAATTCATCAATATCCAAAGCTTTAATTCTTTTAACTCCAAGTAAATGACTGGCAATACTTAATATACCAGAACCTGTTCCAACATCGATAACGGAATTGTCAGGATCAACGTAGGTCTCAATTGCTTTTAGACACATGCTTGTAGTTGGATGATCTCCAGTTCCAAATGCCATACCTGGGTCTAATTCAATACACTTTTCAGAATCATCTTCTTTAGTGTATTGTTCCCAACTTGGCACAATTGTGAATTTTTCTGAGGCTCTAAAGGGATGAAAATAATTTTTCCACTCATTCTCCCAATCTACTTCAGCTATAGTTTGCTCAGAAAAATTTAAAACAGTTGAATCAATATTTTCAAGGTTAGTAATAGTTGTCTTAATTTTACTTCTTAGAGAATCATCAAACTTTAATTCGTTGAAATAAGCTTTTAATCGGACCCCTTTTTCAGGATAATCTTCTTGTTTCAGTTCATAAATTTCACCGAATTTATCAGCAGGTTGATTAATTAAATCATTAGAATCTTCAATTACAACACCATTTGATCCATAATTTTCTAATATATCAGTAACTAAAGGTTCAACTTCATGGTTTACAACAATCGAAAGTTCTGTCCAGTTCATTCGCTTATTCTCCTTTAAAGAATTTGCGTGCTCTATCTTTAAAATTAGATGGTTGTTCTTCAATCGATTCACCATTTAATTCAGCAAACTCTCTCATTATTTCTTTTTGTCTATCTGTTAGTTTTGTAGGTGTAACTACTTTAATATTAATAAATAAATCACCATGACCATATCCATGAACATTTTTGACACCTTTATCTTTTAATCGGAACTGTTTACCAGTTTGAGTACCAGAAGGAATTGTCAACATAACATTACCATTCAGTGTTGGAACTTTTATTTCATCCCCAAGAGAAGCCTGAGGGAAACTAACATCTAAATTGTAATAAAGATCGTCTCCGTCACGTTCAAATTTATCAGATGGTTTGACTCTAAATACGACATACAAGTCGCCATGTGGTCCGCCATTTTCTCCTGGTGTTCCTTCGCCAGCAAGTCTAATTTGTTGGTCATTATCTACACCTTCAGGTACAGTTACTTCTAATTTAACTGTTTTATTTTCTGTACCTTTACCATGACATATTGGGCATGGTTCTTCAAATTCTTGACCAGTTCCATCACATTTTGGACATGTTTGTTGAGTTCTTACACGACCTAAAATTGTATTTTGCTCAACTGACACATGACCTGCCCCATTACAATAACTACATGTTTTTTTACTTGTACCTGGTTTAGCACCATCGCCATTACAAGTGTGACATGTCACATCTTTACGAATTGAGATTTCTTTTTTAGTTCCAAATACAGCTTCTTCAAATTCTAGTGTCATTGTATATTGTAGATCATCACCTTTTCTAGGTGCATTAGGATCTCTTTGACGTGAGCCACCAAAGAATGAACTGAAGATGTCTTCAAATCCACCTCCGCCAAATCCACTAAAGTCTTGGCCACTAAATCCTTGACCACCAAAACCACCTTGAGGTCCATCGTGACCAAATTGGTCATAATTTGCTCTTTTATTATCATCGCTTAGGACTTCGTAAGCTTCTGAAATCTCTTTAAATTTCTCATCTGCACCCTCTTCTTTATTGATATCAGGGTGATATTTTTTTGATAATTTACGATATGCTTTTTTGATTTCATCTTTAGATGCATCTTTACTTACACCTAGGACGTCATAATAGTCTCTTTTAGCCACAATCATCTCTCCTTAACTTAATTATTTACTAGGTTTAAAAGAACGAAGTTATAAAAGAAAAAGTCAAAGCCAATGTTCAATTGACTTTGACTTTTTGGCTTACATTCATAATAGTTTGCTAATTAAAGCATACTTTACAAACGGTTAGCAATTATTTTTTATCTTCATCATCATTAACTTCTTTAAATTCAGCATCTTCAACATTGCTATCGTTTTGAGTTTGTTGAGTACCTTCTTGGGCTTGTTGCTGAGCTTGTTGAGCTTGTTGATATACTTTTGCTGATAAATCTTGAATTACTTTTTCAAGTTCTTCTTTTTTAGCTTTAATATCTTCGATATCTTGCCCTTCAAGAGCAGATTTTAAAGCATCTTTTTTACTTTCCGCATTAGATTTATCGTCATCACTTATATTGTCGCCAAGGTCAGTAATTGTTTTTTCTACTTGGAATACTAAGCTATCTGCTTCATTTCTTAAATCTACTTCTTCACGACGTTTTTTATCTGCTTCTGCGTTTTCTTCAGCATCTTTAACCATGCGATCGATTTCTTCATCAGAAAGAGCAGAGCTTGATTGAATAGTAATATTTTGTTCTTTATTAGTACCTAAGTCTTTAGCAGTTACATTAACGATACCATTTTTATCAATATCAAATGTTACTTCGATTTGTGGTACACCACGTGGAGCAGGTGGAATGTCAGTTAATTGGAATCTTCCTAATGTTTTGTTATCAGCTGCCATTGGACGTTCACCTTGTAATACGTGAATATCTACTGCTGGTTGGTTATCAGCTGCAGTTGAATAAACTTGAGATTTTGAAGTTGGGATTGTAGTATTACGTTCAATTAACGTATTCATACGTCCACCCATAATTTCAATACCTAATGATAAAGGTGTTACGTCTAATAATACAACATCTTTAACATCACCAGTGATAACGCCACCTTGAATCGCAGCACCCATTGCTACAACTTCGTCTGGGTTTACACCTTTATGAGGATCTTTACCAATTTCTTTTTTAACAGCTTCTTGAACTGCTGGAATACGTGTTGAACCACCAACAAGAATAACTTCATCAATTTCAGAAGTTGATAAACCAGCGTCTTTTAATGCTTGACGAGTTGGTTCCATAGTTCTTCTAATTAATGAATCAGCTAATTCTTCAAATTTAGAACGAGTAAGGCTAATTTCTAAGTGTAATGGACCACTTTCACCAGCTGAAATAAATGGTAATGAAATTTGAGTTTGTGAAACGCCAGATAAGTCTTTTTTAGCTTTTTCTGCAGCGTCTTTTAAACGTTGTAACGCCATTTTATCTTGAGATAAATCTACGCCATTTTCTTTTTTGAATTCTGACACTAAGTAGTCAATAATTACTTGGTCAAAGTCATCACCACCAAGTTTGTTGTCACCTGCAGTTGATAGTACTTCGAATACACCGTCACCTAATTCAAGAATTGATACGTCAAAAGTACCGCCACCTAAGTCGAATACTAATACTTTTTGATCTTCATCAGTTTTATCTAAACCGTATGCTAATGCAGCTGCAGTAGGTTCGTTGATAATACGTTCAACTTCTAAACCTGCAATTTTACCAGCATCTTTTGTTGCTTGACGTTCAGCATCATTGAAATATGCAGGAACTGTGATAACAGCTTTATCTACTTTGTCACCTAAATAACTTTCAGCAGTGTTTTTAAGGTTTTGTAATACCATAGCTGAAATTTCTTGAGGTGTATAAGATTTACCTTCAATATCTACTTTATAGTCAGTACCCATATGACGTTTAATTGATTGAACAGTGTTTGGGTTAGTGATAGCTTGTCGTTTTGCTACTTCACCGACTTGTGTTTCACCATTTTTGAATGCCACAACTGATGGAGTTGTTCTAGCACCTTCTGGGTTTTGAATTACTTTAGGTTCATCGCCTTCTAAAACAGCTACACATGAATTTGTTGTTCCTAAGTCAATACCGATTACTTTACTCATAATAAAATTCCTCCAATTTTAAAATTTAATATATGGTATTTTTCGTCAATTTATTGATTTACTTTTACCATAGATGGTCTCAATACTCTATCTTTTAACTTATAACCTTTTTGTAGTTCTTGAGTAATATCACCAGATTTGAAATCTGGATTATCATCTTGAACAACAGCTTGGTGGAAGTTAGGGTCAAAAGCTTGACCTTCAGATTCGATTTCTTCAAGACCATTATCTTTTAATGCTCTAAGTAAACTTTCGTGTACCATTTGAACACCTTTTTGAAGTGATTTAAACGATTCATCATCACCTTCAATTTGAAGTGCGCGTTCAATATTATCAATCGTAGGTAAAATGTCAGTTAGAACACGCTGAGATTGATAAGTTTTATTTGTTTCATTTTCTTTCTGAATTCGTCTTTTGTAATTTTCGAATTCAGCGTATAATCTTAAATATTTTTCTTCATTTTCATTAGCTTTTAATTGTAATTGCTGAATTTCTTCATCTTTAGGATCAACTGCAGTTTCTTCAGAACTTTCTTCATTCGAACTGTCGTTAGATGAATTATCACTATCAGAAGTACTACCTTCAACACTATCAACTGTTGAAGGTTCTTCATTCTTAACTTCTTGTTCTTCAGTATATTCAGAATTACTTTTTACTGATTCATCTTTTTCTGTCATTTTTTACCCTCCAATATAATTACAATTAAAATCACCATATTTGGTTAAGTAATTGAATCACATTCTGATAACGCATCGCTGTAGGTCCAATAACCGCAATTTGACCTTTTAATGAATTGTCGAAGTGATATTGACTCGTTACAATGGATATATCACTAAGACTTTCATCAATTTCTTTTCCTATCTTAACGTTAATATCATTTGTTGTAATTGTCTGGAGCAATTCAGTGATTCTCTCAGATTCTAGATATTGTAAAATTGGTTGAATTGATGAAACATTTGATTCATTTAACGCATCAATTAGTTTAACCTTTCCACCTAAGAAAATGCTATTACTTTGTTTGCTAATATGAGAATTTATCATCTTAACAATGTCATTAATAAATTGTTTCTCTTCATTCGAGCTAGCAAAAGAATTTATTTTATTTGATAGTTTGGCGCTCATTTCTAAATTATTGTTACTAATAAAATTAGAAATAGCGATTAATCTATCGGATGATAACTCAAGTGAAGAATTCAAGTGAAAATGCTCAACATGACCAGAATTATAAATAATTACTAAAATCATGATTGAATCATTTGCTTTAATCAAATGAACATTATTAATCATTTCTTCACTATGCTTTGGACGTACAACTAATGTTGCATAATGAGATTTCATTGACAACTCATTTGCAAAGTAGCTTAATGCTGAAGAAATATCATAGTGATTCTCAATCAATAGTTGATTTAAACGTTGTATTTTATTTTTATTTTGACGAGAGGTTTGTTTTAACAATTGATCGACATAAAGTCTAAACCCTTCTTCGGAAGGTGAACGCCCTGAAGAAGAATGCGTCTTCTCTAAAAAGTTCAAATCTTCAAGTTGCTTCATCTCATTCCTTATTGTTGCAGGACTGACATCTAAATGATGTCTATCAATCAAAGCTTTAGAACCTATAGGTTGTCCTAAATCAACATAATCTTCAACAATTGCATTTAAAATGCTTAATTGTCTTTGTGTAATCATGTTTTCACCTCATTAGCACTCTTTTGTCCTAAGTGCTAATTATAATTTATCAAATTGGTCAAAGTAAGTCAACGTTAAAGCCTTACTTTTTGGATTTTTATTAATTTAATAAGAAAGCTTCAAATACTTCGTTACCTATAACCTTTCCTCTTTCAGTAAGTGAGATATTTCCGTCCGTTTCAACCAAAAGTTGTTTTGATTTAAAATCAAATATTGTTTCTCCAAATATGTCATCTAATGAATGACCAAATTTTAACTCGAAACGTTCACGATTGACCCCTTGATTCATTCTCAAGCCTAAAAACATTTCTTCTTCCATCTTTTCTTTCAAGGTTGGATAACTAGAGGTTAAAACAGGTCGTTTTCCATTATTAATAGCATCAATATAGTGGCGAACTGGATTTAAATTTGTATAGCGTTCACCTTCAACATATCCACTTGCACCTGCTCCAAATCCGTAATATTCCTCGTTAAACCAATACACTTTGTTATGATCTGATTCATGATTAGTTTTAGCAAAGTTGGAAATTTCATATTGTTTAAAGTCGGTTTGATTTAATGTTTTCATTAGATATTGATACATTTCAGCGCCTAAGTCTTCATTCGGTAATTTCAATTTCCCTTTACGATACATATTGTAAAACTGTGTCTTTGGTTCAAGTATTAAACCGTAACTTGAAATATGGTCAATATCCATATTAATTGCTTGGTTTAAACTATCTGCAAAATCATCTATCGTTTGTTCAGGTAAATGGTACATTAAATCAAGGCTTATTGAATTAATACCAGCTTTCCTAGCATTATTTACTGCATTAAAGATATCTTGAGTATTATGTGTTCGTCCTAATATTTCTAACAACTCAGGTTTAAACGTTTGCACACCCATTGAAATTCGATTAACACCATACTGTTTAAGTAACTTAACTTTATTCAAAGTAAGTTCATCTGGATTTGCTTCAAAACTAAATTCGCTATTTATCGAGAATTTTGAATTTATCGCTTGTAATAAACGTTCTAATTGCTTTTCACTTAGTGCAGTTGGCGTGCCTCCTCCAACGTACATTGTTTCTAGTTTTTTTGTTTTACTAAATGACATTTCTTTTATTAAGGCATCAATGTATTCATCTACTGGCTGTTTATCAATATAATATTTATTGAAATCACAATAAGTACAAATTCTCACACAAAAAGGTATGTGTATGTACGCACTTTTAACTTCCAATGTTACACCCCTTTTTATAACTTAAAAAAGAGATTGAGACTTTGTAATATAAGTTAGTAGCTTTTTTATCAATAATATTCATTATTGCTATGATTTCTACCAATTTATATTCGTCTCGACCTCTTTTATGTTCTATTCATCATCCATTTTTAGTACAGCTAGGAAAGCGTCTTGAGGAATTTCAACACTACCAACGGCTTTCATTTTAGCCTTACCTGCTTTTTGTTTTTCAAGTAACTTACGTTTACGGCTAATATCCCCACCATAACATTTAGATAATACATTTTTACCCATTGATTTGATGTTTGTTCTTGCAACAATTTTTTGACCAATAGCTGCTTGTACAGGTACTTCAAATTGTTGACGTGGTATAAGCGTTTTTAATTTTTCAACTAAAGCTTTACCACGTTCGTATGCAAAGTTTTTATGGACAATAAAGCTTAAAGCATCAACTTTATCTCCATTAAGTAGGATGTCCATTTTCACTAAGTTACTTTCTTTATTTTCAATAAATTCATAATCAAATGAAGCGTAACCTTTAGTGTTGGATTTAAGTTGATCAAAGAAATCAAAAACAACTTCAGAAAGTGGTATCTCGTATACGATATTAACTCTAATATCATCTAAATAATCCATATTAATAAATTGTCCACGTTTACGTTGGCATAACTCCATAACTGCTCCAACGTAATCATTTGGAACCATCATTGTAGCTTTCACATATGGTTCATAAATTGAGTCAATCTTATCTCTTTCTGGCATTTGAGCCGGATTATCTACTGTGACCTCTGATCCATCTTTCATAATACATTGATAAATTACTGATGGCGCGGTAGCAATCAATTCAATACCAAATTCTCTTTCGATTCTTTCTTGAATGATTTCCATGTGAAGCATTCCTAAGAAACCTGTTCTAAAACCAAAACCAAGAGCCTGAGAAGATTCTGGTTCAAATTCTAATGAAGCGTCATTTAATTGTAATTTTTCAAGCGCTTCTCTTAAATCATTATAGTCTTTATTTTCAATTGGGAACAAACCACAATATACCATTGGGTTCATTTTTTTATAACCTTTTAATGGTGCTTCAGCTGGTCTATTATCATGAGTAATAGTATCACCCACACGTGAGTCATCAACATTTTTGATGCTTGCAATAATATACCCTACATCACCTACTGTTAGTTCTTCGATAGGTAGTTGTTTAGGAGTATTAATGCCTACTTCACTAACTTCAAATTCTTTACCAGTAGCCATCATTTTAATTTTGTCACCAGCTTTAACAACACCTTCCATCACACGTATTGATGAAATAACACCTCTATAAGGGTCGTATTCTGAATCAAAAATTAATGCTTTCAATGGTTCACTAGGGTCACCTTCAGGTGGTGGCACAACTTCTACAATTTTCTCTAAAATATCTTCAATACCAATATTTGACTTTGCACTTGCCAGTACTACATCGTCTTGATCTAAACCAATTACATCTTCTAATTCTTGTTTTACTCTTTCAGGTTCAGCTGCAGGTAAATCAATTTTGTTTACCACAGGTAATAATTCTAGATCATTATCAAGTGCTAAGTATACGTTTGCTAATGTTTGTGCTTCAATACCTTGTGCTGCATCCACTACTAATATTGCACCCTCACATGCTGCTAAAGATCGTGAAACCTCGTATGAAAAGTCTACATGCCCTGGTGTATCAATTAAATGAAATGTATAAGTTTGACCATCATTTGCTTCATATTTTAATCGCACAGCATTTAATTTAATTGTGATGCCTCGTTCTCTTTCAAGATCCATTGAATCTAATAATTGATCTTGCATTTCTCTTGTTTCTACAGATTTAGTGTTTTCTAAAATTCTATCTGCTAATGTTGATTTACCATGATCAATATGAGCAATAATAGAAAAATTTCGTATATATTCTCTTCTGTTATAGCGTTCTTGCATATCCATAGCCTATCATTCTCGCTTTCATAAAATTAGCCCGTATATGTATACATCTTTGATATAATAACGTTTTTAATGCTTAATTGCAAACGTAATTGTGCTATTAAAAATTTAAGCATAAACTTAAAAATGCATTACTTACATTACATTTTCATTTGGATTACATACTAATTATAAAGTGTTAAAGAGTGCATTCCAACAGTAATTATGATTTAATTCAGATTTTAATTACACTATACTTAATTAATGATTGCACAAATATGTATGTTTTGATAAAATATTTCTTGTTGTAATCAAAATAAAATTTGATATGCTTAAGATCACTTTTAGGAGGTGACAGTAATGCCAAATATTAAATCTGCTATTAAACGTGTTAGAACAACTGAAAACGCTGAAGCTCGTAATATTTCACAAAAAAACGCTATGCGTACTGCTGTGAAAAATGCTAAAACAGCAATCAACAATAATGCTGATAACAAAGCTGAATTAGTTAACTTCGCTATCAAATCAGTTGATAAAGCTTCACAAAGTAACTTAATTCATTCAAATAAAGCTGATCGCATTAAATCACAATTAATGTCTTCAAGTAAATAATTTGTTAAAAAGCGCGGAACAATGTTCCGTGCTTTTTTTATTGTTAGACAAATTCCCATATAATATTAATTATGTGTTTATCACTGATTTAATTTAAATATTTGAATCTGATTAATATTTAAAGTGATAAAATAAATAATTCAAGAATTAAATGTTTGTCCATATATGAAGATTTTAGTTTATAATCTGTTTCGGCACAGTTATTAATAATATTTAGTAGTTGACCTAACTCGTAATGACGTACTTGATTTAATGCTAGTTTAACTCTATAAGGGTGAACATTTATGGTCTTAGCAATTTGCTGGATACTATAGCCCTTTTGAGCAAGAATTTTACATTGATAATATAATCTATAATTACTTGTAATAAGCGCCAGTAATTTTATAGGTTCTTCTTTCATAATTATTAAATCTTTTACTAATTGTATAGCCTTATCTTTCTGGTTCTTTTGAATGAATTCTGTTAAAAGAAAAACATTTTGCTCTAAACTTCTATTTATTATTAAACTAACATCATTTTTAGTAATAGTGGTTCTATCACCTAGGAATAAAGAAATTTTGTCTAATTCTTGAGAAACGATATTAAAGTTAACACCAGTTAATTCTATAAACAGATTTAATGCATCTTGTTTTATATCTTTGTAATTCTCGTGTAACTGATTTTGTATGCATGATTTAATTTCTTGTTCTGACATTTGTTCTACTTTTGAAAGTTTACTAGTTTTCTTTAATGTTTTAGTTAATTTCTTTCTCTCATCTAATTTATTGCTATATATTTCAAAAATGACTAAGTTTTCACCATCGTACTTTTCTAAGAATTCAATAACTTGTTCATTATTTGGTGTAATATCTTTGTTAACTTTTTCACCAGTAAACATGAATGCATTTTTAACAACTATGACTTTCTTCTCAGATATAAAAGGCATAGTTAAAGCTTCTTCAATAACTGTAGACATATCAGTTTCATAAAGATTATATTTAATATAGTTAAAATCATCTTTATCTTCATTTAAAAATGAATTTGTCAGTTCATTACTTTTCTTTTCAACTAATTCAGGCACTTCACCATATATTGCCGTAATGTTATTTGCCATAATTGTGAACTCCCTTTCAAATATCAAACATTTCTAATTATACCACGTCTGTTTAAAGCCGCTCTAGCTAAATAACTAATTTTTAAATTTTATATCTAAAGCATGGTCTAAGTCTATCGTTATTTCTCCAACATCTTGTGTGTTTAAGATTGAACTATTTGTAGATCTTAGCGTTTGTAACGTTTCTTGATTAGGTAAGTGATATTTATTGTTTTTACCACTTGAAATGATACTTATTGTTGGCTTTGTTAAGTTAATAAATGATTCAGAACTGCTAGTCTTACTTCCATGATGACCAACTTTCAGTATATCAATTTTTGGTAATTGATATAATTTCATTAATTTTGATTCATTATTTTTTGTTGCATCTCCCATTAAAAGCATTTTGTATCTTTGATATTGAATAAGTAAAATGATGCTATGTTCATTTTTATCATTACTGTTGGGAATATCTCCATGTAAAAATGAAATTTTAGAATTATTTAGTTGAATAAATTGTATCGTTGTAGCATCTACTAATTCAATATTATTAATCTTACATAAACGTTTTATTTTTATTAATTCTATTTCAGAATAGCTATATAAGTTAATATATAACTTTTTGATTCTAATGTGTTGGGCGATATATGGTAATTCACCAATGTGATCGGCATGCGGATGAGTAATAATTAGATGATCAATTTTTGTAATTCTTTTTTTCTTTAATGTTGGTATAATATGATACTTAGCAATATTATGATTATCAATATTACCTATTTTAACCTCTTTACCACCGGTATCAACCATGATAGTTTCTTGTTTCCTTGTTTGAAAGATAAGACTATCCCCTTGACCAACATCAAAGAAGGTTATCGTGCTAACATTTGGTCGAACGTTAAAAACACATAAAACTATAAACACGATAATTAATAAAAACAGAATTTTCAATTTTTTATAACAGAAAGAGATATAAATGAGTACTATCAATAATACGAAAATAGAAAATTCTACTGTAGATTTAGGTGCTATAAAAATTTGATAATATTTAAAAGTTAAAAATAAATCCAAAAGTTTGTTATGAACTATATATGTTTTGTCAAAAACTAAATTTATCAATGTCATATCACTTACAAAATGATAAGCAAAGAATAAAAATATGGCTAATGGAAAAATGATAAAACTATAAAATGGATCAAAAATGAGATTGGATAGTAACCCTATCCATTGAATTTGGTTAAAATGATAGATTGAAATTATAGTTGAAGAGAGTTGTGCGATAAATGTAAGTACGAAAATATTTTTAAAGAAAGTTAATTTTTTAATAAGAGGAAATGAAATAATAATAAAAAATGAGATTATAAATGAAAATTGGAAACCAATGTCATATAGATAATCAGGCTTGAAAATAATCATAACTAAAAATATGAGACCTAGTATATCAATAGAAGCTATTTTTGTTTTATTTGAAATAAGTATGACAGTAGTTGTTGCTAAAATTGCTCTTAGTGCACTTGGTGCAAATCCAGTATAATATGCAAATATTGATAAAAATAAGATGATTAAACCGTTAATAATTACTTTAGGAATGTTTAATCTTACAAGTGGTTGATAAATGAGAAATGAAATTGTTGCAATATGTGATCCGCTAACGGCTAATAAATGGTAGATACCGATATCTTTTACTTTATCAATGAAATCAGTATTGATTCCATTTACATCTCCAGTTACTAAAGCGATAACATATTCAGGATGAGATAAACTTGAATTGTTTAATTTTTTAATAATAAAGTCTCTTTGTTTTTCAATTATATTTTTACTTTTAGTAATATGACATGAATTTAAGTCTATATTACTTATAGAGACATAAGGAGTATGATTTAAAACACTAATTACCTTGCCTTTAATAACACAAGATTTATTTTCTAGATCCTTTTCTTTTAGATTATTAGAATAAAGGTAATACACAAAAGGTTGATGCCTAAGTTCAAATATACCTTTTAGTTGTCTATCTTGTTTCTCTATCTTGGAACCAAATTGAACTTCGGTAGATATATTAGAATTTGACTTAAGAAATTCATCTTTATTTAAATTATATTCATTGTGAAAGTGTTCTAAAGTTAAGCCGGAAAATAAACAAATAATCAAAATGAAAATATGTAGTAACTTTAATCTCTTTTGTAGCGAGATAATAATTAACAATAGATTAATAAGAAAGGAAACCCATTTTATATGTATCCATAAAATACCTGATAGAAAAGATAATGCATAAAATATCATATATTTAGTTAGTCAAATATCGAGCTACATTTTGTGCTGAAAATGGTATTTTTTTATAATCAATACCCGCTTGATCTAAAAGTTCTAGTGCGTATTTATGATTGTGATAGTCTTCAGCATAGTATATTTGTTTAATACCAGCCTGAATAATAGATTTTGTGCAATTAAGGCATGGGAAATGAGTAACGTATATAGTAGCTCCATCAGTCGATACACCTTGTTTAGCACATTGTAATAAAGCATTCATTTCGGCGTGAATGGTTCTAATACAGTGGCCATCTTCAATTAAACATCCTTCATCAATACAATGAACTTCTCCAGCTACTGACCCATTATAACCTCCAGCAATAATTCTATTGTCTTTGACGATTGTTGCCCCTACTGACAATCTTTGACAAGTTGAGCGCAAAGCTAATAGATGACTTTGTGCCATAAAGTATTCATCCCATTTCAATCTTTCCATTTTCTTCACTCCAATACGTAATTGTTATAAATATTATAAAGTATCCTTAATTAGAAGCCAATAATCAATATTAAGTTGTTATATATTCCTTAATTCTTTCAAAAGTTTTATCACCAATACCTTTAATATTTTTCAAATCTTCTATTGAATTAAACGTATTATTTTTTTGTCTGTAATCAATAATTTCTCTTACTTTAGTAGGACCAACACCCGGGATTTTTAATAATTCTGCTTCGCTTGCAGTATTTATATTCACCTTATTAGTTGATGATGAATTTAAAGATTTACTATGGCCACTTTTATTATTATCGTCATTTTGGGTTATGCGATTTTTATTTTCATTAGTAGAGGGAATATATATCATTTTTTGATCTGTTAACTTTTCAGATAAATTGACCTGACTTAAATCCGCATTAGTAAGTAATTTAGCTTTATCTAACACATCTTTTATTCGATCTGAACTTTTCATTTTATAAACATTTGGGTGTTCTACTGCACCTTTAATATCTACAAAAACTATTTCGTCTCCATTTTGAATTGTATTTGATTCTATCTTCTTATTATTTTTATCATCATTTTTCAACACATCATGATTTTTTCCTTTTTGATTAGAGTTTACATGAGATGTAACAATAGGTTTAGTATCATTTGTGTCTTCATCTGATTTCGAATAAATTAGAAATAAAGCTATAGATATAATCACTAATAAAGTGATACTTAATTGAAATTTCCATTGCTTAATAACATATAATAATTCTTTTTTATCTTTAAACAAAAAACTCATCTCCTTATATGTATAAACGTTTAAGGAGATGAGTTTACTTTATTTATTTAGAAGCTACGAAGAACAGGCGCTCACCATGATCATCGTGATTATTTCGGTTAAAGTCAATAAATGTTTCGATGTTTTTAAAACCTATTTGATTTAACATGTTTATATAAGTTTCTTTTTCAAAGGTTCTTTGATAGTGAGATTCATTAAATCGTTGATAAGTACCATTATTGTCCTCTATAAAGAAACTCATTTCGTGATAAACACTAAAAGGTTCATCACCTTCAATGGCTTCCCATGCTAAAAAGGTTGACTCATTTTCATCAATATAACATTGATTATGAAACAACGTACTCATCTTATAAATAGTGTGAACATCAAATATAAAAACGCCATTTTCTGATAAATGATTGAAAACATTTATAAATGTTTTATTTACATCTTCTATATCAGGTAAATAATTCAGTGAATCACAAAATATTGTTATTACATCAAATTCATTATTAAATGAAAAATCGGTCATATCTCCCTCTAACCATGATACTTGATTAGATTTGTTTGCAGCAATGGCTAGCATATCAGTACTTAAATCCATTCCTGTAACCGAACCAATAGTACTAAGTTGAGCAGTTAAACTGCCTGTCCCACAACCAAGGTCAAGAATATTAGGCTTATGATTGAAATTTTGAGAATAATGTTGTACTATCTCAAACCATTTATCATAAGGTTGGTCTTGTGTAAGTTGATCATATACTTGACTCATTTCAACATATTGGGACATTTAATAAGCAACCTGACTATATGATTCTATTGGTGCATCTTGATATAGCTTCTCAATATTATAATAATTGCGTTCGTCTTTATGGAAGACATGAATAACTACATCTGCCAAATCAATTAAAACCCATCTGGCACTTTGATACCCTTCCATACGTTTAACATCAATAGCTTGTTCATGTGCAGCTTCTTTAACTGCTCTAGCAATTGATTGAACTTGACGTTCATTATTACCGTGACAAACCACAAAATAATCGGTCATATCACTGATGCCTTTCATATTTAGAGAAACAATATCTTCTGCTTTTTTGTTTTCTGTCGCATCGACAGCAATATTTAATAATTCTTCTGAATTCATTTAATCATCCTTTATTCTTTGATCACTATAATTATAATAGTTTAAACATGAAATCGTTGTGCCATAAACTGTAATATCCTTACTGATTAAGAAAAGTACCGTTCGCTTAGAAATTTCATAAATCGTTTTATCTAAGCTACCTTGATTGTATGCCATATCTCTTATTTCTTCAACTCCTGGGGTTTTTCTCCCTGGCTCAATATAATCAGCAATGAATACAAGTTTTTCAGTTTTATTCATTTCTTTACGTCCAGTTGTATGATTCTTAATTGCTAGTAAGACTTCTTCATCTTCGACTCCAAATTCCGAGCGCATTATAGCGGCGCAGACAGGTCCGTGTAAGATTTCCCCACCATAACTTAATAATTCACTATCTAAATCATGCTGTCTAACAATTTGATACATAGTACTTAAATCATCGTATTTGCAATAATCATGTAATACACCAGCTAAGTTAGCTTTATCTTTATCACCATCATAAATTTCTGCTAATTTTACAGCAGTTTCAGCTACTCTTAACGAATGTTTGAATCGTTTTTCAGGTAGTTTATCTTT
The DNA here is from genome assembly GCF_033283505.1 of Staphylococcus sp. NWU MK-U1. Classification (NCBI taxonomy): domain Bacteria; kingdom Bacillati; phylum Bacillota; class Bacilli; order Caryophanales; family Staphylococcaceae; genus Staphylococcus; species Staphylococcus sp. NWU MK-U1. The sequence continues at coordinate 242,948 of NZ_JAVSMG010000002.1, read as the reverse complement.
AATAAGTTCAATAGCTTTATCAATTTTCATAAAATCCTTCCTCTCTTATATAGTCGTGAATACTAGGAGGAACCAAGATATTTATTGGTTGTTTATTTTTTATACGATTTCGAATTAATGAAGAGCTAATATCCATTCTCGGTATTTGAATTGCCATCATTGAATCTTCTATTTCTTGATAGTTAACATCTCTGTTAACAACTACAAACGTGATTAGTTTTTTTAATTTATCAATTTCATACCATTTATCTAGTTGCTTATACTGATCAGTTCCGATAATGAAATAAATCTTAGCATTTTTTTCATTTTTTGCGAAATCTTTTATCGTATCATAAGTATAGCTTTGGCCTCTCCTGTTAAGTTCGATGTCACAAATTTCACCAAAACCTAATTCATTAATTGCTAAATTTATCATTTTGATACGATATTTAGCATCTAAATATTCATCGTGAGTTTTTAAAGGTGCCATAAAACTTGGTAGGAAATAAAATTTATCTGGTTGAAGTTGATGATAAATTTCATTAGCAACTAACATGTGTGCAGTGTGTATTGGATTGAATTGACCCCCATAGAGAACTATTGTTTTTTTATTCATAACTTATGGTAATGTAATTTCTTTATTATCAACTGATTCTCTATATATTACGATCATAGATCCAATCACCTGTACAATTTCACTTTTAGTTGCATTGCTTAACGCTACCGCTAATTCATTTTTATCATCAAAATTATTTTGTAACACGTGTATTTTAATTAATTCTCTATTTTCAAGTGTATCATCGATTTGAGCAATCATATTTTCATTAATACCTGATTTACCAATTTGAAAAATAGGATCTAAATTGTGAGCTAAACTTCTTAAATATCTTTTTTGTTTTCCTGTTAACATATTAAACTCCTTGTAATTTACTTAATACTGTATTTTTCATTTCTTTTAAGTTTGGTTGTTTTCCCGTCCATATTTTAAAACTTTCAGCGCCCTGATTTATAAACATATCTAAACCATTATGAATCACGTTACCTTTAAGTTCAGCTTCCTTTAATAACTTAGTATTATATGGAATATAAATAATATCACTGACTAGTGTGCTAGATGATAGATTGTCTAATTTTATAACAGTGTCGTCGTTATTATCTAGTCCTGCTGATGTTGTGTTGATGATAATATCAAATTCATCTAAATATTTTTCAGCTTGGTCTAATGAAATAGCATTAATATTCATATCCCATGATTCAAATCTACTCATCGTTCTGTTTGCGATTGTTAATTTAGGTTGAACAATCTTATTAAGTTCATTAGCAATTCCTTTACTTGCGCCACCAGCACCTAGAATAAGAATATAAGCATTAGCTAAATCAGGATATATTTGTTTGAGACCTGAAACATAGCCAATTCCATCTGTGTTATAACCAATCCATTTATTATCAACAATTTTTACAGTATTAACAGCTCCTACTGCTTTTGATTGATCATCAATTTCATCAAGATACTGAATAATACTCTCTTTATGAGGAATTGTTACATTAAATCCAACAATATGCTTATCTTCTATAATATTACGTATATTATGGAAGTCTTCTTTACGTACATGCAAAGCTTCATAAGAATCTTGCATATCTAATGATTTAAAGTTTGCATTATGCATTATTGGAGATAAAGAGTGAGAAATTGGATCGCCTATCACTGCATAATTCATAAATAATCCACCTTACATTATTGAATTTCTTAAGATTACATCAACATTTTTTGGTACACGTACAATAACTTTTGCACCTGATTCAATTGTTATAAACCCTAGACCGGAAATCATTATGTCTTTCTTCTCTTTTCCAGTCTCTAGTCTAACAGCTTTAGTATCACTCATATCAAATTGTTCTGGATTATTTGGTGGTGTTAAAACATTTCCAATTTGATTTCGCCATAAATCATTAGCTTTTTCTGTTTTGGTACGGTGAATATTTAAATCATTTGAAAAATAACAAACTAGCGGTCTTTTTCCACCTGAGACATAATCTATTCTAGATAACCCACCAAAGAATAACGTTTGTCCTTCATTAAGTTGGAAAACTCTTTGCTTAATTTCATTTTTAGGTACGATTGTTTTTAGCTCTTTTTCAGAAACATAGTGAGTCATTTGATGAGATTGAATAATACCAGGAGTATCATACATAAACGTTTTTTCATCTAAAGGTATGTCAATTAAGTCTAATGTAGTACCAGGAAATCTTGATGTAGTAACTACATCTTTCTCTCCTACACTCTGTTCAATTAATTTATTTATAAGTGTAGATTTACCTACGTTCGTTGTGCCGACTATATAAACATCTTGTTTATTTCGATTTTGGTCAATTGATGCTAGAAGATCATCGATTCCCCAACCTTTTTGAGCAGATATTAGTATAACATCGTCAGCATCTAAGCCATATTTTCTAGCAGTTTTCTTAAGCCATTCTTTTACTCGTCGTTTATTAATCTGTTTTGGTAGAAGATCTAGTTTATTAGCTGCTAAAATAATCTTCTTGTTCCCAACTATTCGTTTTAAAGCATTAATAAATGATCCTTCAAAGTCAAATATGTCAACTACATTAACAATAATGCCATTTCGGTCAGACAGTTCATTTAATAAATTTAAAAAATCTTCACTATCCATTCCAACATCTTGAATTTCATTGTAATTTTTTAGTCTAAAACAACGTTGGCAAATAACATCTTCTCTAAAAAGGTTATGTTCAGGGACATACCCAGGTGCACTTTTATCTTCGGACTGAAGTGGCGCACCACAACCAATACATTTTAATGTGTCATCCAATCAATTTTCCTCCCATGTAATATAGCCTTTATTTTTAAAGTAATTTAATAAGCGACGTTCAATAATACGGTTGAACTTTGTAATAAAACCATCTGTACGTTTAACAGGAACCACCATAATTGTATATAAACCATTTCGATTGCCTCCAAATACATCAGTTAACATTTGGTCTCCAATGACAATCGTTTCTTCAGGTTTAATATTCATATGTTTAATAGCTTTTTTAAATGCTTTGCCCATAGGTTTTCTTGCTTTGAAAATAAAATCCACATCTAGATCTTTAGAAAAACTAGACACTCTATCTTCATTGTTGTTAGATACAATTGTAATTGTGATACCTAACTCATATGCTCTTTTAAACCATTGTTGTATCTCTATAGTTGGAGATTTAACATCCCAACCCACTAAGGTATTATCTAAATCTGTGATAATACCTTTAAAACCAGCCTCAGCTAACTTTTCAATGTCGATTTGAAATACAGACTTAACGTAGTCGTTTGGCATAAAATATTTTTTTATTAGTCCCATTTATTTATCACCTTTATTATTATTTATAAAACTTTGATTAATGCTTCAACAATTGAACTTGAAGATTTTGCGGCTTCGCCAAGAAACTCTTCAAAAGATATGTCTGCTTTACCATTAGCTAAATCTGAGACTGCACGTGTAACTATAAAAGGAACATTAAATTGATAGCAAGTTTGTGCAATTGCAGTTGCCTCCATTTCAACAGCCATAGCCTCAGGAAACTGTCGTTTAATTGTTAATCGCTGCTCTACACTACCAATAAAGCTATCACCACTAACAATTTGGCCAATTTTAGCATTATAATTTTTTTTATTAATTACTGTTTCTACCGATTTAAGTAGTTCTTGATCTGACTTAAATTCTAATGGCATTTGAGGTATTTGACCCAGTTTATAGCCAAATGCTGTTGCATCAACATCATGATAAACAACATCATTACTAATTAACATATCTCCAACAGATAAACTCTCATCTAATGCACCAGCAGATCCAGTGTTGATGATTAGGTTTGGATTAAATTTTTCAATTAATAACGTAGTTGAAATAGCAGCATTTACTTTGCCAATACCACTCTGAGTTAACACTACTTCTTTTGAATTTAATTTCCCTCTATAAAACTTTACATGTGCAACAGAAATTTCATTCATATCTGTTAATTTGTCTTTTAGTATAGCTACTTCTTCTTCCATAGCTCCTATAATTCCAATCATATTAACACCTCAGTCTTTATCTTAGCAATTGCTATTTTATCATATATTTTTATTCATCACGACAATGTTATTTACTCTTTAATTAAAAAAATAAATTCTTCTAATATAAAAGCTTTTGAGGTCGTGAAATTAATGCAGTAAATTAATATAAATTTGTAAAAAAAAGACCATTTCTATTAAACTTTAATAGAAATGGTCTTTAAGAATTATATAAGCGCTTTATGAGTGTGTCTCAATAATGAAATTTTAGCCTTTCCAAAGCGTAGCCAAATCTTGTAGTGAGAAAATACCAGTTACAATTGTTACAATCACTGCTACTATACCGAAAATAAGCATCCATGTAGGGTGTTTGTAATCTCCGACTATAGATTTTTTACGACTTGCAATTAAAATAGCTCCAAGTGTAATAGGTAAAATCCAACCATTTATTGCACCAGCAATAATAAGTAAACTAATAGGTTTACCAATAAATAAGAAAATTAAAGTTGAAACAACAATAAAGATAATTACAATAAGATTATTTTTAGTCAATAATGATTTATGTAATGTTTTCAAGAATGTAGCACTTGTATATGCTGATCCTATAACAGATGACATAGCAGCAGCAAAAATAACTACACCGAAAATATTTTTACCAATAGGTCCTATTGCATGTTCAAATACAGATGCAGGTGGGTTATCAGCGCTTAATGTTACTCCAGTAACCACAACTCCTAATACTGCAAGGAATAATAACGTTCTCATAATACCAGTTGTTAATATACCAGCAATAGCAGAACGGTTTACAAATGGTAAGAATTCTTTCCCTTTCATTCCAGAATCTAAAAGTCTGTGTGCACCAGCAAATGTAATATATCCACCCACTGTTCCTCCGACTAGTGTAATAATTGGTAAAATTAATTTAACCGGATGTTCAGGAGCAAATGTGTGAACTAAAGCATCTCCATATGGTGGATTTGAAACAACCATAACATATGCAACTACTAGTATCATAACAACACCTAAAATCATCGATACAACATCCATGATTTTTTGTCCACTTTTACTTACAAAGATTAATATTGAGAAGATAGCTGTAATTGCAGCACCCCATTTAATATCTAATCCAAACATAGCATTTAACCCTAGGCCAGCACCGGCAATATTACCAATATTAAATGCCAGTCCTCCAAATGCAATTAGTATGGAAATTAAAGTACCAAGACCTGGCATAACTTTATTAGATACTTCTTGTCCACGAAGTCCAGTTACTACAAGCACACGCCAAATATTAATTTGTGCTCCAATATCAATTATAATGGAAATTAATATTGCGAATGCGAAACTAGCGTAAAATTCTGCAGTGAATACAGCGGTTTGAGTTAGAAAAGCTGGTCCAATGGCTGAAGTTGCCATTAAGAATACAGAACCGTATAGTAATCGTCTGTGATTTTTTGTGAATTTAAATTCCTTTTCATTTGGATTAATTTCTTGATTTGGATTTTGGTTTAAGTTTTCTCCCATAATAGCTCCCCCTTATAAGGATTGAATATCAATGCCTTCTTTCGTTAATTTTTCTCTAATTTGTGATACAAATTCTAGTGCATGAGCCCCATCTCCATGCACACAAATCGTATCAGCTTTTAAATCAATTTCTTTTCCGTTTTTACTAACAACTTTATTTTCAATTACCATTTTTAAAACTTGATCTAAGGCTTCTTGAGTATTAGTGATTACAGCATCTGCCTCTTTACGACTAACGAGTTGACCATTGTCTTCATATCGTCTGTCAGCAAACACTTCAGATGCAGTACGTAATCCTAATGATTCAGCTTCAGTTATTAATAATGTATTTGATAACCCTACTAAGATTAGTGAAGAATCAAAATCATATACAGCTTGAGCAATTGCATGTGCAATGTTTTTATCTTTAGCACCCATATTGTAAAGTGCACCGTGAGGTTTAACATGATTAATTCGTGTTTGATGTACCTTACAAAATCCATCTAACGCACCAAGTTGATAAACAACTAAATTATAGATTTCTTTTGGTGTAATATCCATATTGCGACGACCAAATCCTTTTAAATCTGGTAATCCAGGATGAGCTCCAATACCTACTCCATTATCTTTGGCAAGTTTAATTGTGTCATACATGACATTTTCATCGCCAGCATGGAAGCCACAAGCAATATTAGCTGATGTAATTAATGGAATGATTTGATTATCTCCACCGAATGAGTAATTTCCAAACGCTTCACCTAAGTCACAATTTAAGTCTATGCGCATTATAACTCCACTCCTTCGATTATTTGATGTTTTTCAAGGAATTTAATATCTACTTCACTTGCGTCATCATCTGCATAAAGTGGGTAACTTAAAACTGCATATAAAAAGTCTGCAGTTGTTGTAAATCCTTCTATAACCATTTCATCAAGTGCTACTTTTAATTTGCTTATAGCTGTTTTACGATCAGTATCTTTTACTATAATTTTAGCAACTAGCGAATCATAATACGGTGATACTTGATACCCAGGATACAACAGAGAATCGACACGTATGTTGAAACCTTGAGGTAAATGTAACTTTTTAACTTTACCAGGGGTAGGTTGAAATTTCTTTTCTGGATTTTCAGCATTGATACGCGCTTCAATTACATGTCCATTAAACACAATATCATCTTGAGAAAATGGTAATTTATCATGTTGCATTAAGTATAATTGGGCTTGTAATAAATCTCTATCAGCGCGCATCTCTGTAACAGTATGTTCTACTTGAATACGTGCGTTCATTTCAATAAAGTAGTGAGCATCCTTAGTTACTAAAAATTCAATTGTACCTGCACTTCGATAATTTGATGCTTTTGCGACTGCAACTGCATCTGCGCATATCTGTTGGCGTCTCTCTTCAGTTAAAGCGGCACAAGGAGATTCTTCTATTAATTTTTGGTTTTTACGTTGAACCGAACAATCTCTTTCGCCTAAATGTACATAATTACCTTTACCATCACCAATAATTTGTACTTCCACGTGTTTCGCCACAGGTATAAATGCTTCAACATAAACTCTGTCATCGTTAAAGTATTTTTGTCCTTCGCTTTTCGCTTCTTTAAGGGATTTTTCAAGTTGTTCTGGCTCTTTTACTATACGGATGCCTTTTCCGCCACCACCACTTGCTGCTTTTAAAACAACAGGATAGCCAATTTCTTCAGCTAGTTCCTTTATTTCATCAACTGAATTAACTGCACCTTTAGATCCTGGAATTACAGGAACACCTGCATCATCTACAGTTTGTCGAGCAGTTATTTTATCACCCATGAGTTCCATTGTATTCTTACTTGGCCCAATGAATTGAATATTATTTTCTTCTACTTTTTCAGCAAAGGTTGTACTTTCAGATAAAAAACCATATCCTGGATGGATTGCATTAGCACCTGTAATTTCTGCTGCTCCAATAATTCGCTCAATATTTAAATAACTATCTAAAGGATTTGCTTCACCAATACAAACTGATTGATCAGCTAAACTAACATGTAAACTTTGCTCATCTCCTTTAGCATATATCGCAACGGTCTCGATTCCCATTTCACGGCAGGCTCTAATAATACGGACCGCAATTTCTCCTCTATTTGCTACTAAACAACGATACATTTAGCTGTCCCCCTTATTTAACTTTTACTAGTACTTGATCATATTCAACGTTTGTACCATGATCTGCTACTATTTCAACAACTTCTCCATCTACATCGCTAGTTATTTCATTCATAACTTTCATCGCTTCTACATAACCAATAATGTCACCAACTTTAATTTTATCTCCAACTTTAATTTGTGGATCAGTTAACTCTTTACTATATTGTAAGAAGAAAGTACCCACCATTGGAGAAGAGATTTCTTTAGAAGTTTCTTCACTTGTATTCGTTTGAACTTGTTGTGGATTTTCATCATTTACAGTGTTTGTACTTACTAAGTTTTGGTTTGAAGACACATTAGATGATTGATAACCCTCAGTGAAATCTAATTCTAATTCGCTTTTATTATCCTTAAATTTAAAGCGTTTAACACCATTTGATTTAACTAAGTTAATAACTTCTTCTATTTTTTTTATATTCATCTATTATTTCTCCTCTTCAATTAATTTTGCTAATTTTTTTGATGTTGCTCGCATTGAATGCATATTAAATATTGGAGCCTTTGTCACTGATTCTAATTTCTCTTCAAATTGTTGATTAAAGTTTTTTAACATAGCATTCGCTTCATCCACAGATATCCATTTAAACTGTATCACATCACCTGGCTTAAATTGAGCTAGTTTTTTAAGGTCTAATTGACTAACTGTAGCAATTTTTGTATAACCACCAACTGTTTGTTTATCATTCAAAAGTATTATCGGATTGCCATCATTTGGAACTTGGATACTACCCAACCCTACAGGTTCTGATATGATATCAGCTCCATTATCTGGTGGAATGTTGTCACCGATAAGTCTATACCCCATTCGGTCTGATTGGTCAGATATTTTATATTCCGATTCAACTAAGGTCTTTCTTTTTTCACGTGAGAAAGCATTTACTTGAGGACCTTCTATAATATGAATAATATTGTCTTGTTCTATTGCATCATAGTCGCTTGATTTTCCAAGATTAACCTTAAAGTTGCTATTTTGCACAACCTTAATATGATCGTCTTTTTTCAAAGCTCTACCGTCAAAACCACCTATTTTACTTCTTGTATGTGTAGAGTAACTACCAGCAACCATCTCAATATCAAGGGGATGACCAAAGAAAATATAACCACGTGCACCCTTTATTGCTGGACCAAATTCAAGTACATCGCCTTTATTTGCTAATAAGACATTATTATTGGAAATATTAATATTATTTAATTTAGCATTAAATTGACCACCTGTTATTACAAAGGTGTTAGCTTGAGTAAAAGTCAATGTTGGTCCAATGATAGTAAATTCTAGGCTAGGACCGCTATTTCCGATTAGTTTACGTCCTAAGTTATAACTAAATTGATCCATTGCACCAGACCCGGAGAAACCTAAATGTTGATATCCAAAACGTCCTTTATCTTGAACGGTAGTGAAAAGACCTGGTTTCAAAATTTTAATGCCCACTACGTGTCACCCACTTTTCTTTATTAAAACTTCCGTCATTGATTTCACTTTCAATTTGATTATACGTATTCTCATCTATCGAGTAGAATTTAATATAATCACCAGCTTCATACAATGTCATTGGTTCAGAATATTGATCAAAGACTTTTAAAGGTGTTCTTCCAATAATTTGCCATCCTCCAGGTGAATCAGAAGGATATAGACCTGTTTGATTGTTAGCTATTCCAACTGAACCAGCATTAATTTTAACTCTTGGTTCAGATCTTCTAGGTGTTTGAATACGTTCATCTAACCCACCTAAGAATGGGAAACCAGGCATAAAACCTAGCATATATACAAGGTATTCATTAGTTGTATGGATTTGAACAACTTCTTCTATAGATAAGTTGTTATAACTAGCTACCTCTTCTAAATCAGGTCCCATTTCTAAGTTATATAGTACAGGAATATGTATAACATTCTTTTCAGAGTTTGTATTCTCTTTTGAAACTTTGAGCTTATCTAATTCTAATTTTTCAATCAATTGTTTGTAATCGATTGAATTATTATTAAAATTAATCATAATAGCTCGATATGATGGGATAACATCTTTAATATCTGGAATATTTTTGGACAGAATATGTTGTGTAGTTAAATCAACCTCTTGATAATTAACTTCACTTATTTCTTCTTTGAAATAAAGCAATAGCGATTGCTCATTTATAACTTTAACTTTCAATCCATTGCCTCCCCTTTAATTTTATTAATAGTATATTTGCGCCTTAAAAAATGATTCAATATTTTAAATAATCATATTTTACTGATATGTATAAAAAAATTATAACATTATAATATCTTAGTTGTTTAATAAGTATTTCAAATTATGAATAATAAAAAAAGCGAGACGAAATGTAATCGCTTACTTTATAGTGTAATTCGCAAATGATTCAATTGTATTTACATTGTTATTTAAGCATATAAAACTAATTTTGTCATGAAAAAGTTCAGATTTTCAAATTAATTTGATAAAATATATATGAATTTTTGTAACATAAAATATAATTTTATCTTAAAATTATCATATTCTAGCTGTTAACTTTTTTAATATCACTTAATTAAAATTAATACAATAACATTATTGGGTTATTAAAAAAGCTATGAAGAAATCGTTGATACTTGATTTCTTCATAGCCAATATAAATATGCATTTTATTAATGTAAATAGTAAGATATTTAAAGAGTTTGTAAAACTTTATTCAGAAAAAATCTATCTATTTAATATTTACAATTTTAACATTAATTTCTCCACCATTTGGTAGAGGCACACGAACTTCATCTTTTAAACTTTTACCGATTAAAGCTTTAGCCATTGGTGATTCATTTGAAATTTTACCGTTGAATGCATCTGACTCTGCAGAGCCCACGATTTGATAGCTTTCTTCTTCATCTCCAGGTAACTCAATGAAAGTAACAGTTTTACCAATTTGTACAACGTTGTTATCACCAGTATCCTCAATGATTAGAGCATATCTAAGCATATGTTCAATACGTTGAATATCTTGTTCGATAAAACCTTGCTCATCTTTAGCAGCATCATATTCTGAGTTCTCAGATAGGTCACCAAATGAACGTGCTACTTTGATTTTTTCAACAACTTCTGGACGTTTAACTGTTTTTAATTCTTCTAATTCTTTTTCTAATTGTTCATAACCCTCTTGAGTCATTGGATATTGTTTTTGATTTTCCATTATGTCATCTTCCTTTTTCAATTAATATGGTTTAGTTATTAAATATATAGTTTTTTGATACATATTGTAACTTACTTATTGTTTACTAACCAATGTTTGAATTTTAGTAGTCATTATATCAATTGCAACCTTGTTACTTCCACCTTCTGGAATGATAATATCTGCATATTTCTTAGTAGGCTCAATAAATTGATTATGCATTGGTTTGACAACATTTAAATATTGGTTAATTACTGATTCCATTGATCGACCACGTTCTTTAGTATCACGAACTAGCCGTCTAAGAATTCTTAAATCTGCATCAGTATCAACGTATATTTTAACATCCATCATATCACGTAGTGTTTTATTTTCTAAAGCAAATATACCTTCTACGATAATAACATCTTTAGGTTCAAATGCAATGGTTTCTTCACTACGCGTATGATTAGAATAATCATATGTAGGAACTTCGACTGCTTGACCATTTCGTAAATCTTTTAAATTTTCTATTAGCAAATCATTGTCAAATGCAAAGGGATGGTCATAATTTGTTTCTAATCGCTCTGCAAATGTTAAATGTGATTGATCTTTATAATAATAGTCTTGAGCAAGTAATGCGACACTATGGCCTTCTAAATTCTTCATGATTTCGTTTGTAACTGTTGTTTTACCAGATCCTGAACCACCGGCAATACCAATAATTGTTGTGTTTGCCATTATCTAATTTCCTTTCTCATCATGTTCTTAGGATAAATTGGATGATCTACTTTGATTTGTACAATTTGAAGTGGGTGACGAGCAGCATCTAGACTATTGCCCTCCTCATCATATATGGCATCAATAACTTGTCTAAAACTTTGTATTTCAGGTCCAAAGAATTCAATTTCTTGACCTGGTTTAAAGTGATTTCTTTGTTGTATTGTAGCAATTTGAGTAGTTTCATCATAATCTATTACTAATCCACAAAAATCGTAAGGTGATTTTTTATTTTGTTGAACACCAAACATTTGCTCTTCATATCCTGGTGTACCTTCAAAAAATGCTGGTGCAGTATCTCTATTAGCACATTTATCTAATTCTATTAACCATTCAGGATTAATTTTAAAATTCTCAGGATCTTCAGCATAAGCATCAATAACTTTTCTATAAACTGATACAACTGTAGCAATATAATGAATAGATTTGATGCGCCCTTCTATTTTTAAAGAGTCGATACCGATTTCCATCATTTGAGGTATTGATTCAATTAATTTTAAATCCTTAGGACTCATAGCAAATGGTACGACGTCTCCATCTTGATAATAAAGATCAAGTTCACCATCATTATCTACTTCTAATAAATCGTAATCCCAACGACAACTTTGACAACAACCACCTCTGTTAGAATCTCTAGCTGTCATATGATTACTAAGTGTACAGCGACCTGAATATGCAATACACATGGCACCATGTATAAATGCTTCAATTTCAATGTCTACATTTTCTTTCATTTCTTTCATTTCCATCGCACCAGTTTCACGTGCTAATACCACTCGATCTAAACCTTCTTCTTTCCAGTATTGAACCGCTTTAGTATTAGACAATGACTGTTGTGTCGATAAGTGTATTTCTAATTTAGGAGCAACTTGCTTACAAGTTTCAATAATTAAAGGATCTGCAACAATGATTCCGGTAGCACCCGTTTTTTCTAATTCAATTAAATAGTTTTCCAGACCTTTAATATTCTCATCATGAGCGATAATATTAGTAGTTACGTAAATTTTTGCATTATATTGATTTGCGAATTCAACGCCTTCTTTAATTTCAGCCATAGTAAAATTATCAGCATTAGAACGCAAACCATATTCTTGACCACCTAAAAATACTGCATCTGCACCATAATGTACTGCAATCTTTAATTTTTCTAAATTACCAGCAGGCGCTAATAATTCGGGCTTTTTAATTTTACTTTTCTCTTGTGTTTGAATTTCAGTCAATGTTTTCATTTTTTAGCGCCTCCTTTTTAATATACTGTTTGTTTATATAAAAATCCTTCATCAAATGGACGATGTTCTGGTTGAATTGCTTCAATTGGATCTACTAACATGAATTTTTCATCTTCATATGCTTCAGGATCTTCATTATATAAATCTATAGCTTCTCTGTATTGAGCTGTAACAGTGTTTATATATTCTTCACTTTGCAGAATTCCATCTATTTTAAATGAATCAATTCCAGCTTCAAATAGTGGCTCGAGTTCTTCAATTAAGCAGATATCATTTGGAGACATTATATGTGTACCATTAAAATCTTCAAATACAGGATATTTATTATCACGTTCTTCGTCATATAAGAGCAATTCTTTATCATCATTTTCACGTTTAATCTTCATTTGTCTATCTTGGAAAGTATAATAGTTCCCAAGCAACATGCGTTTAGATTGGAACATACAAGTCATCCCATGTACTTGAACTTCAATTTCAACATTTGCATTCTCTTTTATATTTATTATTTCATCTAAGTTTAATTCTCGCGCTAGAAGTGCTCGTTTGGCACCTCTTTTTCCCCAATAGTTACATTGGAAATAGTTAGTTACTATAGTTTCAGCATCCCAATTTAGTGGTATCGGATTATGTTGGTTTTTGACATACATGACGACAGCAGGGTCACCAAATATAATTCGGTCTACTCTAACTTCATGTAAGAAATTAATATAGTCTTCCAATGCATTTAAATGATAATTGTGGAAAATCCCATTTACAGCAACATATACTTTTCTATCATGCTCATGCGCTAATTTGACTGCTTGTTTAATATCCTCACGATTAAACTCTCCTGGTAATCTTAACCCAAATTTTTGTTCACCAATGACAAATGCATCTGCACCAATATCTATTAGTGTTTCTAAATGACTTAATGATTTAGGAGTAACGAGTAATTCCGTCATAATTATTCTCCTTTAATTGATATAGCTAACCCATCATCCATATTTATAAAGTTAGTACTGTAATTTTCTAGACTAATTAGCCAATCATTAAATTTTTGAACTTTTTTAACCATTTGCTTAACATTTCTTGAACGTACGATATCTATATTCGACACAAAGCCGTGATATAGAACATTATCTGTAATGACTAGTCCACCATTTCTTAATAGTGGTGTGTAATATTCAAAGAATTTCTTTGATTGAGCTTTTGCTGCATCAATAAAAATAATATCATACTGTTTATCACTGACTTCATTATATTGCTCTAAAGCATTTCCCTCTATAAGTCTTATTTGTGATGAGTAGCCATAAGTTTCAAAATTTGATTTAGCTTGTGTAATCATTTTCTCATCACGCTCTATAGTCGTAATATGTATATCATTTGATACGGATGCAAATTGCATTGAACTATATCCTATTGCAGTGCCAATTTCTAGAATGTTTTTCGCACGATGTATCCGAATTAATTGTTTAATCATCTCTAGGGATAATCTATCGACAATTGGTACAGAATTTTGCTCCGCATATTCTCTTAACGTTTCAATTTTATTATCTGTTTTACGATGTATATCCAATAAATACTGCTGGTTAGCTTCCATTTATTTACTTCCTTTTTAAAGACAAAATGACATTAAAAAATAAACCAGTCGATATGGAGTTATCCGCTAAACTTAACCGTGCTAGGATAACTTATACTTATAAATGTATGACTGATTTAAATATTTATTAAAACTCATTGTCTACCTATAAGAATTTAACTTTAAATATTTTATCATATATTTGATTGTAATTTAAGATGTAATATGTAAAAAAACATGATTTGATCAATCAAAAAAGGAGCAGAATAGAACTCGAATTGAATTCATTATCCCACTCCTTATATAAAATTACTGTTCTGAATTATAAATTAAATCACATATTGACAGTTCAGTCAGCTAATTTAAGTTTGTTTTAGTATTAAGAATTATATCTAGAAAACTATTCTTCCATGTTTGTGTTAACTACTTCTTCAATCATGTCCCATTCTTCATCAGTTTCGATAGGTACTAATTTACCACCATCGCCTGATTCATCAGGTTCATTAATCATTGGAATCAATTCAATCATGTCATCATCGTCAGATTGAGCACCTTCCTCAGCTAAAATAACATATTCTTTTTTAAATTCTGGATGGTAAAATTCCAACATTTTACGATATAATACTTCATTACCATTTTCATCGAATAAAGTTAATAACTCTTCTTCATTACTAATATCTAATTCTACATCGTGGTTATGATTATGTTCAGTCATTGTTTATTACTCCTTTATTGGATTGAATCTAAATAGCCTTGTAATATAAATACTGCTGCCATTTTATCAATTACTTTTTTTCTTTTTTGTCTAGATACATCTGCTTCAAGTAATGAACGCTCTGCTGCCATAGTACTTAATCGTTCATCCCACATAATTATCTCTATATCAGGTAAGCTTTCTATGAGTAACTCCTTGTATCTTAACGAAGCTTCTCCACGAAAGCCAATAGAATTATTCATATTCTTAGGTAAACCAATTACTACAGAACCAACGTTATGTTCTTTAATAATGGCCACTAATTGATCTATACCAAAATCTTCTAGTTCCTCGTTAATTCTTAGAGTGTCCAATCCTTGGGCAGTCCAACCCATTAAATCGCTTATAGCTACGCCAACTGTTTTACTACCTACATCCAAACCCAAAATTTTGTGCGTTAACATATACTATTTCTTGTTCTCTTTTAAATAATTTGAAACGAGTTCTTCCATGATAACGTCACGATCAATGTGGCGAATTTGATTTCGAGCATCATTTTGACGAGGTATATATGCAGGATCACCTGAGAGTAAATATCCTACAATTTGATTTACAGCATTGTAACCACGCTCTTCTAAAGTTCGGTGTACGTTGTTTAACACTGTTTCAACATTATCTTTCGGAATTTCTTCATAGTCAAACTTCATTGTTTTATCAATATTATCCATAGATGCGACACTCCTCTAAAACGAATTATCTTACATACACCAATTTTACACTAGTTGATTACAAAGTTATAGTTTTTTAATGTAATCTTTAATAAAGCGTAATGCTTCTGAGATATTCTCTGGTTGCGTACCGCCACCTTGAGCCATATCTGGACGACCGCCACCTTTACCACCAACTAATGGCGCCATATTCTTAATGATATCTCCAGCTTTAATTTTATCTGTTTGTTCTTTTGGTACAGTTGCTATTAGTGATACCTTTTCACCTAAATCACTTGCTAAGATTATAATAGCATCTTGTTGTTTAGATTTGAAATCATCCATAGTTTGTCTTATTTCTTTAGCATTAGAAACTTCAACTTCTGTAGCTAGTACTTTAAAGCCATTAATTTCTTCTATTTGATCCTCAATATTGCCCATTTTAAGTGAAGTGATTTCCTTATTTCGTTGTTCTAATTGTTTATGAAGGTTCTTTTCTTCTTCTTGTAGCTGGACAATTTTATCAAATACTTGATTATCAGATTTAACTTTAACTTGATCTTTAATAGAATTAAATTTATTTTGAATATCTTCTAGATGTAAGAATGCTGACTTACCAGTAAATGCTTCAATACGTCTAACGCCTGCACCTGTACCTGATTCACTTATAATCTTAAAAAGCCCAATCTCTGCAGTATTATCAACATGTATACCACCACATAGCTCAATAGAGAACGGTGCCATATTAACAACGCGCACAATATCTCCGTATTTTTCTCCAAATAACGCCATAGCACCCATTTGTTTTGCTTCATTAATAGGCATCTCTTGTATATTAACTGAAATACCTCTCCAAATTTCCTCATTTACACGTCTTTCAACTTGATCAATTTCGTCTTGAGTCATCGGACCGAAATGTGAGAAGTCGAAACGCAAACGCTCACTTTCAACTAACGAACCTGCTTGATTTACATGTTCACCTAATACTTCTTTTAATGCAGCGTGAAGTAAATGAGTGGCACTATGATTTTTTTGGATGTCTTTTCTTTCATCCCTATTAACACTTGCATCTACATCACTATTAACTGTAACTTGACCAAATTGGATGACGCCTTGATGTAAGTTTTGACCATTAGGTGCTTTAGTTACTTCAGTTACTTCAATCTCAAAGTTCTCATTACCTATTGTTCCTTTATCAGCTACTTGCCCACCACTAACTGCATAAAATGGAGTTTCTTTTAAAATGAAATATACAGTTTCTCCTGGTTCAGCAGATTCAACTTTCTCTCCGTTATAAATTAAATCAGTTAACGTAGTCTGATAATCTGTAGTTTCATATCCGACAAATTTGCTTTCAGTGGTAATATTTTTAAGAACTTCACTCTGGATTTGCATTGATTGTGAACTTTGTCGAGCTTCTCTAGCTCGAGTACGTTGTTGATCCATTTCTTTTTCAAACGTTGCCATATCCACAGAGATGTTTTCTTGACTAGCTAATTCTTCTGTCAATTCAATTGGGAATCCATAAGTGTCGTATAATTTGAACGCATCTGAACCGTTAATTTCATTATTAGATGATTTAGCTTTAGCTAATAAATTATTCAAAATTGCTAAACCTTCTTGAAGTGTCTCATGGAAACGTTCTTCTTCTGATTTAATAACACGCTTAATAAAATCAGCTTTCTCTTTAACGTTTGGATAATATGGCTCCATTATCTCAGCAACGATGTCAACTAACTTATACATAAATGGTTCATTAATGTCGAGAGTTTGACTAAATCTGACTGCTCTACGTAGAAGTCGACGTAAAACGTAACCTCTTCCCTCATTCGCAGGTAAAGCGC
Organism: Staphylococcus sp. NWU MK-U1; assembly: GCF_033283505.1. Classification (NCBI taxonomy): domain Bacteria; kingdom Bacillati; phylum Bacillota; class Bacilli; order Caryophanales; family Staphylococcaceae; genus Staphylococcus; species Staphylococcus sp. NWU MK-U1. The sequence continues at coordinate 225,303 of NZ_JAVSMG010000002.1, read as the reverse complement.
CATCAGCAATTGCAAATGCAATTGTACGAATATGGTCTGCTATTACTTTAAAGGCAATATCATGTTCGTTGTTTACTAAATATTTTTTGTCAGCTACATTTTCTACTTCATTAATGATTGGCATAAATAAGTCTGTTTCATAATTTGTTCTTACGTTTTGAGAAACAGAGGCCATTCGTTCAAGCCCCATACCTGTATCAATATTTTTATTTGGTAATGGTGTATAAGTGTTGTCTTTATTATGGTTAAATTCACTAAATACTAAGTTCCAAACTTCTAAATATCTTTCATTTTCCCCACCTGGATACATTTCTTCTGATGGATCATCATGGCCATATTCATCACCACGATCATAGAAAATTTCAGTGTTAGGACCAGATGGACCCTCACCGATATCCCAGAAATTACCTTCTATTCTAATAATTCGACTTTCTTCTAATCCAATTTCATCATTCCAAATACAATAAGCTTCAATATCTTCAGGATGAATAGTTACATATAATTTTTCAGGTTCCATGCCCATCCATTTTTCACTAGTTAAAAATTCCCACGCAAAGTGGATTGCTTCTTTTTTGAAATAATCACCAATTGAAAAGTTACCAAGCATTTCGAAAAATGTATGATGTCGTGCAGTAAATCCGACATTTTCAATATCATTTGTTCTAATTGCTTTTTGAGAATTGACTATTCTAGGCTTTCTTGGTGTTTCTCTACCATCGAAATATTTCTTTAAAGTTGCTACACCTGAATTTATCCATAATAATGAATCGTCATCAATTGGCACTAAAGGGGCTGAAGGTTCAACCATATGACCTTTTTCGACGAAGAAATCAATATATTTTTGACGAATTTCACTAGCCTTTAAATTTTTCATTTCCGACACTCCTATATCAACATATTTTATCTAAAAACACAAAAAACGTTCATCCTTAAAAAAGGGACGAACGTTTTCGCGGTACCACCCTAGTTATAAACAATCTATCTTTAAGCTGCAAAAATTATCGCTTGATAGAAAACATTTATCACTCAATTAAAATATAAAAATGACATGAAGTAGCGTTCAACAATATACATTGCACTTTTCACCAACCAGTACATCTCTATATAAGTTATAATTGCCTACTCATCTTCACGCGAACTTAAGCTTATTTTAAGTATTTTCAAACTAAATGTCAACGCTCAGCAAAATCATAAGGAGAAACATCACCCATATTAATCATTGGATTGATTTGATATATCGTAGATTCACTTAAAATGATTTGATCATCTTTAGTATCAACGTCGTAAATTGTATCCATCGATTCTTCATCTTTATTCACAGAAGTATTTGAAATTGTTACATCACTTTCTTTATGATCTATATCAAAATATGACAAGATTAGCTCTTGCAATTGTGTATGTCGTAATTGTCCTTGCGTATTTAATCCAATCTCAAATGCGGTTGAATCTCCAAGTAATACTAATGATTGTTTAGCACGTGTAAGTCCTGTATAAAGTATTGGTCGCTGTAACATTCTAAAATACTGCTTAACGATAGGCATAAGTACAATTGGAAATTCAGACCCTTGTGATTTATGAATAGATGTACAATAAGCATGCGTTAATTCTAATAAATCTTGACGAGTGAAAGTAATCTCGTTACCTTCGAAATCAACAACCATAACATCTTTATTTAAAGCATTTTCTTTAGCCCAAAATATACCAACGATTATTCCTATGTCACCATTGAAGATATTATCATTAGGACGATTAACTAACTGAAGAACCTTGTCACCTTTACGAAACTTTATATCACCAAATTCAATTTCTCGTGTATCTTGTGCCTTGGGGTTTAAAATATCTTGTAATACTTGATTTAATCTTTTAATACCTGCGTTACCTTTATACATAGGCGCCAAGACTTGAATATCACTCATATCATAACCCTTATTAACTGCACTTGAAACTACTTTTTCAACTACTGTAGGAATTTGATCGACATTACAACTTATAAAACTCCTATCATGATAACGCTTTGTAATATCTATTGGCTCACCGTGTTTCATACGATGCGCTAAATCGATGATACTTGAACCATCTTGTTGACGATAAACTTCAGTTAGATTAACTCGTGGTATTGCCTTCGAATCAATAAGATCTTTAAAGATTTGACCTGGTCCAACTGAAGGTAATTGATCTTCATCTCCGACTAAAATAATTTGTGCATCAAGGGGAACTGCACTTAAAAATTGGTGAAACAACCATGTATCTACCATAGACATTTCGTCAATAATTATGAGCTTTGCTTTAATTTCATTATCTAGAATGTCTTCTGGTTGTGTTTCTTGATTCCATCCAATTAGACGATGAATTGTCATTGCTTCTAACCCTGTAGATTCTTGCAATCTTTTAGATGCTCTACCTGTCGGTGCTGCCAGGACAATAGGATAGTCATCTTCTTGATAGTCTGAGTAATTAAGAGAAAGACCATGTACCTCTGCATAAAGTTCAACGATTCCTTTGATTACTGTTGTTTTACCTGTACCAGGGCCACCGGTTAAAAGCATAATTTTAGAATTAATTGCAGTTTGTAAGGCCTCTTTTTGAGATGGTGCATAATGCACATTATTACTAGTCTCTATATCCCCTATATGTATCTGCAAATCAGATTGTTCTATTTCTTTTAGCTTATGTTTGTATGTTTTAATTCGATATAAATTTTGAACACTTTTGAGTTCGGAATAATAGAGACTAGGGATGGCGACTCGCTCATTATTTACAATAATTTTTTGTTCCTCATTTAATAATTCGAGAGTATTTTCAAGCTGTTTTGAATCGATGCTATCACTGGAATGAGCATCCATTAGCATGTCTAATGTCACTTCAATGGCATAATCTAGTGATAAATAGGTGTGACCTTGTTTTATACATTCTTCTTCTAACGTATATAATAATCCTGCTTTCAATCGTTCTGGATCATTAAAACTAATGCCATTATTTCTAGCTAATGTATCAGCTTTATTAAAACCAATTCCTTTAATATCATAAACAAGTTGATAAGGGTTATTTTCGAGCACGTTTAAAGTCTCGGATTGGTAAAATTGATAAATCGCCATTGATAATTTAGGTCCGAAGCCTAAATCATGTAATCGAATCATAATTTTTTCGGACTCTTGATTGGCGTTAATTTGATCAGCAATCTGCTTTTGTTTCTTTTTCGGTAAATTTGAAACCTTCTCTAAAACTGATGCGTCTGCCATAATATCATTTATCGCATTTTCACCAAGTGTATTTACAATATTTTGAGCAGTTTTTTTACCTATACCTTTGAATAAGTCACTTAATAAATATGTAATTATAGCATCCTTAGTTTGAGGGACCTCTTTTTCAAAAGTGTCAGCTTTCAATTGCTTGCCATAACGTGGGTGCTCTACCACTTGTCCTTTAAAAGTGTATACATCTCCTTCCATAATATTTGGAAAGAACCCTACAACTGTTGGTAAATTACCAAATGATTCATTAGTTTCAATTGTATCCACTTTAATGACTGTATAGAAATTATCAGTATTTTGAAATAAAATAGCATCTACAGTACCTTTAATCATTGAATAATCAAATAGTGTAGGGTCAGACATATTACTCCTCCTCGTTCTTTATAGCTTCAAACGTTTTCTTAGCATGTTGACTTAATAAGTGATTTGGATCTATAGATATAGCTTTGTCAAAATAAGACATAGCTAAATCAAGATCTTCAGTATCCATGTAAGTGGCTAAACCAAGATTATATAAAGCATCGACATGCTTTGAATCTATAGCTAAAACAATTTTTAATTGATTTATAGCCTGGTTAAACATTTCTAGATGACATAGTGCCAGACCATATTGAAATTGAACTTCCGCATCTTGATTATTATCTAATTCTGCTGCAGTCATAAAGTAAGGTAAAGATTCTTTTGGAGCATCTAATTGGTTAAATGACATACCAATCATATAATTAGTATCTATTTTATCCATATTGTATTTAGATGCCAATTGATATAGTTTAATAGCATCACGGTATTTACCTTGATCGTAATACAGATTGGCTAAATTGTAATACACTGCACCATTTTTATCATCTATCGTAATTGCTCGTTGAAAGAAACGCTCAGCCTTTTCAATTTCATTAATATCAGCTAATACTATTCCTGCATTGATATAATTTTCAATAGTATTCGGTTCTTCTTCTATGTTTTGAAATAAAGCTTTTAAAGCATCTTCAAGTTGACCCTTTTGAATCCACTCATAAATCGTATCTTGTTTCGTTATCATGATTCCACCCAATCCTAAAATTAACTTACGAGAAACGCAGTATTTTATAAAATAAAGATGTAGTAGTATTTGGGAGCAAGACATAAACAATATTTTCGAAAATATATTTCCAGTCAATTACTGCCAATATATATTTGTAGCCTGAGGCATTGAATTATGTCCCAGGCTCTTAACAACTCCATCTTTTGTTTGTTTAATTAAACAACATAACTTAACTGACCTGTTGTTTTAAATACATCATCGATAGTTGCTCCACCTAGACAAACTTCCTCATCATAAAATACAACGGCTTGTCCCGGTGTGATAGCACGTACTGGTTCATCAAATGTAACGCGTAAAGCATTTTGACTTTCACGTTGAACAAACACCTTAGTATCTTTTTGACGATATCTAAATTTAGCAGTACATTCAAATCTGTTGTCTAAATCAACTGGATTTACAAAAGAAAAATCGGAAGCTATTAAATAATCACTATAGAGTGCATCATGATGGAAACCCTGTTCAACGTATAAAATATTGTCTTCTAAATTTTTACCTACAACGAACCATGGATCACCATCTCCACCGATACCAAGTCCATGTCTTTGACCAATAGTGTAATACATTAATCCACTATGCATTCCCATTTTTTCGCCATTCAACGTACGCATTTCTCCAGCTTGAGCTGGTAAATATTGTGATAAGAATGTTTTGAAATTACGCTCTCCAATAAAACAGATGCCTGTAGAGTCTTTCTTTTTAGCTGTTGCTAAATCTTGCTCTTCTGCTATTTTACGAACTTCTTTTTTATCAATATCTCCAATTGGAAACATAACTTTAGACAATTGTTGTTGAGATAGTTGATTTAAGAAATAAGTTTGATCTTTATTATTATCTACACCTCGTAACATTTCTACATGGCCATCATCATGACGACGTATTCTTGCGTAATGTCCTGTTGCTACGTAATCTGCGCCCAATTTAAGTGCATGCTCTAGAAAAGCTTTAAACTTAATTTCTTTGTTACACATTACATCTGGATTAGGTGTACGACCTTTTTTATATTCATCTAAGAAATAAGTAAAGACTTTATCCCAATATTCTTGTTCGAAATTAACGGCATAATATGGAATACCAATTTGATTACATACTGCGATAACGTCATTATAGTCTTCTGTTGCAGTACAAACACCATTCTCATCAGTGTCATCCCAGTTTTTCATGAATATTCCAATAACATCATACCCTTGCTCTTTTAGCACATGAGCTGTGACTGAACTGTCAACACCGCCAGACATACCTACAACTACACGTATATCTTTATTAGACACATTTATTCCTCCTTAAATTTATGATATATTTTGTGAATTTCAGCTACGATATATTTTATTTCTTGATCAGTTGTTAATTCATTAAAGCTAAATCTTACTGAGTGTTTAGCACGTTCTTCATCTTCATACATTGCTGCTAAAACATGAGAAGGTGTTGTTGAACCAGCTGTACATGCAGAACCTGAAGATACATAAATGTTAGCTAGATCTAAAAGTGTTAGCAAGGTTTCCACGTCTATGAATGGGAAATATAAATTTAGAATATGTCCTGTTGTATCAACTATAGAACCATTTACCTCAAAAGGAATCGCACGTTCTTGTAGGCTAACTAAGAATAATTCTTTTAATTGCATTAAATGTAAATTATTATTGTCCCTATTCTTATGTGCTAATTCTAGTGCTTTTGTCAAACCAACAATTTGTGCTAAATTTTCTGTTCCTGCACGTCGTTTAGTTTCTTGTTCTCCTCCTAGTTGAGAGTACTCAATTGGGGTTTTATCTCTAACTAATAAGACACCTACACCTTTTGGACCGCCGAATTTATGTGCTGTCAAACTTAAAGTATCCATTTTAAAATCTTCAAAATTAACATCTAAGTGTCCGATTGCTTGAACTGCATCTACATGCAATAATGCGTTTGACTCGCTAACAATATCTTCTATATCATACATAGGTTCAACAGTTCCAACTTCATTATTAACAAACATTATTGAAACTAAAATAGTGTCATTTGTTAATGCTTCTTTAAGTTGATCTAAATCTATTGCACCTGTATCATCTACATCTAAATAAGTGACATCATAGCCTTCTTTTTCCAATTGTTCAAACACGTGTAAGACAGAATGATGCTCAATTTTAGTTGTAATAATGTGATTTCCAAGATGTTCATTTGCGTAAACTAATCCTTTAATAGCTGTATTATTTGATTCAGTTGCGCCACTTGTAAAAATGACTTCGCTAGGCTTAGCATTCAATAATTTAGCAACTGTTCTTCTTGATTCATCTAGATAACGACGTGCATCTCTTCCTATAGAATGAATAGACGATGGATTACCAAAATGTGATTTATAAATTGTCATCATCTCTTCAATTACTTCTGGCTTGACAGGTGTAGTTGCAGCATAATCTGCATATACTTCCATTTTTAAGTACACTCCTCACAATATTATCAATGTTCCTATAATAGCACCTGAATAGAATTTTTTCTATATAGTTGTTTATAAACATAAATTTTTCCATTATTTAATATTTTAACACTCAACCACTTTAAAAATTAACCCCACATTTACTTATAAATATTTTTAAATGTACTATTAATTAAAGTATCAATATTTTTTCACTAACATTATCGATTATGAGCATTTCAATATAAATTAAACTACATATCTTGTTAAACTGAACCATATTAATTTTATATGAGGAGATGAAAACTGTGGGTAATCTAAAGGTATCTGCGTTAAATTTAGTTCCAATAAGAGAAGGTCAGAGTGATAAAGAAGCAATTGAGGATATGATTAGTTTAGCTCAAAAGTTAGATTCACTTAATTATGAAAGATACTGGATTGCAGAACACCATAACGCACCAAATTTAGTAAGTTCAGCAACTTCTCTATTGATTCAACATACACTTGAACATACGAAACGTATTAAAGTTGGATCTGGAGGGATTATGTTACCAAACCATGCTCCTCTAATAGTTGCGGAGCAATTTGGAACAATGGAAACACTTTTCCCAAACAGAGTTAATCTAGGTTTAGGTAGAGCCCCAGGGACTGATATGATGACAGCTAGCGCATTGAGACGTGACCAGCATAATGGCGTCTATGAGTTTCCTGAAGAAGTTGAACAATTACAAACTTATTTTGGACCTGGAAATAAACAAGCTTATGTAAGAGCTTATCCTGCTGTAGGTAAAAATGTACCTTTATATATTCTTGGATCATCTACTGATTCAGCTCATTTAGCTGCACGTAAGGGATTACCTTATGTCTTTGCAGGACATTTTGCACCTCAGCAAATGAAAGAGGCAATTCAAATATATAAAGAACTATTTGAACCTTCTGACGTATTAGATAAGCCTTATATGATTGTATGCTTGAATGCGATTGTAGCTGAAAGTGATGAAGAAGCTGAATACTTAGCAAGCACTTTAGCTCAAGTATTTATTGGTATTGCTCGTGGTAGAATGCAACCAGTACAACCACCTACAAATGACTTACAAGCTCTTCTAACACCTAGAGAATTTGAGATGGCTAAACAAAGATTTAATGATTCGCTAATAGGTTCAGAGGAAACAGTTAAAGAGAAGTTAGAAGCATTTATTAAAGAATATGGTGAAATTGATGAACTCATGGGAATTAGCTATATTTATGATCAAGAAAAGCAATTTGAATCATTCACTCGTTTACAGAATATTATTGAAAAATTGAATCAATAATCAATATTAAAATTTAATATTGATGGATAGTGAGAGAATTAAGGCATAATTTGGAGTGGGATATTATTTAAGCTCACTCCTTTTATGTGCTTATGAACATTTAGTTATAAGTGCTAAAACAACATATAGTTTAATAAAAATGTTTTGAATTACTTAAATTGTAAATACTTCTTTTGATATAAAAAAGCGATAACATTAAATGTTATCGCTTGAAAACTAATTATTTATCATCTTTTTTGTCATCGTTGTTTTTCTCAGTATATTCATTGATTTTGTCTTTAGCTTTATCAACTTGTTCGTTATCGCTATTTTTAAATTTATCTGCTGCATCTTTCGCTTTATCCATGAATCCCATAATGAAATTCTCCTTTCAAATTTAAGAATATTTTTTCGATCAAGTATCATGTTAATTCTGAGATATAAAATAAAGAATGTACTTTACTGTTGTAATTATTATTTACCACACACAATTTTATATAAACATATTTTTAAAATTAAATATAAAACATGTAACCATCAAGTTTATCATCAGTTTCGACATAGTCTGCTAGATATTTTAAAGTAGTATTATCTAATACTTCTCTAACAGCATCTCTCATTCTTAACCATAACTGTTTTTGAGCAGGTGGTTCTGATTCAATACTTTCGACTATCGTTATAGGACCTTCTAGTAAACGAATAATATCGCCTGCTTTAATTTCGTCAGCTGGTACTCTAAGTTGATAACCACCTTTGGCACCACGAACACTTCGAATTAAACCAGCATTTCTTAAAGGGCCAACTAATTGTTCGAGATATAAATCACTCAAACTGTTTTCTTCAGCAATTGACTTTAAAGATACGCATCCTTGCCCTTCTCTTTTAGCAAGGGAAATCATTAAAGTTAAGCCGTATCTCCCTTTCGTTGATATTTTCATAACATTACCTCACATAATTCGAATAATATATAATACCATTCTAGCATTTTTTCAGTTAAGATAGTATTAGAAAGGTGTGAAAATAGTGACTACAGAACCTTTAGCTTCAAGAATGAGACCTACTAACATTGACGAAATCATTTCGCAGCAACATTTAGTAGGACCTAGAGGCATTATTAGACGAATGGTTGAAACCAAAAGATTATCATCAATGATATTTTATGGGCCACCAGGCATTGGTAAAACAAGTATTGCGAAAGCAATTTCTGGTAGCACTGATTATAAATTTAGACAATTAAATGCAGTTACAAATTCAAAAAAAGATATGCAAATGGTAGTCGAAGAAGCCAAAATGTCAGGTCAAGTCATTCTTTTATTAGATGAAATTCACCGGTTAGATAAAGCTAAACAAGATTTCTTATTACCACATTTAGAAAATGGTAAAATCGTCCTAATTGGTGCAACAACTTCAAATCCATATCATGCAATCAATCCAGCTATTCGCTCTAGAGCTCAAATATTCGAACTGTATTCATTGGATCATGATGATGTGCGACTCGCAATTAATAGAGCATTAAATGATTCTGAACGTGGCTTAGCTAATTATCAACCCAAAGTAGATGAAGATGCATTAGAGTACTTTGCTACGCAAAGTCAAGGAGATGTTAGAAGTGCTTTAAATGCTCTTGAATTGGCTGTTTTAAGTGCTTCAGTTGAAAATGAAATTAGACATATCACTCTTCAAGATGCTAAAGATTGTTTGCAAAAAGGTGCTTTCGTAAGCGATAAAGATGGAGATATGCACTACGATGTTATGAGTGCTTTTCAAAAGTCAATAAGAGGTAGTGATGTAAACGCTGCATTACACTATTTAGCAAGATTAATTGAAGCTGGCGATTTACCGACTATTGTAAGACGCTTATTAGTCATTAGTTATGAAGATGTAGGGTTAGCTTCACCTAATGCGGGACAACGTACGCTTGCAGCCATTCAATCGGCAGAGCGACTGGGGTTTCCGGAAGCGAGGATTCCTCTTAGCCAAGCTGTAATTGAGCTTTCATTATCACCTAAATCCAACTCAGCGATCACTGCGATTGACAGTGCACTTAGTGACATACGTAAAGGTAATATTGGCCAAATTCCTGACCATTTACGAGATGGACATTATGCTGGAGCTAAAGATTTGGGTCGTGCCATAGGTTATAAGTACCCTCATAACTATGAAAATGGACACGTCATTCAACAATACTTGCCAGATAAACTCAAAAATAAAATTTATTATGAGCCTAAAACAACATCAAAAAGTGAACAACAATTTAAAACTATTTATGATAATTTAAGAAACAAAAACTAAAAAAGACTATGAATCAATTAGCCATTATAAATGACTTTTAAATTTGATTCATAGTCTATTATTTAAATATTTCCTTTATCCTTAATACGGCGTACAGGTATATTTTTTAAAATGTCATTTACTACGTAACTCGCACAGATTAATCCTACTGTACTTGGTACAAATGCATTTGATGATGGAGGCATTTGCCCTTTACGATTAATGGCGTTTTCATCTCCAACGGTTGCTTTTACATCTTCACGAATTACAATAGGGCTTTCATCAGAAAACACGACAGGTACACCTTTTTTTATACCTTGACGCTTTAGCTTATTACGGATAATTTTAGCCATAGGGTCCATATATGTTTTAGAAATATCTGCTATTTTAAATCGTGTAGGATCAGTTTTATTAGCTGCCCCCATACTTGAAATCATCTTAATTCCTCGTTCTAAACACTCTTTCATCAGATGAACTTTATATATTATAGTATCACTTGCATCGATAAAGTAATCAATATCATAATTATTAAATAAATCCTTATATGTCTCCTCAGTATAAAACATGTGAAGTGGTGTTACTTTACAATCAGGGTTAATAAGTTTAATACGTTCTTCCATCAAAGTGACCTTACTTTGTCCGATAGTTGTAGTGAGTGCATGTATTTGACGATTGACATTTGTAATATCTACGTCATCTTTATCGATTAAAATAATATGACCAATATTGGTTCTAGCTAATGCTTCAGCAGCAAATGAACCAACACCACCTACCCCAAGAACTGCAACTGTTTTTTCTTTTAATAGATCTAATCCCTCTTGTCCATATGCTAATTCGTTTCTTGAAAATTGATGTTTCATTTTAAACTCCTTTATAAAAACAATACGATAACTATATGTTAACAGAAAAAGACAAATAAAAATACGCAAGACATAAAGCCTTGCGTACCGGTAGAGTCCGTGATTGCCGTAGTTATAAAAAGCTTGATCATTCGGCCTGCTATATACAGGTGGGTGCCCTGTTTCTTGTTTTGCAAGTCCTCCAATTGAGGCGTGTGCGCTGCAAGAAAACCTATTGGACTCCCTGATCAAAAAGTGTTAGGCCCAAATAAAAAGCAAACGTACGAACAATACAGATGACTACCTTATGTTTATATATTACCACAGAGGTTTAAATAAAGAAATCCTTATGAATTAGATAGAAATGTATATTTTGTGAAGCAAAATTTTAATAATATTGAGTTTACATAATATTATTATAGTTTTGTTAGCTGAATATAGTTCTACAAAAATACGAAAAAACGCTAAATAAAAGTCACCAAAATCCACTGTGATTTTGATGACTAATGTATTTATATCATTTTATATGTTAAATCTAATGACGAATACGTAAAGAAAGCTCTTCTAATTGTTTGTCTGAGACTTCACCTGGTGCATCTGTAAGCAAGCAAGTCGCTGAAGCTGTTTTAGGGAATGCAATTGTATCACGTAAGTTTGTACGATTAGTTAATAGCATTACTAAACGGTCTAAGCCTAGTGCAATACCGCCATGTGGTGGTGCACCATATTTAAATGCATCTAACAAGAATCCAAATTGTTCTCTAGCTTGTTCTTTTGTGAATCCTAATACTTCAAACATTTTTTCTTGTAATTCACCGTCTGCAATTCTGATTGATCCCCCACCTAATTCATAACCGTTTAAAACGATGTCATAAGCATTCGCTTGTGCATTTTGAGGTTCTGAATCTAATTTACTAATATCCTCTTGTTTAGGTGAAGTAAATGGATGGTGTGCAGCTACATAACGTTTAGCATCTTCATCATACTCTAATAACGGCCAATCTGTTACCCATAAGAAATTAAGTTTATTTTCATCGATTAAACCTAATTCTTTGGCAATTTTAATACGTAAAGCACCTAAACTTTGAGCTACTACATTTGGTTTATCAGCGACAAACATTACTAAGTCTCCTGATTCAGCTTGTGTAAGATCTTTTAAAGTCGCAACATTTGAATCTTCAAAGAAACGAGCGATTGGACCACTTAATCCATCATCAACAACTTTTACCCATGCAAGACCCTTAGCACCATAAATATTTACGAATTCTGTTAATGCGTCCATATCTTTACGAGTATAATTGTCGGCTGCACCTTTAGCTACAATGGCTTTTACTTCGCCATTATTTTCTACAGTATCTTTAAATACTTTAAAGTCCATTTCACGACCTAACTGTGATACATCTTTAAGTTCCATATCAAAACGAGTATCAGGTTTGTCTGAACCATAGCGTCTCATCGCTTCTTCATAAGTCATTCTAGGGAAAGGACCTGATACGTCAATGCCTTTAACATCTTTAACAACTTTTCGTAACATTTCTTCACCCATTTGAATCACATCTTCTTGATCAACGAAACTCATTTCAATATCGACTTGAGTGAATTCAGGTTGACGATCTGCACGTAAGTCTTCATCGCGGAAACATTTAACAATTTGATAATATTTGTCAAAACCACTAATCATTAGTAATTGTTTAAATAATTGAGGTGATTGTGGTAATGCATAAAATTCTCCTTCATGAACTCGAGAAGGTACTAAATAATCTCTGGCACCTTCTGGCGTAGATTTAGTTAAAACAGGAGTTTCAATATCGAAGAAACCATTGTTATCTAAATATTCACGAATAGAGCGTGTTGTTTGATGTCTCATTTTGAATGTTTGTGCCAACTCTGGACGTCTTAAATCTAAATAACGGTATTTTAAACGGATGTTTTCATCAACATTTTGATTTTCTTCATTAATAGAAAATGGTGGTGTTTCTGATTTATTGATAATTGTAATATTAGAAACTTGAACTTCTACTTGACCAGTTTTAATTTTAGGATTCACAGTATCTGGATCTCTCTTTGTTACTGTTCCCTCAACTTCAACTACATATTCTGATCTTACTGTTTCAGCTACACTTAAAGCTTCTTCAGAAAAATCAGGGTTAAAGACGATTTGCACGATACCTTCTCTGTCACGTAAATCCACAAAGATTAAACCACCTAAGTCACGACGATTATGAACCCAACCTTTTAAAGTAACTTTTTGGTTTAAAAGTTCTTCTGTAACTAAACCACAATACGTTGTTCTTTTACTCATTTATATTCTCCTTTTTATTAATTATTTTTTTCTTGAAAATAATTTACTAAGTTATTTAAGTTAATAGTTTCTGTTTCACCTGTTGACATGTCTTTGACGTCAATCACTTCATTTTCAAGTTCTTGATCACCGATAACAACAGTATATTGAGCATTCAAACGATCAGCTTGTTTCATTTGGCCTTTAACTTTACGTTGTAAATAATCTTTGTCGGCTTTTATACCCGATTTTCTGAGTTGATTTAAAAGCTTAACGCTATATCGTTCAGCTTCTTCACCCATAGTAACGATAAAAAGATCAAACGTATCCTCGACGTCCAAATCAATTCCTTCTTCTTCAAGCGCCAATAACAATCTTTCAATACTTAAAGCGAAACCAATACCCGTTTGATTTGGTCCATCTAATAATTCAAGCAGTCCATTATATCGACCACCACCACATAAGGTAGTTATTGCACCATCATAATTAGGATTATCCATCATTAATTCAAAAGCAGTGTGTGTGTAATAATCAAGACCACGTACAAGGTTAGGATCTTCAACATATGAAATACCTAAATCATCTAAGTGAGTCTTCACTTCATTAAAGTAAGCTTTTGAATCGTCATTTAAGTAATCAGTAATTCTTGGCGCATTTTTAACAGCTTCTTTATCTCTATCAATTTTGCAATCTAGTATTCTCATTGGATTTGTGTGTAATCTTGATTTACAATCATCACAAAATGTATCTATCACTGGCTCAAAATGACGTATTAGTGCCTCATTATATTCTTTACGTGAATCAGCATCACCAATACTATTGATAACTAATTTTAAATGTTTAAGGCCAAATGATTCATAGATATGCATCACCATAGCTAGAACTTCAGCATCCATGCTCGGATTTTCAGCACCAATCGCTTCAACGCCGAATTGAGTGAATTGACGGTATCGCCCTTTTTGTTTACGTTCATATCTGAACATTGGCCCATTATAATATAATTTAACAGGCTGATTTGGAATACCTTGCATTTTATTCTCAATGTATGAACGTACAACAGCTGCTGTTCCTTCTGGTCTTAGAGTTATGCTTCTGTCACCTTTATCTTTAAAAGTGTACATTTCTTTTTGTACGACATCTGTAGAGTCACCCACGCCACGTGCAAATAAATCTGTACTTTCAAATATAGGCGTGCGAATTTCTTTATAATTATATAATTTCATTAATTCATCAAGTTGATTTTCAATGTAACGCCATTTACTAGAATCTTCAGGTAAGATATCTTGTGTACCTCTAGGAATTCTAATCACACAATCACTCCTTCTTTGTATTTTACAAACTCCCTTTAATAAAAAAAGTCCCTTATATAGCATTTCTGCTATACAAGGGACGAATTGCCGTGTTGCCACCCTAATTGTAATTAAATTCATTAGTAAAACTTAATTACCACTCAAAACGTGTAACGTACGTAAAACGGCTTAATCTATTAAAGCACCTGTTCTTGTGTTCAAAGTATAATAAATTACTCAGTATAATCTTCCAGCCATGGATTATATCTCTTCACAATATCAATTATTGCTACCTCTTTCATTTATACTTTCAAGAATCATAACGGTATTATATATAAAGTTCACTAATTATAATAACGAGTTTATGCATAGTTTGCAAGCTTTAAGAGGCAAAATATTGTTTTAAACCATCCACTACAGCTTCTTCTACAACTTGTCGATGGATTTGATCTCGTATCATTACCTCATCTGTTGGATTACTTATATATCCTAATTCTAATAACACGGCTGGCTTATTGGTTTGTCTGAGTACTTGGAAGTTCTCTTGTCGAGTTCCTCTATTAGACAACATGGCTTTCTTTTGTATGTTCGTATTTAACGTTTCAGCTAAAGCTTCTTGATTATTTTTATACCAATAAACAGTTGAACCATTAGCATTAGGACTATCAAGAGAATCATTATGTATACTTATGTATGCGTCACCATTAAGTTTTCTATCATCTAAGCTAACATATGTATCATCAGAACGTGTTAATTTAACTGTTGCCCCTGCTTTTTCAAGAGCGCGTCTCAGTTCTTTAGCTGTTTTTAAAGTATAGTTCTTCTCCAAACTCTTTTTTGAAGTATTACTGGATGCACCCTGGTCATTGCCTCCATGGCCAGGATCTAAGACAATGACCTTATTTTTCAAAGGGTTTACTTTTTTATTTGCATCCGCTTCAATATTTAAGCTTGTATGCCATCCAGCTATCCAACCTTTTTCAGAACCATCTCTGCTTTCAACTTCTATCCATTTACCTGATTTACTCAATCTAGTAAACGTATCACCTTTTTCGACTTGGTATATCACAGGATAAGCAGCATTTGGACCAGTTCGTAACTCAGCATTCTCTGAAACTGTAATTCTATTACTCCCTTGATCACTATGATTCATTAGCATAAATAATAATATTAAAAATAATATAAAAGCACCTACAACAATCAATGTTATCAGATTTTTAAGGTCATGTTTAGATAACCATGCATCTATTTTGTTCATATTATTTTGCCATCCTGACTTTCATAAATAATAGTAACTGGACCATCGTTGATAATTTCAACTTCCATATCAGTACCAAATTCACCTGTTTTCACTTCAACGTCATAAGCTTTTAAAGCAGTGTTAAATTTTTCATATAACTCATTGGCTTCTTGAGGATTTTTTGAATTTGAAAATCCTGGTCTATTACCTTTACGTACATCAGCATATAAAGTAAATTGTGAGATAGATAAAATTTGACCTTCAACTTGTTGGATATTTAAATTAAGTTTGCCATTCTCGTCTTCAAACAAACGAGCGTTAATAATCTTTTTAGCAACTGCATCTATATCTGCTTCCGTTGTATCTTTACCTATTCCGACTAAAAGACAGAAACCCTTGTCGATTTCATTGTGAATGCTGTTATTTGTAACTGCTGCTCTTTTTACTCTTTGTACAACTACTTTCATATTAATAGCACCTCATTAATTCCAAACTCTTGACACTGTATATACATCACTTAATTGTTTTAGTTTTTCAACTACACGGAATACATCATTAACATTACGCACCATAACACTAATAGTGATAATTGCATTCTTATCAGTATCAGACCGTCCATTGATTTTAATAATACTTCCAACTGTAGAGTTAACGGCTTGTATTACTTCATTTAATAAACCATTACGATCATATGCACTAACTTCTAAATCTACTTGGTATCGTTGAGTAGAATCTTTAGATTTAACCCACTCAACTGCTATTAATCGTTCTGTTTCATTTTTAACATTTGGACAATCTGTACGGTGCACTTTTATACCATGTCCTTTAGTGATATATCCTACAATATCATCTCCAGGGATTGGATTACAACATTTTGAAAGCTTTATCAATACATTCTCTATACCTTCGACATAGACACCACTATCAGTGATGATATCATCTTTAATCGGAAGTGATTTAATAACTTCCTGTGCCTCGTTTAGCGCTTTTTGTTTATCTTGTATACGCTGTCTTTCGGTCAATTTATTAACAACCTGTAATGCCGTTACACCACCAAATCCAACTGCTGCAAATAGATCATCATCATTAGCAAAATAGTATTTCTCATTAACAACTTCTAAATTTTTATCAGTTAAAATATCATCTACTCTAAAGCCTTGTTCTTTAATTTCTGCTTCGACCATAAACTTACCTTTTGCAATGTTTGATGAACGGTCTTGTTTTTTAAAGAAACCTTTAATTTTACTTTTAGCACTTGATGATTTAACTATCTTAAGCCAATCTCTACTAGGTCCATAAGAGTGCTTACTTGTACGAATTTCAATAATATCTCCGGTTTGAAGAACATAATCAATAGGAACAATTTTACCATTAACTTTTGCACCTATCATCTTATTTCCGACTTCGCTATGAATAGCATAAGCGAAATCTATTGGAACCGCACCATAAGGCAATTCAATAACATCACTTGCAGGTGTGAAAGCGTAAACTTTATCACTTTGTAAATCATATTTCAGTGATTCCATAAATTCTTGTGCGTCAGATGATGTATGATCAGCTTCAGCTAATTCTTTTAACCAATTTAATTTATTTTGAAAATCTTGGTTCTTTTCATTAACTGTTTTTCCTTCTTTATATGCCCAATGAGCTGCAACACCATGTTCAGCTATTTCATGCATTTCATACGTTCTAATTTGTATTTCTAAAGGGTCTCCATTAGGACCAACGACAGTTGTATGGAGAGATTGATACATGTTCTGTTTAGGCATGGCAATATAATCTTTAAATCTTCCAGGCATAGGTTTCCATAATGTATGGACTAACCCTAAAATTGCATAACAATCATTAATAGAATTTACAATTACACGAATAGCTAATAAATCGAATATTTGATCAAACTGCTTTTTCTGCTTCATCATTTTACGGTATATGCTATAAATATGTTTAGGTCTACCGCTAATTTCTCCAGTGATGTCCATATTAATCATTTCTGTTTGAATTTTATCTATTGCATTAGCGATATAAGCTTCTCGTTCACTACGCTTTTTCTTCATTAAATTGACAATACGGAAATACTGAACACTGTCTATATATCTAAGTGCAGTATCTTCTAATTCCCATTTAATCGTATTAATACCTAACCTATGTGCTAATGGTGCATAAATTTCTAGTGTCTCTTTAGAGATACGCACTTGTTTTTCTCTAGCCATAGCTTTTAGTGTTCTCATGTTATGTAATCTATCGGCTAATTTGACAAGTATCACTCGAACATCTTTTGCAATTGCAATAAATAATTTACGATGATTTTCTGCTTGTTGTTCTTCTTTAGAGCGGTATTTAACCTTTTTAAGTTTAGTAACACCATCAACAATTCGCGCTATTTCTTCGTTAAACATATCTTTAACATCGTCAAATGTGTATGGCGTATCTTCGATGACGTCATGCAGAAAACCTGCCACTATCGTTGGACCATCTAAACGCATTTCTGTTAATATGCCCGCTACCTGAATAGGATGCATGATATACGGAAGACCATTTTTACGGAACTGTCCTTGATGGGCTTCATAAGCTATATGGTAACTTTTTAGGACATATTGATAATCATCAGTTGATAAATATGATTTAGCTTTATTTAGCACCTCATCAGCGCTATATGGATACTCGTTATTCAATATATGACACCCCAACTCATTTGTATTTCAAATACTCAACTCATATTCGAATTTTTGAAAATTAAGAAAACATACATTGTCCTTCATTAATCCGAGTATATCATCTATTTAGATATAGAAATGCGAGTATTACTTTAATTTTATCAAATGTTAAAAGAACTACAAACGCCTTAACATTTTTATAAATAATAGTTCTATGATACTACAAGTTTTTAAATAAATAAATGGTGTTACGCTGAAATCAAATCAAGTAAACAATTTAACGAAAAAATGGGAATGAGATAGAATCCCTATACGAATTCATTATCTCATTCCCAAAAATTGTTAGACATTAAAAGCATGGACTATGTCTTTTAATTCTAGTCATCTATTCATCATATGAAATTAAACTCATGACATCATAGTCTTTAATTTTTTCAATACCGTTTAAATATTTAAGTTCAATTATAAATGCAATACCTACGACGATTCCTCCTAGTTTTTCAACTAGTTTAATTGCCGCCTCTATAGTACCTCCAGTAGCTAATAAGTCATCAGTTATAAGAACACGTTGACCTGGTTTAATTGCATCACTGTGCATAGTAAGAACATTTGTACCATATTCTAAGTCATATTCATATCGGATAACTTCACGAGGTAATTTACCCTCTTTTCTCACGGGCGCAAAACCAATCCCCATTGAATAAGCTACAGGGCACCCAATTATAAATCCTCTTGCCTCAGGACCTACAACTATATCAACGTCTCTCTCCTTAGCATATTTAACAATTTGATCGGTAGCATAACCATAAGCTTCCCCGTTATCCATAATTGTTGTTATATCTTTAAAACTAACTCCCGGTTTAGGCCAATCTTGCACTTCCGAAACATATTGCTTTAAATCCATATATCTATTTCCTCCTATTTACTAACCCTTCTGTGATTTGATCCAAGTTTTTAATTGCGTAAAATCATCATAAAGTAAAAGTTTCTCAACTTCCATTCTGGATTGTCTTAATTGATAAACACGACTTGTTTCAATATTTTGTTTGTTAGCATTATCTACAATTTTAATTATACCATTTTCTTCTGTTACAAAACCTAACTCATAAAATACTTTAAGCATAAATTTTAAAATATTAGGTTTAACATTCAAATGTTGACACAGTAACATACCCTCTTGTTCAAGATTGGTTTCTTTTTTAGTCATTAGCGCTTTGAAACAGCTTTTAAATTGATTTGACGTGGGCATACCATCAAAATATATACTCTGCTGATGTTGCAATACTAAATAGAGTTGTGAATAATTTAAGTTTTTGAGACTATCTTTAAGACTGTCTAAATCATTTGGCAAGTCTCTTAAAATTACTACTTCGTGTTCTTGATCGATTTTATCACCATAATAATAGTAATTATGATTCAATTTTTCTTTTTTAGGGTGTATTAAAAAAGCAACTCTAGTATCGTTTGGGTCTATATTTAATTGTTTACGTTTACTTCGGTAATCTAATATTTGTTCATTATTCGTTGCTATATCTTGAATAATAAACTGTGGTGATTGATTTCCGTTCCATTCATTGATTTGTAAATTTCCTAGTAGATTGATTGGTTGACCAGGTTCAATTTGAGTTGCTAACTGACCATTTTTCCAATATAGGCTTTGTAATTGTAACTGACCGGTTACTAGTTTCAAATGGTTTTTATCTTTTCCAATTGCTCTAACATCAACGACTTCATTATCATCAATTTCCAATAATGGTTTTTCAAAGTCTGTGCCAAATGGACTTAGTCTTTGTATATCACGAATGTTATTTATTGAAATATCATTCTCTTCTAATTTAACTGATACATGTTTCGTCGGTTCTAGTGACGTATGTTCTGATAATTTAAACATCCAGTCATTCAATCCTTGCTCTAATGCTTCAATATAATCTATTTCCATAGTCATACCCGCAGCCATATGATGACCACCAAACTTAGAAATTAAATCTTGATGTGCACTCAAAATTTCAAACATTGAAACTTGTTCTATACTACGAGCTGATCCTTTAGCATGATTTTGTTCTAAATTAATATTCAGAATTAAGGTAGGTAATGCATATGTCTCAACAATTTTAGATGCTACTATACCTAAGACACCTTCATGCCAATTTTCTTTAGCTAATAGTAAAAATTGATTGCCATTATTCACTTTTTCTTCAGCAATGGCTAGTGCCTCATCAGTTATCTGAGCTACTATTTCTTTACGTTCAACATTAAAATGTTCTACTTGTTCGGCAAGAAATTCAGCCTCTTCTTCATCTTCGGTCATTAATAACTCAGCAGCTAATGATGCATCCTCTAATCTACCAACGGCATTAAGTCGCGGCCCTATAATAAAACCTACAGTTTCTTCGTTAATCGTGTCATTATAACCAGCTTGGTTAAGTAATGCTTTAATTTGAATCGGGCAGTTTTGATTTAAAAATGATAAACCTTGTTTTACTATAGAGCGGTTTTCATCTGTCATTGACACTAAATCTGCTATAGTACCAATCGCAGCTAAACTTACAAAATAATTAGGAGGATTTTCTAATAAAACTTGAGATAATTTGTAAGCTACACCTGCACCACATAAAAAGTGAAATGGGTATTCATACTCTGGATGCATTGGATGTACGATGGCATACGCTTCAGGCAAAGTACGTCCAATTTCATGATGATCAGTTACTATGACATCAACTCCTAGCTTTTGTACCATTTCAATCTCTTTATGACCTTGTATGCCATTATCGACAGTTATGATGAGAGACACGCCTTCATCATAGGCATTTCTAAATGCAAGTTCATTAGGACCATAACCTTCTGAAAATCGATTAGGAATATACCAACCCACTTCAGCACCTAATGTCTGCAATGTATTAACTAATATAGTTGTAGAAGTGACACCATCGGCATCATAATCACCATATACCAATATACGCTCATTTTTATCAATTGCTTCATTGATTCGAGTCACCGCTTTTTCCATATCACTTAATAGCCATGGATTGTGGTTAATGATGGTTTCATCTAATAAGGCTTTAATTGACTCATCATCAGTTATCGATTTACTTTCAAGTAGTTTTTTTATAATAGGTGTTAATTGATATTTTTTTATTAAAGTTTCATTTATGTATTCTGTTGGAGGTTCATAGAGCCAGTTATATTTAGATTTAATCATGTAATTATCCTCCCTTTTTCCAAAGGTCATTATACCGAAAATTCAACTAAATAAAAAGTAAACAACGTTAAGTTGATAAAACTATTAATGATATTAGAAAAAGAGTAGAACATTGAATGCAATGTCCTACTCCCTAATAATTTATACTAAAATCTTTTCATCATTTGATTTTTTCTCTTTGTATACCGTTAATTTACCATTATCTGCTTTTTTAAGTTGTCGTTTCTTCATTATACCCCATAAAGGTACAGCGATAAATACTGAAGAGAATACACCAGATACTAATCCAATTAATAATGCTAATGAGAAATTGAATAAGCTTGATGCCCCAAATATTAAAATCGCAACTACGACAACAATTACTGTTAAAACAGTATTAACGGAACGAGTCATTGTTTGACGGATAGAGCGATTAACGATGTCATCGATTTGCTCTGGTTTGGTAATGACTTTAATTTTATGCAGATTTTCCCTTACACGGTCAAATGTTACAATCGTATCATTAATTGAATAACCTACGATAGTTAGTACTGCTGCAATAAATGTAATATCAACTTCCAAGCGAAGTAAGCTGAATAATGCAACAATCATAAAGACGTCATGCAGTAATGCTAATACTGATGATAGACCCATTCTCCATTCGAATCTTAGTGAAACATAGATAATAATACCTATTGCCGCATAGATAAGAGCCTTCATAGTGTTTTTAGCTAATTCTTGTCCAATCATTGGTGATACTGTATTTACAGTTGGTTTATGACCGTATTCATCGTTCACTTTTTTGTTAAGTTCTACAACTTCATTTTTAGATAAATCTTTCTTAAATTGCACAGTTGCTTGTTTATTGTCACTACCATTAATTTGAACTTGATCTGGAGTTAATCCCATGTCTTTCATCGTACGTTCAACTTTAGGTTGAGATAATTTTGTATCAGAGTCGATATCAACACGCGTACCTGCAGAGAAATCAATACCTAAGTTTAATTTGAATATACTTAAAATCACAATACCAACAATCAAAATCAGAATACTGAATCCGATTAATGGTTTGGCTAATTTAACAAAATCCCACTTTTCATATGAAGTTTTAAGGTCATGAACATCTACACCTTCATTAATATCATGTCTATTTTTCTTACTAACTCCAAATAGCCAGAATTTCTTCTTAAAGTAATTAGATGATACAAGTAATGATAATAAACCTCTTGATAAAAATACAGCTGTTACAAATATCATAAGAATACCTAAGAGTAACATTGTCGCAAAACCTTTTACTGAACTTTCACCGAAGAAGAATAATACACCCGCAGCAATAACTGTAGTTAAGTTCGAGTCAAATATCGTTAAGAAAGAACTCTTATTTGCTTTAGAGTAGGCTTGTTTTAACGTCCTACCAATTCGCAATTCATCTTTTATCCGTTCATACATAATTATGTTCGCATCTACAGCCATACCTACACCGAGTACGAGAGCTGCTAATCCTGGTAATGTAAGAACACCAGAAATGAAATTAAATGCTACTAAAGTAAGATAAATATAAACAGTTAAAGCGATGATAGCAACTAAACCAGGTAGTCTATAGAAACCGACCATAAATAGATATATAATTGCTACGCCTATCGCTGATGCAAATATTGTTTTATCAAGTGCATCTTGACCAAACTGTGCACCTACTGAATTAGAATAAATTTCTTTTAAATCAACAGGTAGTGAACCAGCATTTAGTAATTCTGCAATTTGTTTAGCTCTTTCCACACCTTGTTGACCATGGAATCCACCTGAAATTTCAACACTATCTGAATTAATAGGTTGATCTACTGAAGCAGCTGAAACGTATTTACGTTTATCTTCAGGTTTTTCTAACTCTTTATGGTAGCTATCACCTTTTTTATAATCAAGCCATACTACCATCATATTTTCTTGTTTTTTCGAAATTTCTTCTGTTACTTTTTTAAATTTAGCACGATCTTTTAATTTAAATGTAACAGCTGGTTCATTAGTACCTTGCTTAAATTCTTGTTTAGCTGAACCTTGTACAATATCTTTACCAGTTAATTTAACTTTATCATTGGCATCACGAATAGTTAAATTAGCTTGCGAAGATAATATTTTACGAGCTTCATCTGGATCTTTAACACCTGCTAATTGAACTCTAATTCTGTCTGGATCCTCAACTTGAATATGAGGTTCAGAAACACCGAGAACATTGACACGATTTTCCAAAGTTCTAGCAGTCGATTGTAAGGCTTTCTCATCAATTTTTTTATCACCATCTAATGGTTTAACCTGATAAAGAACTTCAAATCCACCTTGTAAATCTAATCCAAGATTTACGTTTTTAACTACATTCTTATATGTAAGCCCCATTCCAACGAACAAAACGGCTACAATTAGTATGAATGCAATTATCCTACTAAATTTCTTCACATGAACACCTCATTGTTTACTTATGTACTAAGAATAATCTTTTAATAAACCATGTGCAAGTTAATTAAAAATTACATAGTTATTACATGACCTATCTATATTAACATACTACATCTTTTAGTGAAATTAAGATTATTATGCACATACATAAAATATAAAAAACTGTCAACATAGTATGAACTTTGTCGACAGTTTTAAATAAATAAATTTCATTACCCTTAACTTTAAGAAGGGTCTACTTGTTTAATTGCTGGTTTTTCAAAAGTCATTTCTGTTCCATGACCATTAACTGTGATAACAACTGTAGTTTCATCGACAGCTTTAACAGTTCCTTTCAAACCACCAATAGTAGTAATACGTTGACCTGATTCGATTCGGCTAATCATTTCACGATGTTCTTTAGCACGTTTTTGTTGAGGTCGAATTAAAAAGAAATAAAATACTATAATTAAAATTATAGGTAAAATAAGTGCTGAAACGTTCATTATGTTGTCTCCTTATTAGAAATTTTTAGGGTTTTCTACATTAAGCCCATATTGTTCAAAGAATTCATCTTTAAAATCTAAAAGACGATCTTCTCGAATAGCTTGTCTAATATCTTCCATCAATTTTAGCAGAAAATGTAAATTATGAATAGTAGTAAGACGGATACCGAAAGTTTCTTCAGCTTTAATCAGATGTCTGATATAAGCACGTGAATAATTCTTACATGTGTAGCAATCACAATTTTCATCTAGTGGTTTAAAATCGTTTGCATACTTAGCATTCTTAATTACTAATCTTCCGTTTGAAGTCATACATGTACCATTTCTAGCAATACGCGTTGGTAATACACAATCAAACATATCCATGCCACGTATGCTACATTCAATTAATGCATCAGGAGAACCTACGCCCATTAAATAACGAGGTTTATCATCTGGCATATATTGCATTGTATGTTCAACCATTTCATACATAACTGGTTTAGGTTCGCCTACCGACAACCCACCGATAGCATATCCAGGGAAATCTAAAGCAACTAATTCCTTAGCACTTTGTTCTCTTAAATCTTTATATTCGCCACCTTGAATAATACCAAAGAGTGCTTGGTCCTCTGGGCGCTTATGTGCGTTTAAACAACGCTCAGCCCATCTCGTAGTGCGTTCAATTGAATCCTTAACATACTTATACTCAGAAGGCATAGGTGGACATTCATCGAAAGCCATCATTATATCTGAACCTAAGTCATTTTGTATTTCCATTGATTTCTCTGGACTTAAAAATAACTTCGATCCATTTGTATGGTGTCTAAACTCAACACCCTCTTCAGTTATCTTACGAAGATTACTTAAACTAAATACTTGGAAACCACCTGAATCAGTAAGAATAGGGCCATCCCAATTCATAAACTTATGTAGACCCCCAGCTTGTTTGATAATATCATTTCCAGGTTGTAACCACAAATGATATGTATTTCCTAATATTATTTTCGCTTCTATTTGTCTTAATTCTTCAGGACTCATTGTTTTAACAGTTGCTTTTGTTCCTACTGGCATAAACATAGGCGTTTCAAAAGAACCGTGCGGTGTATGAACGATACCTAAACGTGCACCTGATTGTTTACAAGTCTTTATATGTTCATAAGTTACTGCTGGCATATTTAATACCTCTCATTCATTAAATAATTAACATCGCATCTCCAAAACTGAAAAATCTATATTCTAGTTTAACAGCTTCTTTATATGCGTTTAAAATGTTTTCTCGACTACTAAATGCTGATACAAGCATGACTAAAGTTGATTTAGGTAAATGGAAATTAGTAATTAAACCATCTATAGCTTTATATGTAAATCCTGGATATATAAAAATATCAGTCCATCCACTAACAGCTACAAATTCATTGTAATCACGACGAATAGTCTCTAAAGTCCTTGTTGAGGTTGTACCTACAGAAATGATTCTATGACCTTCTTTTTTTGTTTGATTTAATAAGTCAGCTGTTTCTTGGGTCATTTGATAATATTCACTATGCATTTCATGGTCATTAATATCTTCAACACTTACAGGTCTAAATGTTCCTAATCCAACATGCAATGTTATAAATGCAATATTTATACCTTTTGCTCTAATTTCATCTAATAGTTCATCTGTAAAATGCAACCCTGCTGTTGGTGCTGCTGCAGAACCACTTTCTTTAGCGTAAACAGTTTGATAGCGGTCAGGGTCATCTAATCGTTCTTTTATATATGGCGGTAAAGGCATTTCACCGAGTTCATTTAATCTTTCCTCAAGAATTCCCTCATAATGCAAACGCATGATACGTCCACCTTGATCCAATTCCTCTATACATTCAGCTATTATCTTACCCTCTCCGAAAGACAACTTATTCCCCACTTTAATTCGCTTTGCTGGTTTAAGTAAAACTTCCCAATCATTATTCTCAATTCGAGTAAGCATAAGCATTTCAACTTTTGCACCAGTCTCTTCTTTTAAACCAAATAATCGTGCAGGCATAACACGTGTATCATTTAAGACAAGTGTATCACCAGTTTCCAAGTAATCAATGACATCTTTAAAATGTTTATGTTCAATGTTACCACTGTTTCTACCTAACACTAACAATCTACTTTGGTCTCTATCTTTTAATGGGGTCTGAGCAATTAATGATTCAGGCAAGTCATAATCAAATTCCTCAACATTCATTTTTTATATCCCTCATTTATTAAAATTTTTGAAATGTTCGTATGCAAATGCAGTAGCTTTTCTACCTCTTGGTGTACGCTCTATAAATCCTTTTTGAATTAAAAAAGGCTCATAGACATCTTCAATTGTTATACGCTCCTCACCGATAGAAACAGCTATAGTATCAAGACCTACCGGACCACCATCATATTGATTAATGATGCATCTCATCATTTTATGATCAATGTAGTCTAAACCTTCTGCATCTACTTGAAGCAATTGTAAAGCTTGTTTCGTAGTCTCAATATAAATTTGTTCATCTTCATTGACTTGTTGAAAATCTCTAACGCGTTTCAATAAACGATTTGCGACTCGAGGCGTTCCTCGTGAACGTTTAGCTAACTCAGTTGCACTTTCATCATCAATTTTTGTGTTTAACACTTCTGCTGTTCGAATTATAATTTCTTT
The DNA here is from genome assembly GCF_033283505.1 of Staphylococcus sp. NWU MK-U1. Classification (NCBI taxonomy): domain Bacteria; kingdom Bacillati; phylum Bacillota; class Bacilli; order Caryophanales; family Staphylococcaceae; genus Staphylococcus; species Staphylococcus sp. NWU MK-U1. The sequence goes on along the minus strand of NZ_JAVSMG010000002.1, from coordinate 197,955 downwards.
TAAATCATTCTCATTATAATATTCTAATCTCAGATGAACGCCAAATCTATCTCTTAGTGGACCAGTTAAGCTTCCAGCCCGTGTAGTCGCACCTACTAGCGTAAATGGAGGCAAATCTATTCTAATACTACGAGCTTCATCACCTTTTCCAATGATAATATCAATGAAGAAATCTTCCATCGCTGAATATAAAACTTCTTCAACGGTGCTGCTTAAACGATGAATTTCGTCAATGAATAGTACATCCCCAGGTTGCAAACCAGATAGTATTGCTGCTAAGTCACCTGGTCTATCTAATGACGGACCTGAGACAGTTCTTATATTAACGTTCATTTCATTTGCGATAATATTTGATAGTGTTGTTTTACCTAACCCTGGTGGACCGAATAGAAGTACATGATCTAATGGCTCTTCACGTAGTTTAGCTGCTTTAATGAATACTTCTAAGTTGTTCTTTATTGATGATTGCCCAATATATTGTTTTAACATTGTTGGTCTAAGTGATAATTCGAAAGAAGTTTCTTCACTATGCAAAGATTGATCAACCATTCTGTCATCCATAATTTCTCCCCCCAGTTACATTAGTAGTTGTAAATAATATGATTTTTCAAATTTAAGACACAAGTGTTTTTAGTCCTAGTTTTACTGCTTCATCAACAGAATCAAATGTTGATTTGTTGAGTACTTTTTCAACTTTAGAAATTTCTCGTTTTGAGTAACCTAAAGCCTCTAGGGCGAGTAATGCTTCTTTAACTAGTTTTTCGTTATTTGAATTTTCTTCATTGATGCTTAAAAGTGTCTCAGTTGTTTCATTTGTAATTTGAACTTTGCCCTTTAGATCCAACACAATTTGACGTGCAGTTTTCTTACCAATACCTGGAAACTTAGTCAAATATGCATCATTCTCATTTTCAATTGCCATTTTAACTTCATTTGGTGTACTAGTAGCTAAAATTGCTAATGCAGACTTTGGACCTATACCTGTAACTTTGATTAAACTTAAGAACATATCTTTTTCTTCTTCATTAATAAATCCATAAAGTAACTGAGCATCTTCTCTAACAATTAAAGATGTATAAATTACTAATTCTTTCTCCAAATATTTTTGAAATCGATAGGAATTTGGAGTCTGAATTTCATATCCAACTCCATTAATTGATTCAACAACTACATGCGTTGGAAATAATTGCGTCAATTTACCTCTAATATAAGCGTACATTCGTTACCTTCCTTACATACTCATACTTATTAATTCAACTTTAGAAACATGTTCAATATTTCTTAATGCCTTTATAATTTCATCAATTGAAATGGTGGTATCTTTTGCGCTAAGTGATAATGTTATCGTAGCTTTCTCTTCCATTGGTACACTTTGATGTATAGTAAGAACAGATAATTGCAATTTAGAAACCGTATTAAGTACTTGCGCTAACATCCCAACAATATCATTAACATAAAGAATAAGCGTAAATTCACGATGATCTAACATTTTTTCATCTACAGGGAAGATTGTTTCTCTATATTTATAAAATGCACTACGTGAAAGATCAAATAATTTAACAGCTTCATAAATGGACAATTCTGGATTATTTTTTAAAGCATCTTTAATTTTTAATGTTTTTACCACTGATTCAGGTAAGACATCTTCACGTATCAAGTAAAACTTTTTATAATCTTTGTTGTCCACTGTTAGCACTCCTATTCTACAAATTCAAATTCTCCACCTAAAATTCTAACGATGTCTCCATTACTACAGCCACGTTCTCTCAGTGCATCATCTATACCCATTGAACGCATTTGTCTAGCAAACCTTCTTACTGCTGGGTCACTATTAAAGTCTGTCATTTTGAACATTCTCTCAATTGCATTACCACTTACTACATACGCACCATCGTCGTCTCTAGTGATAGTGAATTTATCTTGAGAAGGCGTGTGTTTATAAAGTACACGGTTAACACCTATTTCTTCATCGTTATCAACGCTAAAGTCAATATCTTTAACTTCATCTAATTTATCTGCTATAGCGTATAATAACTGTTCAATATTATCTCTTGTAATTGTAGAAACAGGAATTATCGTAACGCTATCATCAACTTGTTCTTTAAATAAAGTTAAATTATCTTGTGCATCGGGCATATCCATTTTATTAGCGACCACAATTTGAGGTCTATCCTCTAATCGTTGTTTATAATTTACTAATTCTTTATTTATAATTTGGTAATCATCAAATGGATCTCTACCTTCTGACCCACTCATATCTATCATATGAACAATCACTTTTGTACGTTCAACATGTCTTAAAAACTGATGTCCTAATCCAACACCATCTGAAGCGCCTTCAATTAAACCTGGTAAATCGGCCATAACAAAACTTCTATTGTCAGGTGTTGAAACGACACCTAAATTTGGCTTAATTGTAGTAAAATGATACGCACCAATCTTAGGCTTTGCTTTTGAAACTATTGACAATAATGTTGATTTACCAACACTAGGGAATCCAACTAATCCAACATCTGCTAATAATTTAAGCTCTAATGTTACATCTAATTCTTCACCTGGCTCACCATTTTCACTAAAGTCTGGTGCTGGGTTTCTAGGTGTAGCAAAACGAGAATTACCTCGTCCACCACGTCCACCACGAGCTATGACAGCACGTTGGCCATCTTCAACAAGGTCAGCTAATACTTCATCAGTTTCCACACTTTTGATTATTGTACCAGGAGGTACTTTTAACACTAAATCGTCTGCACCTCTACCATGCATATTACTACTTTGCCCATTTTCGCCCTTTTTAGCTTTAAAATGACGTTGGTATCTAAAATCTAATAATGTTCTTAATCCCTCATCTACTTCAAAAACAACTGATGCGCCTTTACCACCGTCGCCACCAGCTGGTCCTCCAAATGGAACATATTTCTCTTTTCTATAGGCAGTGATACCATTACCACCATCACCAGCTTTAAGAGATATTGTAACTTGATCGACAAACATATATCTCACCTCTTTTACGATTTGTTCTTTAATGACAACATTATATCATTATCCATTAAAGCATGAAAAATTAACACTATAAAATTACTGCTTTTATATTAAAACAAAATAAAACACCAGAAGCATTCACTTCTGGTGTTAACTAGACAAAATTATTCAGCTACTGCGTATACAGAAACTTGTTTTTTGTCGCGACCTTTACGTTCGAAACGAACAACGCCGTCGATTTTAGCGAATAATGTATCATCGCCACCACGACCTACATTTTCACCAGGATAAATTTTAGTACCACGTTGACGGTATAAAATAGATCCGCCTGTAACGTATTGACCATCAGCACGTTTAGCACCTAAACGTTTTGATTCTGAGTCACGACCGTTTTTAGTAGAACTTACCCCTTTTTTAGATGCGAAGAACTGTAAGTTTAATTTTAACATCGGGATACACCTCACTTGTAATTTAATCTGATATTTTCATTATATTCATCTTCAATCGTTTGTAAAGAAACTAACATTGCTTGAAGAATTAATTGCGCTTGTTCATTGTTTGTATCTACACTTCTAATATGAAAATGACCTCCATCATCCTCATAGTCAATGTCTGGTTTCTCAGAAGTTAAACCTAGAATTGCATTAACGCTTCCAAATAAAACCGCTGACGCACCTGCACAAACAATGTCATGTCCATATTCACCATGATTAGCATGACCATCCATAATAACGTCTGTTACTTTTCCACTATCATTAATAGTGATGTCGACTGTAATCATAAATTAAACGTTGATTTTATCAATAGTTAATTTAGTATATGGTTGACGATGGCCTTTTTTACGTTTAGAGTCTTTACGACGTTTATACGTAAATACAGTGATTTTTTTACCGCGACCTTGTTTGTTAACTGTAGCAGTAACAGTAGCACCTTCAACAGTTGGGGCACCAACTTTAACTGAATCGCCACCTACAAATAATACTTTATCAAATGTGAATGAGTCACCTTCATTAACATCTAATTTTTCAACGAAGATTTCTTGACCTTCTTCTACTTTAATTTGTTTACCGCCTGTTTCGATAATAGCAAACATACTTTGCACCTCCTATATTAATAAGTCACGCCATATATAGGTGACATTAAAAATGTTCTTAAACCTATATTTGAGCGGTTGTATGTAGCTATAAAACTACTCAACTATTTCATCTTACCATTACTAAATACCGGTGTCAATCTTGTATATGAGTTTTTTTCATAAATTTTATAAAAACTGGGAAAAGTATAATAAGTAAAATGACATTTAATATAATAGTTGGAATCATTCTTAATAAAATGAAATTGATTATATCAATATTAGCGAATCCAATCACAGCATAAATAATTGCTACGTAAATTTCGAAAACAATAATACTAATAATACTCAAAATACAAATCGTTGTATAGTCTCGATAAAAAACTTTAAGAAATTTATCAAATATAACGACAAGTGCTAAGTAACCAAACATATATAATCCATAGACACTGCCGACATATACATCAGTTACGATTCCAAACAGAATTGCGAATATTAATCCGATTCCAAAGCCACGATAAATCGTTATCAACAATATATACAACAAAATTAAGTGAGGAATAAAATTAAACTCGAAATGACCAAGATGCATTGGGATTAGAAGTCCAATGATACTGTCAATGTAAAACAGTACTACACCAACAATTAAGTACAAAAATACTCTCATCAATTGTCCCTGCTTTCATCGGTAGCGTTGTCAGGATCTTTTTTGGCGATATATATATGGCTAATATCGGATAAATTAGCGCCTGTTTTAACTCTAACTTCTTTTGCTAATCCGTACTCATCATTTTCAACTTTGGTCACTTCACCTATGTATAAATCACTTGGTAATTGATCGGCTAACCCACTAGTTACAACCTTATCGCCTTTTGAAATCTTATCTTTATTATTGATATTGCCAATGACTAGTTCTTGATTCTTTTTATCATAGTGGTCGATTAAGCCAAATACATTTTTAGAATCGTGTTGAATGTTAACAGACAATTTACCTGTTCTAGTGTTAGTAGATAATAAGTCTACTTGTGCTGAAAATTGGTTAACTTTCGTTACTCTTCCAACTAAACCTTCAGCTGTCATAACAGCCATATTTGATTTAACACCGTCTTTATTTCCTTTATCAATGATTACTGTATTCATCCATTGGTCAGCATTTCTAGCGATTACAGCACCAGAAATTGGATCATATTTAGAAATATCAGTCATATCTAATTCTTTTTTTAAATCTTTATTTTCCGCTTCTAACTTTTCATTTTTAGCCTCTAGTTGTTTTATTTTCTTGTTGTCAGTTGTTTTATTTGAGCTAAAAAGATTATTTATCGCTCCAGTAACAAAATTGACAGGATAGCTCACGACTCTTTGCCCAAGAGAAACAGAATCTCCCACATATTGTTCAGGAGGTGATTGTGTATGTGACCTTATGGACAAACCAATCAGTGCAATAAAAATTATAACAGCACAAAAAACAACAATTAATTTGTTATTTTTAAAAAACTTTTGCACTCATAACACCTCTACAAATTCTAATTTAAATCATCCTTTATTATTTTATATTACTCGTTGTTTGAAATAAAGCACTAAGTTCATTCTATATCAACATCTTTGAATAAAAAAGAGATTAGATAGCACAACTATTACGCAATGCGTCAAATAGCTAGTGGTACCTAATCTTAATAAACTCAGTATGAACTCAATTTAGTTATTTATCTTTATCCTTTTTATCATCGTCACTATAAAGTTTTTCATCTTTTCTCCATTTAGCGAAAAGATTTTGTGCTTTTGCTTGTTCATTTGCTTGTTTTTCTTTAGATTGTTCAGACATGTATCACACCAACCTTTGAAATATAGTTTATAACTTAACCATAACGTAGAAAATAAACTAGTTCAATTATGAAAACTTAATTAATATGCATCAAAAGGCTTTAATTCAATATATTGACCAAGTGCATTCAAATCTTGTTCCATTTCTATTTCAGTTCGATATACTTTTATCTGATCACTACCAAATTTATAAATAATGAATTCGTCATTACGTTGTCCAGCAATGTAATTGTCATTATATCCCATTCTTCCTAAGCCTGATACCGCCATAAACTCTTTCTTATCTATGTATTTAAATACATTTCTAGTTTGACTTGCCGGGATATTTTGTAAAATATCATTATCCTCAAGCACATAACGCTTACCATTTGTTGATATGTTATGAGGACGATCTAAATTGTTTGGTGAGTTATTCAACTGCTCATTGTTTATAGAATGATTTATCGGATTCCAATCTTGGTCCCTTAGAAATGGTGCGTATTTTAATGCAAAATATATAATACAAATAATAGCTATAACTGCAATAATATTTTTTATAATACTAAGAAAAAACCGCATTAAATACCCTCCAATAGTAATCTTTATCATTATAATAGAACAACATTATATCAACATCAGTCTTTAGCATGATAATGCTCTGTACTAAAGTATGATTCCAAATTAATCCTGGATGCTTTATAATAAGGTTATATTATCGTTTATGGATATTCATGAGGAGTGTTGATAATGAGTATTGTAAGTATCATTTTAATTGCATTACTTGTGATATTGTTATTTAGAGTTGGGTTTGCAATTCTTAGATTTATAATATCTGCAGCCTTAATAGTATTAGGATTATATTTAGGATATCAAGGCATACTTTGGATTATGGAAAATTTCCAAGTACTTTCAGCCTATATTCAATAAATTATTAAACTAGCCAAGTCTCAATTCTTGTAGGATTGATATTGCAATGGCTAGTTTTATTTTTTAAATGTATGTGTCAGATAGTTAAATAATTTATATACACCAGATAATAATAGTCCCCATATTACCCCAGTAATTAGCGAGGCAAAGATTAATGATGCTATATTAATATTTTGACTGCTAATCAGTACACCTATCACAGTAAATATGACAATCCCCATCATAGATAATATAATTGTCGTGAACATTTCTTTGAGTCCAATTGTATGTTCTTTAATAGTAAGTCTTAGAACATAAACTACTGGTATCAAAATTCCTATTATTAAAAATAATGTCATAATACACCTCTATAAAATTTTTCAACCATAATTATACAAGATTACTAATATTTTAAACAAATAATACCCTTAATTACTCAAGTCAAAGTAACCTTCTTCTACTAAACTAGCATATTTTTGATCACCAATAATTATATGATCAAGGACTTGAATTCCTAGTAATTCACCACATTCCTTTAACCTAATTGTTGTTTCTATATCTTCTTTAGAAGGTGTGACATCGTCAGAAGGATGATTATGTAAAACTATAATCGCATTACTAGATGCTCTAATAGCTGCTTTGAAAACTTCACGTGGATGTATTACTGAAGAATTTAATGTCCCTTTATAAATCGTTTCTTCTTTTATCACAATATTTTTAGAGTTTAATAGAAGTACTACAAAATGTTCTTGCGTCAAATCTTTCATTTTTGACATCATAATATTAGATACATCACTTGGTGATGTTATCTTAACTTTTTCATTAAAATCTCTAGCATACATTCTTTCACCTAATTCAAAAGCAGCTTTAAGGATGACTGCTTTATAGAGTCCAATTCCTTTAATTGTAGTTAAATCATTAATCGATAAATGTTTTAGTTCTTTCAAACCATTAAAGCTAATCATTAATTCATTAGCAATATCTAAACTTGAAAATCCGTGTCTTCCTGTATTTATAAGAATTGCTAATAACTCACTATTGGATAAACTTTTTGCTCCATTGTGAATAAGACGCTCTCTAGGTAATTCAGACTTTGCCATACTTTTAATTCTCAAACTAGATCAACCTTTCTAAATGTATAATAGCGTGTTCTGGTATAAATAATTTGTCATCATAAAACCAATAAACATGAATGGTACAAATGGAATATAAGTTTGCTGTTTCATTATTAATAAAATTGAAGAAACTATAATAGCGATTAATAGCGTATAAAGGAGAAATATCAAATAAAAGTGATAAGGGAAAAAACAAGATAAGATACTTAAAAGTAATATATCACCATATCCTATTTGTCTTGGAAAAAGAAAATAGTATAGATGAAATATTAAAGTGAAGAATATAAAAGTTGAAAAATAAATTATCGTGATTTTTGCACATACAATAGTATATAGAATTATCATGACTATATTAATTGTTAACGTTTGATGGTCATATAATGCCATTGTAAGAAGAAATAAATAAGTAGTAATAAACAGAGAGAAGTGTACATTAGTATCAAAATTAATTATTAAAGGGATAATTAAGAAGGCTAAGCATTCCCCAAAAATATAATGACGTTTTAACTTTCGACTACAACAATGAGATTTTCCTTTTAAAATAAAAAAGCTAAATATAGGTATTAATTCGAACCAACCTAATTTACGACCGCAATGATCACACTTGGAACGCCTAACCAGATAATTCAAATTCAAACTGTTCGTATTGGTAAGATGGTATAAAAAACTAAACAAAACACTACAAACATAAGATATTAATAACACTAGCATCACCTAAACTAATTATAACTATTTCACCTTGAAAGTAAATGAGTTATGTTATTTATTTTATAAATATATAATAGTATTTAAGAAAAATGTTATTCTCATTATCAATAACTAAAATTTAGTGATAATCAAATATCCCCGAGTCATTTAGGTACAACGTTAGCCTAAATGACTCGGGGATATACTATTTCAAATTTAAAATTCAGTTTTACTTTTTACTTCACTTATAAAATATAAACTACCTGTAATTAATAACCCATTGCCTTCATAATTTTTTATAAAAGAAACATAATCATCAATAAATTCAATATGCTCTAAATTTACTTGTTCTGACAACTCATCTTTGGTCAATGCTTTAGGGAAATCGAATTCAGTGAAATATAGGTGATTTGAGATCTCTTCAAGTTTATTAAGCATGCCATGCACTGGTTTACCTTTTATTGCCGAGAAAAGAACGTCCATTTTTTCGTTATCATAATAATTCTTAATCGTATCAATTAAAGCTTCAATACTTTCGTTATTGTGGGCTCCATCTATAATGATTAATGGATTCTCTTTTACTTGTTCAATACGACCAGTCCAACTAACACTCTCAATAGCATCAATCATCTTATTAAAATCTAACGTAATAATTTCTTGTTCATATAGCTCAATCAATGCAGTGATTGCAAGCGCTGCATTTTCTTTTTGATGTTCACCAAGCATGTTTAAAATAATTGTTTCCAGCTCATAGTCCTTATAACGATAAGTAAATTCATCGTCTTGTGAAACAACCACAATCTCACGGTCTAATTCGATTGGTTTAGCCTCACTACTTTCAGCTAGGTCTCTAATATATTTTAATGCTACCTCATTTTTAACAGCATAAATCACAGGTATATTAGGTTTAATAATGGCACCTTTGTCTTTTGCAATATCTAAATAAGTGTTACCTAAAATATCAGTATGATCTAATCCAATACTTGTAAGTACTGAGAGAATTGGGTTAAACACATTAGTGGAGTCATTTTTTATACCTAACCCCGCTTCAACTACAACAAAATCAACGGGGTGAATTTGTCCAAAGTATACAAACATCATTGTTGTAATAATTTCAAACTCAGTAGCACCACCTAGTTCTGTTTCCTGCTCTAAAGCTTCACTAATTGGTTTAACTATTTCGACTAATTCAACAATCTCGTCATTTGTAATTGGAAGTCCATTTAGGCTAATTCTTTCATTAAAAGTTTCAATAAATGGAGAAGTAAACGTTCCTACCTCATAACCATTTTCCACTAAAGCGGCTCTAATGTAAGCTACAGTTGAGCCTTTACCATTTGTACCACCAACATGTATGCCTCTAATATTTAATTGAGGGTTATTCAAACGATCTAGCATCCACTCCATACGTTTTACACCAGGTTTGATACCAAATTTAGTTCTCTCATGTATCCAATACAAACTCTCTAGGTAATTCATTGGCGATTCTCCTATGCTTTTAATTGTTCAATTCTGTTTTTCACACCATCATATTTTTCTTGATAACGTAGTTGTTTTTCTTTTTCTTCGTTGATAACTTTTTCAGGCGCTTTATTAACAAAATTTTCATTAGATAATTTTTTATCAACACGATCAAGTTCTTTTTGTAATTTATCTAATTCTTTTTCTAAGCGTGCAATTTCTTTATCCATATCAATTAGACCTTCTAAAGGTAATATAACTTTACCAGCGATGACTACTGCAGTCATTGCTTTTTCAGGAATATCAATATGTGTATCAATCGTTAATTCACTAGGATTACAGAATTTATGAATATAATCTTCATTTTCAATTAGTGTTGCTTTAATATTTTCATCTTTGGCTTGAATGTAAATAGGTATAGCTTTAGAAAGTGGCGTATTTACTTCAACACGAGATTGTCTTACAGATTTGATAATTTCAACTAATTGTTGCATCGTTTGCTTACTTTCTTCAAATACAAGCTCTTCCCTAACCTTTGGCCATGATGCTTTCACAATCGTTTCACCTTCATGTGGAAGACTTTGCCATATCTTCTCAGTAACAAAAGGCATAAACGGATGTAACATTCTCATAATTTGATCTAGTGTATAACTTAAAACAGAACGTGTTGTTTGTTTTTGTGCTTCATCTTCACCATTCATTGGTATTTTACTCATTTCAATATACCAATCACAGAACTCGTCCCAAATGAAATTATATAGCGCACGGCCAACTTCTCCAAACTCATACTTTTCACTTAAATTAGTAACTGTTTCAATCGTCTCATTTAAACGAGTTAAGATCCATTTATCCGCTAATGAAAGGTTTCCAGTTAGATCGATATCCTCAAATTTAAATTCATCACCTATATTCATTAAGCTAAAACGCGCACCGTTCCATATTTTATTAATGAAATTCCAAACAGACTCTACTTTCTCAGTAGAATAACGTAAGTCATGACCAGGTGATGATCCTGTTGCCAAGAAATATCTTAAGCTATCTGCTCCATATTCTTCAATTACATCCATAGGATCTACACCATTACCTAAAGATTTACTCATTTTTCGACCGTCTTCAGCTCGAACTAAACCATGAAGTAAAACATCATTGAATGGTCTTCTGTCAGTGAATTCAAGACCTTGGAATATCATTCTTGCAACCCAGAAGAAAATAATGTCATATCCAGTTACAAGTGCATTAGTTGGATAGTAACGTTTATAATCATCTGCATCGATATTCGGCCAACCTAAAGTTGAAAATGGCCACAATGCACTAGAAAACCAAGTATCTAGAACATCTTCATCTTGTACCCAATTATCAATATCTTTAGGTGCTTCTTCACCAACATAAATTTCACCAGTTTCTTTATGGTACCAAGCAGGTATTTGATGACCCCACCATAATTGTCTTGAAATTGTCCAGTCTCTAATTTCTTCCATCCAACGATTGAAAGTGTTCTCAAAACGTGGTGGATAAAAATCGATACGATCATCAGTTTTTTGATTATCAAGTGAACGTTGCGCTAATGGTTTCATTTTTACAAACCATTGCGTTGATAAGTAAGGTTCAACAACAGCACCTGAGCGTTCAGAATGACCAACTGAATGAACATGCTCTTCAATCTTAATGACTAGATCTTGCGCTTTTAAATCTTCAACCAATTGTTTACGACATTCGAATCGATCTAATCCAGCATATTTATCAGCTTTATCGTTCATTTTACCATTTTCATCCATGACAATAATGTTCTCTAAACTATGTCGTTGACCAATCTCAAAATCATTTGGATCGTGTGCAGGCGTTACTTTCATAGCACCACTACCAAAATCAATATCAACATACTCATCAGCTAATATCGGTAACTCTCGACCAACAATTGGTAATATAACTTTCTTACCAATTACATCTTTATAGCGATCATCATTAGGATTAAAAACTATGGCAGTGTCTCCTAACATTGTCTCAGGTCTTGTTGTCGCAATTTCAATATAGCCATCACCATCAGCGTAAGGATACTTAAAATGATAGAAATGACCTTGCACATCCTCATGAATTACTTCAATATCTGATAAAGCCGTTCTAGCTTCAGGATCCCAGTTAATAATACGTTCACCACGATAAATAATGCCTTTATTGTATAAGTCAACGAAGACTTTTCTTACTGCTTTACTTAACCCATCATCTAAAGTAAAACGCTCTCTGCTATAATCTAGACCCAAACCTAATTTAGCCCATTGTTGGCGTATAAATGACGCATATTCTTCTTTCCATGACCAAGCGTGTTCTAGGAACTTCTCACGTCCGATATCATGACGAGAAATGCCTTGTTCTTTTAATTTAGCATCTACTTTTGCTTGAGTAGCAATACCTGCATGGTCCATACCAGGTAGATAAAGTGTGTCATACCCTTGCATACGTTTCATACGCGTAATAATATCTTGTAAAGTTGTATCCCACGCATGTCCAAGGTGTAATTTCCCTGTCACATTGGGTGGTGGAATTACAATTGTATATGTCTCTTTTGATTTGTCTTCTGAGGGTTTGAAATAATCATTCTTTACCCATTCTTCATAACGCCCAGCCTCAACTTCGCGTGGATTATACTTAGGCTCCATATTCATCGATTAAAACCTCCTAATAATTAAAAAAACATCCTCCTAAATAATATAGGACGGATGTTCCGTGGTACCACCTAAATTCAAGTAAAAATTAATATACTTGCACTTAATTTGATTAACGCTCAAACACGCTTTTATCTACTAATAAATGGTTCAATAAAAGTTCAAGTGGGCTACCTTCAGATTGAATGTTATACATATTTACACCGACCATATGCTCTCTGTGCTATCATTCAAACTTACTCTTCCCAATAATATATTTCATTACTTAATTATAGTATAATGGAAATCGTGATAAGTCAATCTCTTGGAGGTATATTTATGAATGAATGTGCATTTAGCACAAAAGACCCGACTTACTTAGATTATCATGACAATGTTTGGGGTCAACCTATATATGATAGCAAAGCCTTATTTAAATTAATGGCTTTAGAATCTCAACATGCTGGGTTATCTTGGCTAACCATTTTAAAAAAGAAACAATCTTATGAACAAGCATTTCACAACTTTGAGCCAAGCAAAATTGCTCAGATGTCTTCGAAAGATATTGATGATTTAATGGAATTTCCTAACATTGTTCATAATCGTAAAAAGTTAGAAGCGATTGTATCACAAGCACAAGGTTATTTTGAAATAGAAAAGGACTTTGGTAGTTTTAGTAATTTCCTTTGGTCCTATGTTAATCATCAACCTATAGATTTGAACTATACGACTGCCTCAGAAAGAATTACTGTTGATGATCGTGCTAAGCAATTATCTAAAGACTTAAAAAAATATGGTTTTAAATTTTTAGGATCAGTAACTGTTTTTTCATTTTTAGAAGCGGCAGGTTTATATGATGCCCATTTGAAAGGATGTCCTTCTAAACCTTCATAAAAATTTATGTACGTTGTGTCATAGAGTGCAATTTAAGAAATAAGTCGAAAAGTAATTGTAAGTAGAAGGTTTTATCAACCCTCTTTAATATTAGAGTTACTAACGCTTAAACTTTACATGACACAACCTATCTTTTTTGATTAAATTTTGATATACCGCCACGTAAGAAAAAGCCAATGATAGGCGCTACTACAAATAAAATAAAAAAGATTCTAAATATGTGGAAACTAGAAATCATAGCCACATCTGCCCCAGTTGCCATAGCAACTAAAACAATTTGACTCATTCCTCCTGGCGCTCCACCCAAAAACAACTCATTAATATTATTATTTGTAAATATGTGCACAATATATACCATGATAAATGAACCAATGATTAGAAAGACATTTTGATAAATGATTGCTACGGCAATTCGACCTTTTAAATCGGAAAGTAAATTGGCAATCTGCAATCCAATTCTAATCATATAAATCACTTGTGCAGAAGCAAGAATATAATTATCTAATGTAAATGTGTGATGTGTAGTTAAATTCCATATTACTAATACGACAATAGGAGCCAATAATTGCTTAGTTGGAAAATTGACTTTAGCCATAAGACTATAAATGATTGCAATACAACACATTAATAGTATTACTTGCGATAAGTTTAGTACTTCCGTTAATGGAGGTGATTTAATAGAAGTTGTTTCATTTCCACTATTACTACTAAAGAAATAAGAAATTAAGGGTACTAATATCACGACGAATATAACGCGAGACGTTTGAGTTAAACTCACTACGAGAATATTTGCCTTTTTATTTTCCTCTGCCATAATTAGCATTTGACTTAAAGCACCTGGAATGACACTTAATATAGCTGTCTCAGTGTTTACTCTTGCAATTTTTTTGAAAAAGAAGGCGATCAATAGAGATAAAACTATTAGTAATAGTGTAATAACAACAATTATCAACCAATCATTTTTAATATCACGCAACACTTCAGACGTAAATGTTGATCCAATTTGCACCCCTAATAGAATCAATCCAATTTGACTAAGCCAAAATGGCCATTTAACTTTTAATTTAAATACTTTAATGACGATTATCGATGCAATAATCGGACCGAACATAAATGGTAAAAGAACGTGCGCAACATGTAATAACAGACTTATAACAATAGCAGTTACTAATAGAATAAAGTTATTGATCCATACATTTTTCATTATGCAGCCACTTCTTTCATTAAAAATGAGGTTAAGACGTCATCGAGTTGAAAGTCCTAACCTCATTCTATTTCATAACATTATACAATACGACTTAAAGCAGTATCAAATGCTTGGATTGTTTTTTCAATGTCTTCTTTACTATGTGCTGTAGATAAGAATGTTCCCTCAAATTGAGAAGGTGGTAGGAATACGCCTTCTTTAGCCATTTCACGATACATTTGACTGAACAATTCTAAATTACTTTTATTTGCTTCGTCAAAGTTAGTTACTGGGCCTTCATTTAAGAAATATCCAATCATAGAACCAGCTCGATTTATAGTAATTGGGACATTATGTTTGCTAAATACTTTTTTAAGTCCTTCTTCTAAGATATCACCTAATTCTTGGAAATACTCATAAGATTCAGGTGTTAATTGACTTAGAGTTTCGTAACCACTCATCATTGCTAATGGATTCCCGGATAATGTTCCAGCTTGATAAATATTTCCAACTGGAGCAACTTTGTCCATAATCTCTTTTTTACCACCAAACGCACCTACTGGTAATCCACCACCAATAACTTTACCTAAACATGTAAGATCTGGTGTAACACCAAAGTAACCTTGCGCACAATTGTACCCTACTCGGAAACCTGTCATGACTTCATCGAATATTAATAGCGCACCATAGTCATTTGTAATCTCACGTAACCCTTGTAGGAAGCCATCCTTAGGAGGTACAACGCCCATATTACCAGCAACTGGTTCTACGATAATTCCAGCGATATCATCTCCATAATTTTCGAAAGCAATTTTAATCGCTTCTAAATCATTATACGGAACTGTAATCGTATTCTTAGCAGTACCTTCTGGGACACCAGGTGAGTCTGGTAATCCTAGTGTTGCAACACCAGAACCCGCTTTAATTAATAAGGAATCACTATGACCGTGATAGCATCCTTCAAATTTTATAATCTTATTTCTTCCAGTATAACCACGAGCCAATCTTAACGCTGCTAACGTTGCCTCAGTTCCTGATGAAACCATACGCACTTTTTCAATTGATGGTACGCGTTCGATTACTAATTCTGCAAGTTTGTTTTCTTCTAAGGTAGATGCTCCGAAGCTTGTTCCTCTATCAACAGCCTCATGTAATTTTTTTATAACTTGTTCGTTTTTATGTCCTAGAATTAAAGGTCCCCAGCTTAATACATAGTCAATATACTCGTTACCATCGATATCATAAATTCTTGATCCTTTTGCATGATCCATAAAAATCGCTGGTGTATCTACAGATTTAAATGCTCTTACAGGACTATTAACGCCACCTGGCATTAAATTTTCAGCGATTTTCATCGCTTCAATCGATTTCTCGTAACCCATATCAAAATCCTCCTAAAATTAATTATTTATTTAAGTAATGACAAATATCTTTCGCAAAGTAAGTAATAATCATATCTGCACCTGCACGTTTCATTGAAACCATTTGTTCCATAACGACACGTTCTTCATCTATCCAACCATTTTGTGCTGCTGCTTTTGTCATTGCATACTCACCACTTACGTTATAAGCAATAACAGGAATATTTGTATTGTTTTTAACGTCTCTTACAATATCTAAATAACTTAGCGCAGGTTTTACTATCATCATATCTGCGCCCTCTTTTAAGTCACTTTCAAGTTCACGAAATGCTTCTAAACGATTCGCTGGGTCCATTTGGTAAGTCTTTCTGTCACCAAAAGAGGGTGCAGAATCAGCTGCATCTCTAAATGGACCAAAGAAACTTGATGCATATTTGATACCATAACTCATAATTGGAATATTGTAATAACCGGCATCATCTAGACCTTGACGAATTTCTGCAACAAAACCGTCCATCATATTACTTGGTGCGATAATGTCTGCTCCCGCTTCAACTTGTGAGATAGCTGTTTTAACAAGTAAAGGTAATGATTTATCATTATCTACATCATGAGTATGATCATCAATAACACCACAATGACCATGATCTGTATATTCACATAAACATGTATCTGCTACAATTAATAAATCTTTATGCAATTCTTTAGCCTTTCTTGTTGCTTCTTGGATAATACCATTATGATCATATGCACCAGAACCTACGTCATCTTTAGAATTTGGTACACCGAAGAACATGATTGCTCTAATACCTAGTTCATATGCCTCATTTATTTCATCATCTAATAAATTCAAGCTAATTTGGTAAACGCCTGGAAGTGATTTAATCTCACTTTTTACATTATCTTTTTCAACTACAAATATTGGATAAATTAAATCTTCTTTTCTAACATGGTTTTCTCTAACTAAATTACGCATTGACTCTGATGAGCGTAATCGTCTATGTCTATCAAATTTCATTATTATACCAACTTTCAATAATTTTATTTATAAGTGATTCCGAAGTTTGTTTATTAGCTATTAATGGCTTGAAACCGTTCTTTCGTAATGTGTTAGCAGTTTGAGCCCCAATAGCAACATACTTATCAAAACCACAAGGAACGTCATGCCTTAAATACGCTTTTACTGCAGAAGAACTTGAAAATGTTACCGCATGAACTTTGTGATGTTCTATCAATTGAATGACTTCTCTAATATTCCTATCATTAGGAATAGGTTTATATAAATCGATTTTAGTCACTATATTGTTTTGTGCTAATGTATGTTGGAGTTTGGGACGCGCTTCAGCACTACTTGGTATGAGAATGCTTTGTTGATCCTTTTTAAACTGATTCAAAAATCCTTCTTGAGAGTAGTCATTGGGTATAAAATCAACATTAATTTTAAGCGCTTCACAAAGTTCGGCAGTTTTCTGTCCAATGACAGCTACATATTTAACATCTAATTGATTTAAATACTTATAAAATATGCGAACCGCATTTTTAGAAGAAAAAATAATCCAGTCATAATCATGATGCAAAACTTGAGTATCAAATTCAAGTGATTGAATTTCTATAAATGGCTTATGCATTATTTCCACTAAATCACTATTAAATTCACTCGATTGCGTCATAACTACAACTGGTTTCATATTTCATTACACCTCAATAATTTGGTTTAATGCGCTTGTTCTTCATTTAGTTTTTTGATTATTTCATAAGCACCCTGTTCTTTTAAAACACGGCCGACTGTTTCACCTAAAGCAACAGGATTTGTACCAACTTCTGTGTGCTCATATCTCTTTGTACCGTCTGGAGTCATAATTAACCCAGTAAATTCAATTTCACCATTCTCCTTATTAGTTGCATACCCTCCAATAGGTACTTGACAACTACCATCCATAGCTGAAAGGAATGTTCTTTCAGCTGTAACACAATTCGCTACTGCTTGATTATGAACTTTACTTAATAATTCCAATAGTTCGACATCATCACTGCGACACTCTATACCTAATGCACCTTGTCCAATAGCTGGTAATAATATGTCTTTGTCCAGATAAGTCGTTACAATATCATCTGACCAACCCATACGTCTAAGTCCTGCAGCAGCTAAAATAATTGCATCATAATCTTCTGTTTCTAATTTTTTTAGTCGAGTGTCAATATTTCCTCTTATCCATTTTATTTCTAAGTTTGGATATTTAGATAAAATTTGAGCACCACGTCTTAATGAACTCGTACCAATAATACTACCATCTGGTAATTCATTTAAAGGTATATGATTTTTAGAAATATAAGCATCAAATGGAACTTCTCTATCAGGTATGCAACCTAGTGTTAAACCTTCAGGAATGATACTTGGTACATCTTTAAGTGAGTGTATTGCCATGTCAATTTCTTTGTCAAAAAGTTCTTGTTGGATTTCTTTAACAAATAGTCCTTTACCGCCCACTTTAGATAATTGTTTATTTACGATGCGGTCACCTTTAGTGACAATCTCCTTAATTTCTATTTCAAGTGTTGGATCCACCGCTTTTAACTTATCTATAAATTGTTGACTCTGAGTTAAGGCAAGCTTACTTCTACGTGAGCCTACAACCAATTTGCGCATATATGTTGCCTCCTAATGACATTTGAAAATTTAAGTGAAATGTGTTGTAAAAAATAGATTAATCATGCATAAGCAAAATAACATAATATTAAAGTAAATTAAATAAATTGTTTTAAACCATCGATTAATTCGACTTAGTAAATAAATAGCGTAAAAAATTGTAATAATAGAAGATAGTACTACTTTAGGGTCAGCAAAAATACTATGTCCAATTGCATAGACACCCCACTGTGCGCCTAAAATAACACTCAAAATTAAAATAATGAAACCACTTAAAGATGAATAAAACACAACCGTTTCAAGTGTGGCTACGCTACCAATTCTAAAGTATTTTTGATCAAAATTCTTCTCCCTTAAATTGCGGTATTGAATAATATAAAGTAGTGAATTTACAAAAGCTAGTGCAAAAAGAGCATAACTTAATACCGCTAAGCCTATATGCACTAATAACAATTCATTTATAACTGCAATGCGTTGCACATTTGTTGAATAATGTTCAGGTTGAAAAGTATTCATCATCAATAATATAAATCCGATAACATTGAGAAAGAATACTGAAAAACTCAATACTTTAACTACATTTAAAACCAGTGCTATACATATAATTATCCATGATAAAAAGAAAAATACATCAAATAATGAACTCAACGGAATTTCATTATGCGAAGTGATATAAACAGACAAAGAGATTGTTTGCAATATCCAAACAATCCCTAATGTATAAATTCCTAATTCTCTAATTTTATGACTCTTTTTAACGAAATCTATAAAATAACAGAGAATACTAATTAAATATATAATTAATATTATTTCATGAAATCTAATAAACAGGGTCTCTTGCATATTATCACCATATTAATATGCTTATTCAAAACTAAAGATGTGACGGATAGAAACTTCTTTTTCTTTTTGTGCTTTACGAGCTTTAATATCCTCGTAAGGGTCTGCAGCATCAATATCAAATATGTTTTGAAATAGCTCTAATTTTTCATTACTTCTCTTATCATTACTCAATTCTTTGGCCTGTTTTATTGGATCTTTCAACATTTGATTAATAATACTTTTAGTATGTTTCGAAATGATTGTACGTTCTCTATCACTAAGATCAGGTAGCTTTCTATCAATACTGTCCATTGTTTCTGACTGGATTGTCATTGCTTTTTCACGCAATGCTCTAATTACAGGTACAACACCTAACATATTTACCCAATCATTATGAGCTTGGACTTCATCAGGAATCTGACTTGCTATAAAGTCAGCAGCCATTTGACGTTCTCGCAAGTTAGCATCAACTAATCCTTTAAGATCATCCACGTCATAGCTGAAAATATTTTCGCTAATATTAACATTTGGTTCGATATCTCTAGGAACCGCAATGTCTATTAACAATAATGAAGAAGCTTTTCTCTTAAG
The DNA here is from genome assembly GCF_033283505.1 of Staphylococcus sp. NWU MK-U1. Classification (NCBI taxonomy): domain Bacteria; kingdom Bacillati; phylum Bacillota; class Bacilli; order Caryophanales; family Staphylococcaceae; genus Staphylococcus; species Staphylococcus sp. NWU MK-U1. The sequence continues at coordinate 177,795 of NZ_JAVSMG010000002.1, read as the reverse complement.
ATTGACCGACTCAATCATAGATTTTGTAACAATAAAATCTGGCGAACTTGTTGAACTGATGACAATATCAGCATTAGTCAAAAGAGTTGGTAATGACTCAAGTGTATTATAATTTACGCCGTGCTTCGTTGCTAATTTATTCGCATTAGTTTCAGTTCTATTAACGACAGTAATATCATCAATACCAGAACCTAATAAATTTAAGAGTGATAATTCACTCATTTCCCCTGCACCTATAATAATAGCTTGTTTACCTTTTATTTTACCAAATACCTTTTTAGCTAATTCAACTGCTGCATATGAAACACTCACAGCATTATCTGCTATGTCAGTCTCATTATGAGCTTTTTTAGCGAAAGTAATAGCCTGTTTAAATAAATGATTAAAAATTGTACCAGTTGTTTGAATGTCTTGAGCTAAAAAGAATGCATCTCTCATTTGTCCAAGAATTTGAGTTTCACCTAATACAATTGAATCCAAGCCAGAAGTGACTCGCAGTAAATGTTCAACTGCTTCGTCCCCCACTTTAACTTCTGACATATTTTTTATATCATCTACATCAAATCCAAATGAGCGCGCTAAAAATCTTTGAATATAGTAACGACCTGTGTGAATTTGATCAACAATAGCATATACTTCAATACGATTACATGTAGATAAAATGACGTTCTCTAAAATAGATTTAGTTTCGAACAAATCTTCATGGGCTAATCGCAAGGCATCATCTCTAAAAGCTACTTGCTCTCTAAGTGCTACATCGGCAGTGCGATGATTTATACTTATAGCAATAAAATGCATTTATAACGCCCTCCAAATACTAACAATACAGTTAGTATAACACATAATTTAATGATTTTAAGTTGATTGCTCAAACAAATTAGAAAGATTCTAATTTAAAGTCAAAATTTTGACACTTATCCCATAAAAAAATCTAAACAGAAGTTTGACCTCTGATTAGATTAAAATAATTATAAATAATTAGCAATTAAATCCCATATTTGTTGCTGCTTTGTATTTTGAATTGATGAGTAACTAATAATCGTATCATCTGGATCTAAATCTAATTTCTCTTTAATATTTTTAATATGCTTTTGAATCTTCCCCTTTGCAATCTTGTCCTCTTTAGTACAAATAACAAGTGTAGGTATATCAAAATGTTTTAAGTAATTATACATTAAAATATCATCTTCAGTAGGATTGTGGCGTAAGTCAACTAGTTGAATGACTAGCTTTAAACTCTCTCTCTTAGTCAAATATTCTTCAATCATTTTACCAAATTTCTCACGTTGTGATTTACTCACTTTTGCATAGCCATACCCAGGGACGTCGACAAATATTAATTGATCATCAATATTAAAGAAATTTAATGTTTGTGTTTTACCTGGTTGTTGCGACGTGCGAGCCATATTTTTTCTGCCAATCATACTATTAATGAAAGATGATTTACCAACGTTTGAACGCCCACTTAATGCCACTTCAGATAAACCTGTATCAGGATATTGAGCCTCTTGTACAGCACTTATAATCAAATCAATGTTATTAGGATTAATATTCATAAATTATCCTCTCTTTTGTAATTAAATTTAACTGTTTCATTATAATATATATTTCATTATATCTAAATAAGCAATTTTTTAATTAAAAAAGGAGCAGAACAGAATTCTAATAGAATTCGATGTTCCACTCCAACTTTAATTGTTTATAGGATCTTAAAATTATTTCAACTGTTCGGCTCAATCTTTACAGAGCAAATTCAAACTTAAATAACTTGTATTATGCTGATGTTTTACTATCATTCAATAAGTTACCTTCAGAATCGTATAATTCTGGGTCAACTTCATCGTTAATTGTTTTATCAGTAATAACAACTTTAGTTACGTCTTCTGATGAAGGAACATCATACATAATATCGATTAATGCTTCTTCAATGATAGAACGTAATCCACGTGCTCCTGTTTTACGCTCAATAGCTTTCTCACTTACTGCAGCTAATGCTTCTTCGGTAAATTCTAACTCAACATTATCAAGTTCTAACATTTTAGTATATTGTTTTACTAAAGCGTTCTTAGGTTGCGTTAAAATGTTTTTAAGCGCTTCAACATCTAATGTTTCTAAGTTAGCAACTATTGGCACACGACCAATAAACTCAGGAATTAAACCATATGATTGTAAGTCTTCTGGGCGAATTTGTTCTAACAATGCTTCCTCATCGTATTTATCCGCTTCATTACTTGCAAATCCAATCACTTTTTCTCCTAGGCGACGTTTAATTACTTCATCGATGCCATCAAACGCACCACCTAGAATGAATAAGATATTTGTTGTATCAATTTGTATTAATTCTTGGTTTGGATGTTTACGTCCACCTTGTGGAGGCACACTTGCAGTCGTACCCTCTAAAATTTTAAGTAAGGCTTGTTGAACACCTTCACCAGATACATCACGCGTAATTGATGTGTTTTCAGATTTTCTAGCAATCTTATCAATTTCATCAACATAGATAATACCTTTTTCAGCTTTATCAATGTCGAAGTCAGCTGCTTGAATTAATCGTAATAAAATATTTTCTACATCGTCACCAACGTAACCTGCTTCAGTTAAACTTGTAGCATCTGCAATAGCAAATGGAACGTTTAAAGTTTTAGCTAATGTTTGTGCTAATAATGTTTTACCGCTACCAGTAGGTCCTATTAACGCAATATTACTTTTTTGTAACTCAACTTCATCTTCATTAGGTCCTAATTGTTGGATACGTTTATAGTGATTATATACGGCAACTGCTAAAGATTTTTTAGCTTTTTCTTGACCAATAACATATTCATTTAAATGATCCATAATTTCTTTCGGTGTAGGCAGTTCAGTAAATTCTTCAGAAGTCGTTTGAGCTAACTCTTCTTCTACAATTTCTGAACATAGTTCGATACACTCATTACAGATATATACGCCACTTCCTGCGACTAATTTCTTAACTTGGTCTTGGTCCTTACCACAGAAAGAACATTTTAAATTTTCTTCATCTTCATTGAATTTAAACATTCATTTACACCTCTATTCTTAAACGACTATACTAGATAGCATTCTACAATGCAAATTCATGGTTAACAACTAAAATGCTTAAAACATAGAGTAGCAGGTTACATATATTGATGCACCTGCTACTTTAAATTTTAATTATTAATTTAACAATGAATTATTATTTATCTTCTTTAGTAGATTCAACGTATTTAGCATTGTCTCTAAGTAAGTCAATTACTTTTTGGATACGTACATCATTTTTAATAATGTCAGTATTACCTAAAGTATTTTTAATATCTTCAACTGAGATATTAAATTGTTTACTCATTTTTTCTAATTCTTTATCGATATCTTCATCATTTGCTTCAATATTTTCTTTATCCGCAATAGCTGAAAGTGTTAAGTTTGTTTTAATGCGTTGTTCTGCATCATCTTTCATTTGTTCTCTTAATTGAGATTCATCTTGACCTGAAATTTGGAAGTAAGTTTGTAAATCTAATCCTTGTTGTTGGATTCTTTGACCAAATTCTTGAACCATACGATCTAATTCAGTGTCAATCATTGCTTGAGGAATATCGATTGTAGCATTATCAGTTGCTTTATTAATTGCTTCTTCTTTTTCAACATTTTCAGCTTCCTCAGCTTTTTGTTCTGATAAACGTTTGCGTAAGTTTTCTTTGTACTCATCAACACTGTTAGCATCTGAATCTAATTCATTTGCAATTTCATCATCTAATTCAGGTACTTCTTTATATTTAATTTCATTTACTTTAGTTTTGAAAGTAGCTTCTTTGCCAGCTAATTCTTCAGCGTGATATTCTTCAGGGAAAGTTACAACTACATCTTTTCCTTCACCTGTTTTAACGCCTACTAATTGATCTTCAAATCCAGGAATAAATGAGCCTGAGCCAATTTCAAGATCATAACCATCTGCTTGTCCACCTTCAAATTGCTCGCCATCAACATAGCCATCAAAGTCAATGTTTACTGTATCTCCATTTTCAACAGCACCATCTTCTTTTACTACCATATCAGCTAAGTGTCCTAGGCTGTGGTCAATTGCTTCTTGTAAATCTTCATCAGTTAATTCTGAATCTTGTTTTTCTATTTCTAAACCTTTGTAATCACCTAATTGAACTTCAGGTTCAACAGTTACAGTAGCTTCAAATTCAAAATCTTTACCTTTTTCAATTTGTGTAACATTAATTTCTGGTTGAGCTACTGGATTGATTCCAGTTTCATCAATAGCTTCACCATAAGCTTCAGGTAATAGAATATCTACTGCATCTTGATATAATGCTTCTACACCGAAACGTTGTTCAAAGATAGGACGAGGCACTTTACCTTTACGGAAACCAGGCACGTTAATTTGTTTAACTACTTTTTTAAATGCTTGATCTAATGCTTTGTCTACTTTTTCTGCTGGAACTGTAACTTTTAATAATCCTTCGTTACCTTCCTTTTTTTCCCAAGTTGCTGTCATGTATAAATACCTCCATGATTACATTTTTATTTTTTCAACTTCCCTATTATAGCACACGTCCTATACGGACACAAACAGTCTTTTATAGGGCTTAAAACACTTTTAAAATTCAATAATCTAACTTTAACGAATTAATTTAACAATATAAAATAATTTGCTCAAAGTTGACCATCAAGACTATTAATAAAATTTAATATTTTTACATTATCTTCATTAGTTTGTATACCAATCATTGATTTAAAGTAAACATCATAACCAGTAATCCATTCATCACAGGTGTATAAATCGAATATATTGAGTGGATATAGTAATATAGCATGATTATTCATGGTATGTATTGCTTCATCAATGATATTGAGTGCTCCATTTTCTAGCTTATCAATTACTCGAGGAATTACTTGAGTTTTAAGTTCAGTATGTTCCAAACCGTTAAGCTCATTAGGAATAACGTTAACTGAATAATTCATCTTGTTAATATTAATTGGTGTATTGTAGCCAGCAAATCTTAAAAATTCTAACATTAAACTTTTTAAATTGTCTGCCTCAACCTCATTAGATAATAAAAAGGCTATAGTTTCTTTAAATTCATAATGCCCATTATCAATTAATTTAAGAACTAATTGTATTTGTTCATTCAAATTGAGTGTATTAAATTTAGCCAATGATTGACTTGTGATATGTTTATCTTCATTGAGTTGAGATTGAGCATATTCTTTTAATGGAAATAACGCCATTCTTGTTTTATGACTTTGAACTTCGTCTATAATTTGATTGATAACATTTACAGACTCATAATACTGACCTAAGCCATTTAACGCCTTTATATAATATAACATTAACTCATCATACGCTTGAATGCCTCTTTTTAAAAGTACAATAGCTTCTTCTCTTAACTCCAAAAATGAATTCAAATGATATAACATATCACATTTAATTAAGGCTAATGTCTCATCTAGTTCAAATTGTGCTTCATAATCTTCAATTAATTGATATACCGTTTCGTAATGTTGACTGTTATGAGATGATTTAATATCTTTATACAATTTTTGTTGTAGTTTTGGAAAAGGGATGATGTCTGACATGTTGTATCCCTCCTATAAATCTTTTAAAATTAATGCACTCCATGTTTCAAATTCATCATAATTATCAATACGCTCTTTTTCTAACCATTGAATTTTTAATGTATCTGTTTCACGTACTTCAATATCATTTGAGTTAACTTTAATTTTAAAGACTACACCTATATGTACTTTACCCACATCGTTTGTATCATCATTTATAAAACCTATATATTCCAAATTCTGAGAATTAGTTTCTAATAAACCGACTTCTTCTTCTAACTCTCTTTGAGCATTTACCCTTAAAACTTCATTTACAGAATTTGCGCCAATCACATCATTCATGTGTCCACCTACACCGATAGAAGATTGACCATGTAAACGTGACTCTCCACCACCACTTAATCTTTTGTATACTAATATTTCATTTTTCTCATTTTCTAAAAGACAATATGATATTAATTGTTTATATGAAGGATCTTCTTCCATATCTCCACGTCTTTTAACTTCATAATTAGAAAAAGTATTAAATATCGCTTCACCTTGTGGATCATTTTTAGTTAAAAAGCCGTTAAAAGCATTTGACTCTTGTTCAAAAAGGATATCTCTTGGTACAACTATAATTTGCTCATCATATTTAGACATAGTGTTCTCCTTACAATAATTTCTTAATTAGCATTTTATCAAACTCAATCACCAAAGAACAAATAAAGGTGCATTAACGATTTATAATTTCAATTATTAATTATTTGAAAACAAAAAAAGATGACTTCAAAGTCATCTTTTATAAATCAATTATTTTAAAGCTTCTTTAGCTTTTGAAACTAACTCTGCGAAAGCTTTTTCATCTGAAATAGCAACTTCAGAAAGCATTTTACGGTTAATATTGATGTCAGCTTTTTTCAATCCGTTCATTAATCTTGAATAGCTCATGTCATGTTGACGTGCAGCTGCGTTAATACGTGTAATCCATAATTTACGGAAATCACGTTTACGTTGACGACGGTCACGGAAAGCGTATTGACCTGATTTCATTACTTGTTGTTTTGCTACTTTATATAATGTGTGTTTAGCACCGAAGTAACCTTTAGCTAATTTAATCGTTTTTTTACGACGTGCTCTTGTTACTGTTCCACCTTTAACTCGTGGCATATTAAATTCCTCCTTAGATATAACAATTAATTATCGTACATTTATCAATTACAATTATTTTTTATAAGCTAATAATTGTTTTACTCGTTTCATATCGCTTTTAGAAACTAATTTAGCTTTACGTAATTTACGTTTTTGTTTAGTGTTTTTATTTGCAAATAAGTGTGATGTGAAAGCTCTTGAACGTTTTAATTGACCTGAACCAGTTCTTTTAACACGTTTAGCTGCTCCACGGTGAGTTTTCATTTTTGGCATGATTCATTTCCTCCTAATAATAGTGAATTATTTTTCGTTAATAGGCGCTAACATGATAAACATTTGACGCCCTTCCATTTTAGGTTTCTGTTCAACAGTGGCAATATCTTTACATTCGTCAGCGAATTTTTCTAATACGCGCTGACCAATTTCCTTATGAGTGATTGCACGACCTCTGAAACGAATAGAAACTTTACATTTATCGCCTTTAGATAAGAATTTACGACCATTTTTCAACTTAGTTTGGAAATCATGTTCCTCAATAGTTGGACTTAGGCGTATTTCTTTAACATTGATAACTTTTTGTTTCTTTTTCATTTCTTTTTCTTTTTTCTGCTGTTCGAATTTGTATTTACCATAATCCATAATTCTTGCAACAGGTGGTTTAGCATTTGGTGCTACAACTACTAAATCTAATTCAACACGTTCAGCCATTTCTAATGCTTCTCGTTTTGATTTAACACCAATTTGGTCACCATTTTGGCCAATTAAACGTAATTCTTTAGCGCGAATCTTTTCGTTAACTTGCGTTTGATCTTTTGCTATGGTTGACACCTCCCAAAATTTTACGAAATTTTCCAAGCAAAAAGAGCGGACATATTATGCCCGCTCTTCTCTCATACACATTTTATGTGTGACATGATTGACCTGCCAACTGCTTTAAGCGTCGCTACAGGTGAGAAACGGGTGTTTCTACTTGGTACGTTTCGTATTCAACGTTAATAATCATATCAGTGTATATCATATAAGTCAACAATTATTTTAATATTAGTGATGTTTTACTTCATCCATTGAAACATCTTGTCTTAAATCTACTTTATCTAATGGAATTATCTTCGTTTTATATCTCAATTTATGATAAATGAAGAATACTAAGAAAACTGGGATTCCCATATATGTGATAATGAAGCGATTTAAATCGAAATGACCTGTTTTAATAAAATCAACATCTTGCCCGATTATGACAATCACACAGAGCAGGCCTGCGAATATAGGACCGAATGGGAACCATTTAGCTTTATACTTCAATTCCCTTTTACTATGATTTTGTTTTTCGAAAGCTCTTCTAAATCTGTAGTGACTAATTGCAATACCTACCCATGCAATAAAGCCTGTCATACCACTTGCAGCAACAATATATTCATATGCGTCACCACTTAGTTTTTGCACTAAGAAAATAATAACAACTAAAATCGCTGTTCCAACTAGTGATAAATAAGGAACACCATACTTATTCGTTTTACCAAACGAATGAAAAGCTAATTTATCTTTACTCATTGAATAAAGCATTCGTGTTGAGGCATACATACCTGAATTACCTGCTGATAATACTGATGTTAAAATTACTGCATTCATAAATGATGCCGCAAAAGCTAACCCAGCATTTTTAAACACGAGTGTAAATGGTGAAGTAGCAATATTATCATCGCCACCCATCAATGCATTACTATCATAAGGGATTAACATACCTATAACAAATATTGCTAATATGTAGAATAATAATATTCTCCAGAATACTTGTTTAATAGCTTTAGGTACAGCGCGTTCTGGATTTTCAGATTCTCCAGCTGTAATACCAATTAACTCTGTACCTTGGAATGAGAATCCAGCAACTAGGAAGACGCCTAGAATTGATAATAAACTTCCACCTAAGTTACCACCTAGAATTGGTCCGTCACCTTTCGTAAATGTCTCAAAACCTACAAATTCTCCACCCATAATACCTAGTATCGTTAAAAGACCAATAATGATAAAGATAATGACTGTTACAACTTTGATTAAAGCGAACCAATATTCACTTTCACCATAAACTCTAACAGATAAAGAGTTTAGTGCGAATATAATAACTAAGAATATACAACTCCAAACCCATGCTGGAATACCAGCCATAGGTGTCCAATATTGAATGACTTGTGCAGCAATGGTTACATCTGCTGCAACTGTAATAACCCAGTTAAACCAATAGTTCCAACCTAACGCAAATCCTAAAGATGGATCTACAAAACGTGTTGCGTAAGTACTAAATGAACCAGACACTGGTAAATACGTTGCCATTTCACCTAAAGATGTCATGAGGAAGAATACCATAGCTCCAATAATCGCATATGCAATTAAAGCACCTAATGCCCCTGCATCGTGTATTGCTCCCCCAGAGGTCATAAATAATCCGGTACCGATACAACCACCCATTGCTATCATAGAAATATGGCGGTCCTTAAGTCCTCTTTTGATTCCATCATCTTGATTTTCGACTTTTTTCATAGAAGCTCCCTTTCTTACAGTAGAGGCTAACTAAAATAGTTTTGTTGTGTTATGCGATGATTATGAACGCTTTCAAATTATACTTCCAAATAGTTTATAATTCTTTAAAGCATAAAAAATGGTTGCATACCTTTAGATATGCAACCATCTGCTTAATCTATGTCGGTAGCACATCACAAATTGTGACAGTACAGTTTCTATTCGATAACTGTCCCAACAAATGATAATTAAGGGTATCATTCATTTCGGCATCTTTACCTTCCACACTTTCAACATACGTTCCTTAATAACTTCTGAAGTGTTACTAATTAAAGACGCAACCTCTAACTCTTTTTTTAATTAACTATATAGTAATATACATTAAGCTATCATTTTTATCAAGACTATCTATGTTTTTTCAAACGAATTTCATCTACTAAATTCCAAATAAATTCATCTTTTTCAACTGTTTCTTGATCTTGAGAGCCGTATTTACGTACATTGACTTGGTTGTTTTCAACTTCTTTATCACCAACAACTATTTGATAAGGTATTTTTTGCATTTGTGCTTCACGAATTTTGTATCCCATTTTTTCATTACGATCATCAATTTCTACACGTACACCTTGTGATTTTAATTCATCTTGTAAATTTCTAGCATAGTCATAATGTAAGTCAACATTAACAGGTATTATTTCAACTTGTTTAGGTGCTAACCAAGTTGGGAATGCACCCTTAGTTTCTTCAGTTAAGAACGCTACAAATCGTTCCATAGTTGAAACTACGCCACGATGAATAACTACTGGACGATGATTTTCACCATCGCTACCGATGTATGTTAATTCAAAACGCTCTGGCAATAAGAAATCAATTTGAGCAGTTGATAAAGTTTCTTCTTTACCCATAGCAGTCTTAACTTGAACATCTAGTTTAGGACCATAGAATGCCGCTTCACCAATTGCTTCAACATATGGTAATCCCATTTCATCGACTGCTTCTTTTAACATAGTCTCAGCTTTGTTCCACATTTCATCATCATCCATATACTTCTCTTTATCTTCAGGATCTCTGTAACTTAATCTGAATGTGTAATCTTCAAAGCCAAAGTCACTATATACTTCTTGAATCATGTTAACAACACGTTTAAATTCATCTTTAATTTGATCAGGTCTAACAAATATGTGTGAATCGTTTAATGTCATTCCACGTACACGTTGTAATCCTGATACTGCACCACTGGCTTCATATCTGTGCATAGTTCCTAATTCTGCAATACGGATAGGTAGTTCACGATAAGAATGAGGACGATTATTATAGACCATCATATGATGTGGACAGTTCATAGGTCGTAATACCATTTCTTCTGTTTCGTCTAATTTCATTGGTGGGAACATATCATCTCTATAATGATCCCAGTGTCCAGAAGTTTTGTATAACTCAACATTTGCTAACACTGGAGTATATACATGGTCATAACCCATACTTACCTCTTTATCAACTATATAACGTTCAATTTCTCTACGAATTGTAGCTCCATTAGGTAACCATAATGGAAGACCTGCACCTACTAATTGATTGTTAGTGAAAAGCTCTAAATCTTTACCAATTCGACGATGATCACGCTCACGACGTTCTTCAAGCATCTCTAAATGTGCTTTCAAATCTTTTTTATCAAAGAATGCTGTACCATAAATACGCTGTAACATTTTGTTATTGCTATCCCCACGCCAATATGCACCGGCAGTTGAAAGTAATTTAAATTCTTTGATTTTTGAAGTTGAAGGAACGTGTACACCACGACATAAATCAGTAAATTCACCTTGTGAATATAAAGTAACACTTTCATCTTCAGGTATAGCGTCAATTAATTCCAATTTATAAGGATCATCTTTGAAGAATGATTTAGCTTCTTCTCTTGATACAACTTTACGTTCAATTTTATGATTTTCATCAACGATTTGCTTCATCGTTTTTTCAATTTTTTCAAAATCATCTGACGAAACCTTTTCATCCATATCAAAATCATAATAGAACCCACCGTCTATAACAGGGCCAACTCCAAACTTAACATCCCCATATAAACGTTTTAAAGCTTGAGCCATTAAATGGGCGGTAGAATGACGTAAAACTTCAAGCGCTTCATCACTACCTGGAGTCACAATTTCAATTGAACCATCTTCTTCTAATGGTCTAGTTAAATCAACCATTTGATTATTAAATTTACCAGCAACCGCTTTTTTTCTTAATCCAGGGCTAATTGATTGTGCAATTTCTTCAGTTGTTACGCCATTATCAAACGCTTTCGAATTACCATCTGGGAATTGAACATTTATTTGATCCATTATAAAACCTCCATAAATAAATTCTAATTTCAATTAAATTCTAATTTCGTTGAAATAAAAAAACTCGCCCCTAAAAAAGGGACGAGTTCGTCGTGGTACCACCCTAGTTATTTAGCAATAGCTAAATATCTCTACTTAAGATAACGGTCTTGAGCCGGGCATTGATTACCAACACCTAATGATGAAGGAGTAATAATTTAATTTGTTAGCTAATCTCTCATCATATATTAGCTCGCTGTATAACATGGATTAAATTATCATATCTTCAATTATTTCAACGATTAAGATTTATCTTAATTATACAATAGTTATTTTAAATTTCAATTGTTTCTTAAATTTTTACCATCCAAATAATATGGCGTTGATAAAGATTTAATTCGTTCAATAATTCTAGCAGCTTTTGTTTCTTCCGCACCTTCACGTGTAATAGATAAATGATGTTCTAGCTCATCAAAATTTAAATTCGATGAGAAAAACGTTGGTAGTTCTTGAACCATACGATAGTGTAACAATGGACCAATCACTTCATCTCTCACCCATGGTGTCACTTCTTCCGCACCTATATCGTCTATCATTAATATATTTGCCTCTCTTATTCGTTGTAACTTTGTTTCATAACTACCATCTCTGAAACCACTTTTGAGCGTGCGAATATACTCAGGTAAATAAACAATCGTAGAAGCAACACTTTTAGCTTTAAGTTGATTGGCAATTGCACCTAGAATAAATGATTTCCCTGTTCCAAATGGACCGTGAATATACATTCCTTTTACATTTTCTCCATTAACTAATTGTTTACAGATATCATTTACATTTTTAGCTATAACTAATCGGTTCAAATCAGTGTCATAAATATCTTTCATCTTAGCGTTTAATGTATCACGTTGCATATGGTGAGATGTGATTAAGTGAGAATTAAATCTTTCTTCATCGTGTTTAATTTTGCAAGGGCACATATTATAACGTATTTTAATTCTATTATTGTCGATATATAATTCAGGTACATGACCTTTAACAAAGTTCGGACAATTTTCATAATCATGTCCATCATAATTTTTTTGTTGATCTTTATACTCTTGTAACACATTTAAGTCATTATCAATGATTTCATTAGTCAATTCAGATTGATGTTCATTTAAAAATGATTTAACGTCAGGATCGTTAATAACTTGTTTTTTAATTTTAGCAATTCTTTTTTCTAAATCGCCATTTGATTTGATAATACTATTGAATGATTTCATTTAATCCTCCTCCCAATCGCGTTTTAGTTGTTCACGAAACGCAGCTCTTTCCTTTTCAAACTGTTCTTGTTCTTCTTTAGTCGTTTCTTTATCAGTATTTTCTTGACCTCTATTTTTTAACCATTTAGGTGTTTTTTCTCTAGATACAATCTCACGTGATTTTGAATAACGTTTTCTTGATTGACGTTGGTCATTACCTTTATATTCTGATTTTGGTTCATTTGCTTTTAAAGCATAGTTATATGCTTCTTTTGCAGTCTTAATACCTAATTTTTTCCAATTAGATGCGATTTCTAAAATATATGTTTTAGGTAGTTTCATCTCATTTTTTAGCATTACAAATTGTAAAAGAATATTAATTACACCAAAGTTTAATTTCTCTCTTTCGACTAACTCTTCAATCATTTTCTTTTGTTGAAATGTTGGTTCTGATTCTGACCATGACGCCAACATATCTACTGGACTTGTTTCCTCTAACAATTGAAACCAATCATCATTTGAAGTGGGCTGACTTGAAGACACAGATTGATTGTTACTATTCACTTCATTTTGATTACTTGCCTTAGGCTCTAATTCAGGTAATTGTTGATTATGTTCAATTAAATAATACGAACGCGCATGCTTTCTCATTTCTTCGTATGATAATTGTTGATTACTTGTAATAGAATTCAATATAATTCGTTTCATAGCATCTTCTGTTAAACCATACAATGTAGCCAATTGAACAATTAAATCTCTAGCTTCTTTAGTTATAATTTCATCGCTAATAAAATGATGACGTAGCATTTCTTTTAAAATCTCAAAATCAAATGATACATTGGATAAATCTATACCATGATATGGTTTTTCTTTTTTAATTGATGAAGCATCAATAGTAACGCTTGAGTGTGGAATTTTAAAAACATCAGTAAACTTGCGAGTTACTTGTTGAAAACCACTTAAATCAAAATCATATTTTTTAAAATAATTTTTTAAGCTTTTAAAACGTTGTTTATCGACTTGGTTATATAGATAAATTGATAACATTGGATCATTAAAAAATTGATAGGCAGTTGGTGGCTGTATCAATTCGTAAATAAAAAATGATTGTTGTTCATCATGCTTTACATATGTTTTAAATAGACCGATTGCTTCCAATAAATCCATATACTGTCTAAATTCTGATAAATTCATTTTCAATTCATTCATTATTGTGTAATGCGTTAATGTGTCATCACTATTCACGAATTGATTCATAAAGTGATATGTACCTATCGCTTGCGCGCCAATTAATGGCATATACAATCTATTAAGTATTTCCAAATGATTATGATTAAATTGGAACTGACGATACACTTTAAAACCGTCATGTGGACTCAAACCATACTCATACGATTGTAAACTCATTTATAGATCACTCCGTTTATTATCGTTCAAGATACCTTGCATTGATGCTAACAATTGATCAACATCTTTAAACTCTTTATAAACTGAAGCAAATCTCACATAAGAAACTTGATCGACATGCATCAACAGGTTCATAACATGTTCACCAATATCTCGTGAAGATATTTCAGTTTGTCCGCTATCACGTAGCTGCCATTCAACTTTATTAGTAATATCTTCTAATTGTTGATAACGTACTGGTCTCTTTTCACAAGATCTAACAAGACCATTTAAAATTTTCTCTCTTAAAAATTGTTCTCGAGTTCCATCTTTTTTTACGACAATCAATGGACTTACTTCTATATGTTCGAACGTCGTAAATCGAGTACCACAATTTTCGCATTCTCTTCTTCTTCTAATTGCATTTGCATCATCCGCATGTCTAGAATCAACTACACGCGAATGTGTTGAACTACATTTTGGGCATTTCATATCTTTCACCCTCTTGAATAGATTATGATTCATTATACTATAAAAGCATTCTTGACAAAAGAAGTCTAATCCTCATTTAAATTAAACTAAAACAAAAGTATCTTAATAAGAATCTAGTTTTATGCATAATATATTTCTTAAATGACAAGAATGTGTGAAAGTTTAAATACAAAATCACATAAAAATAAAATACGAGACTATCAAATCTTAGTGAAAAGATTTAACAGTCTCGTATTAATTTACATTAATGTCTCGTTAGTTAGCCGTTGCAACATTTTCAGAGCCAATTAATTTAGCAATTTGTTGAGCAACTTCAACTACTCTATTTGAGTAGCCCCACTCATTATCATACCATGCAATCACTTTTACTTTATTATCATCCATCACAATTGTGTTTTGAGCGTCAATAACTGCTGAATTAGGATTTGTATTGAAGTCCATTGATACTAGTGGCGCCTCTTCTACATCGAGAATACCATCTAGGCCAACATTTCTGAATGCATCATTGACTTGTTCAGCTGTAACATCTTCTTTTAAATCTACAACTAAGTCTACAAGTGACACGTTTTTAGTTGGCACACGTAAAGCTAAGCCATGCAATTTACCTTCTAATTCTGGAAGTACTTCTTTTAAAGCTTTAGCTGCGCCAGTTGAAGTTGGAATAATACTTTCATTACATGAACGTGCACGACGTAAATCTTTATGCGGATTATCAATATTATTTTGATCGTTAGTAATCGCGTGTACTGTTGTCATAAGACCGTTAACGATGCCAAATTTATCATTAAGCACTTTTGCTACCGGACCAATACAGTTAGTTGTACAAGATGCATTACTAAAAATGTCATATGTATCTACATCTAATTGGTTATCATTTACCCCTTTAACCACCATTTGTACATGGCCACCCTTAGAAGGACCAGTTAGTAACACTTTTTTAGCACCTGCATTAATATGGCCTATTGCTTTATCGCCATGGTTAAATTTACCTGTAGCTTCAATTACAATATCAATGTCTAAGTCTTTCCAAGGTAAATTTTCAGGGTTACGGTCAGAAACAAGTTTAATATCTTGTCCATCGACACGGATACCGTTCTCAATTGGTTCAACTTTTTTATCAAATCTACCATGAGTAGTATCGTAATTTATTAGATGCGCAATTGTTTCAGGTGGATAGCTTGCGTTGATCGCTACAACATTTAAATCTTCTTTATGTAATGCGATTCTTAACACCATTCTACCTATTCTACCCATACCATTAATTGCAATATTTGTTGACATTTAAAGCACCCCTTGATTGTTTGTTTATATGTTATACTTTATAAAAATAGTGTAACATAATAATTTAATTTTGAAAGCGTTTTCTATTAATTTTAAAAAATTTTTTAATCGACAATATTTGATTAACAAAAAAGCTCTAATAGACTTATCTATGTAAAAATTTGACATTTACATCATTCATCTACTAGAGCCGAAGCATAAATAATTGCTTAAGCAAATTTTATATATCTTTGTTAATAAAACCTTTATCAGTCAATAGCTGTTCTAAGTTTTGTTTCAGTTCCAACTTATCCCCTAGGTTATCAATAACATGGTCTGCCATTCTACTCTTTTTATCTATTGATATTTGACTATAAACGCGCGCTTTCGCATCCTCTAATGACAATTGATTTCGCTCCATCAATCTCTCAATTTGAATACTTTCAGACGTATATACTAACCATACTTCATCAACTGTATTTTGTAATTCATTTTCAAAAAGAAGCGGGATATCCATTATGACATCATAACCTTGATTAAGATATGATTGCTTTTCTTCTTCCATTATTTCTCTAACTATAGGATGCACAATATCGTTTAACTCTAAACGTTTCTCTGGGTGATTAAAAACAATTTCACCTACATATTTGCGATCCATTTCACCTTCATCAGTAATAGCAATATCACCAAAAGCTGCTCTAACTTGTTCTAAACCTTTGGTTCCTTTTGCAACAGCTTTTCTTGCAGCTATATCAGCATCTACAACTTTAAAACCAAATGCTGTTAATAACTCAGAAACCGTTGACTTTCCAGTGGCAATACCACCTGTTAATCCAATAACTTTTGGCATAAATATTCACTCACCTTTATTTCTGACAATGTGGACAAAAATGACTATTTCGCGATGCAATGACTTTTTGCTCAATGTCATGACCACATATTTTACATGTCTTTTGTTTATATACATTTAAGTGTAATTGCATTTCTCCTGTCTTGCCATCAGCATGACGATAATCAGAAATGCTAGTACCGCCATTATTTATACCCTCATTTAATACTTCTTGAACATAATAAAATAACATTTGTCGTTCTTGATTAGACACATCTTTTACTTTCCTCTCAGGTAAAACGCCCGCTCTAAATAACGCTTCACATGCATAAATATTTCCACAACCTGCTATCATTTTATGATCAAGCAACATTTGTTTAATAGGTTTGTTTTGATATTTCTTAAGTTTAATCCGGTCTAAAAAATAGTTTAATGCTTTGTCATCAAAAGGTTCAGGCGCAATTTCAAGAAAAGCTGGATAATCATTATAAGTAGCCAGATTTCTTAGTTCACCAAATCGTCTAATATCAGAATAAACGAGTTGTTTACCATTATCTAAATGAAACACGACATGCCAATGTTTTCGATAGTTAGGTGTACTAATATCTGATAATTTATCGACAATAAAAAATCCGCCTGCCATACCTAAATGACTTAATATAATACGCTGGTTGTTATTTTTTTCAATAGTGAAGACAATATATTTACTTCTTCTATCAACGGATTTTATTTTAAAACTTTCACTATTCAATCTGAAACCATCCAGATTAATTCCTTTGATAATTGTCTCTTTTCCTTGTTGTTTACCCTCAATAACTTTGTTTGAAAATGTCACACTTTTAATAGTTGCATTCAATATATAAGGCTCTATACCCCTTTTAACGTGTTCAACCTCTGGTAATTCTGGCATTTCTAATTCCTCTTTCTATTTTGCATCATACCATGTAGATCCATAGTTAGAATCTACTTTTAACGGCACATCTAATTGTAATGCGTGTTCCATAATTTCCTCAACAAATAAACTAAAATCTTCAACTTCATTTTCAGGTACTTCGAAAATTAATTCATCATGTACTTGAAGTAATAATTGGGCATGATAAGACGTTTGTTTAATTTGTCTATCAAACTCGACCATTGCTAATTTAATAATATCTGCTGCACTACCCTGTATTGGAGTATTCATTGCCGTACGTTCAGCAAAACCTCTCAAATTAAAGTTTCTACTATTAATATCTGGTATATATCTACGACGGTGCAATAATGTTTCAACATATCCATCTGCTTTCGCATCTTTGACAATATCAGACATGTATTGTTTTACACCTGGGAAACTTGCCAAATAATCATCTATAAATGCTTTTGCTTTTTTTCGAGTAATGTTCAAGCTCTGGCTTAAACCATAATCACTAATACCATACACTATTCCAAAGTTAACAGCTTTAGCTTGTCTTCTCATTAAAGCGTTAACTTCATTCGCTTCTACATCAAATACTTTCATCGCAGTAGCAGTATGAACATCTCTTTCATGGATAAATGCTTCTTTCATACTTTCATCTTGGGTAATATGAGCTAGTACACGTAATTCAATTTGAGAGTAATCAGCTGATAATATCACACTATCATTTGAAGTAGGCTTAAAAGCTTTTCTAATCTTACGTCCTTCTTCAAGACGGACTGGTATATTTTGTAAATTAGGATCTACACTTGATAAACGACCAGTTTGCGCTAATGTTTGATTGAAGCGAGTATGAATTCTGTTATCTTTACTTATGACTTTTTGTAATCCCTCTACATAAGTGGATTGTAATTTTGATAATTGACGATATTCAAGTATATAGTCAATGATTGGGTGCTGACCTTGTAATTGCTCCAACACATCAACTGCAGTAGAATATCCAGTTTTTGTTTTTTTAATGACTGGTAGTTCTAGTGTTTCAAATAATACTACACCTAATTGTTTAGGAGAGTTAATGTTAAATTCTTCCCCCGCCGCTTCGTGAATATTACTTATTAGTAAATCTAATTTTTCTTGGATTTCAGACTGCATTTGTTTTAAATCATTAATATCCGTATAAATTCCTGTTTCTTCCATTTCACTTAAGATACGTGCAAGTGGAAGCTCTAAATTTAACAATAGATCAGTTTGTTGGTGTGATTCTAATTCAGTAACCATTTCAGGTTTGCAGGCATAAATTGCCTCTGTGATTGTAGCAATATGCTTATTTAAAATTGCGTCTTCTGGAACATGTCGCTTTTTCCCTTTTCCATAAATTGAAATATCATCTTGGACATATTTTTGATTATAATTACTTACTACAGAGTTCACATCATCTATCGTTCTCGATGGATCAATAATATAACTTGCTAACATAACATCAAATACAATATTTTTTATATCTATATCTAATCTATGCGCAACAACGTATGTTTTTTTAGCATCATAAACAATTTTTTCTGTAGTCTCATTCTCTAGCCATTTAATCAATTCAGGATATTCCTTTAGTTGATCGGAGGCTATTACAACATGGTCCACTCCATCATAAAATCCAAATTTTAAAATTGTATCCTGTAAGTAATTGATACCATCTACTTCGATGTGAATCACAGCTTCTTTTAATTCTTTAAAATTTATGGTGTTAAAATCATTACTCACTTCAATGACTTTATCTTCGTGTTTCTCTTCAGTATTATTACTATCTATATCAGATAATAATTGTTTGAATTCTAACTTTTTGAATAATTCAATTTTATCTTTATTATCATCTTGATTTTTTAGCTCAGTATCTTGTAATGCAACTTCAATTGGGCTATCTTTATTAATTGTTGCTAATTCTTTACTCATGAATGCATCTTCACGACTGTTTTCAAGTTTTTCCTTTAATTTTTTTCCTGAAACAGATTCTATATTGTCATAAACACCTTCAACAGTATTGAATTGTTTCAATAGTTTGATAGCCATCTTTTCACCTACACCAGCAACACCAGGGATGTTATCAGATGTGTCACCCATAAGACCTTTCATATCTATAATTTGACTTGGATTGAGTCCCTCATATTTTTCATTAATGAATTCTGGAGTATAATGATCAACATCTGTTACACCTTTCTTAGTGTAATAAATTGTAACATTATCAGTTGCTAACTGTGTTAAATCTCGATCACCAGTAACAATAATCGTTTCAAACCCTTGCTCGTTAGCTTCTTTACTTAATGTGCCTAGAATATCATCAGCCTCATAATTTTCTAACTCATAGTGCTTTATATGGTAAGTATCTAATAATTGTCGAATGTATGGGAACTGTTCGCTTAACTCAGGTGGGGTACTCTGTCTTCCGCCTTTGTATTCACTAAATTTTGAATGTCTAAATGTTGTTTTGCCGGCGTCAAACGCAACTAAAAAGTGTGTTGGTTGTTCTTCTCTTATAATCTTTTCCAATAACATAGCAAAACCGTATACAGCATTCGTATGTATTCCTGCTTTGTTAGAAAGTAGTGGTAATGCATAAAATGCTCTAAAACTTAAACTATTACCATCAATTAAAACTAATTTATTCAAAGCGTATACCTCCAGAGTGATTTTATTATATTTTAGCATATAACCTGTGGCATAACGAATGTATGGTTTATACAATAACTTTTCACACTCTACATTACTTATTTAAATAAAAAAGGCACTTTCATATCCTCAACCAATTTTTGGTGCAAGTATACGAAAGGCCTTAAAATAATAGTAATAATTATTAATCAAAATAAAAGTTCTAGTACCCCGATATTTTAGTCATTCTTTATTGAACGATATTATTCTTGTTCATCTAAAAATGAAACTTTAAATAGCGAGCCTTCACCAATATTGCTTTCGACATTAATCGTTCCATGGTGTGCCTCTACTATATGTTTTGTTATAGATAAACCTAAACCTGTACCGCCTGAATCTCTACTTCTTGCTTTATCCACCCGATAAAATCTTTCGAAAATATGCTTTTGATCACTTTTATCTATTCCAATACCAAAGTCTTGTATTTCTAAATTTACTTCATGTCCTTCTCTATACACTCTTACAATAACCTCATTATTCTCTAGTGAATAATTAATTGCATTTGATAGTAAATTAGTAATGACTTGTGCGATTTTGTTTTCATGTGCTTCTATAATGACATCTTTTTCTATATCGGATACTATTTTAATATTTTTATATCTTGCTTGGTTTTGTAAGTTATCAATAGTTGTGTAAGCAAGCTCTGATAAATTCATAAATGCTGTTTCTATCTCTGTTTGTTGTTCGATATGTGATAAATCCAATAAATCCATAACGAGTGACTCAATACGATTAGATTCTTTTAAAATAATATTTAAGAACATATCAAGTGATTCTTCATCGTTTTTCGCACCTTCGATAAGTGTTTCAGCGAAGCCTTTAATAGATGTAATAGGTGTTTTAAGCTCATGAGATACATTCCCAACAAACTCGCGACGCAAGTTTTCCAATTTTTTCAAATTTGTTATGTCATGCATTACTACAACCATACCTTGTAACTTTTTCTTAGATTTACTTAGTATTGGAACACATGACAAATCGAAATATTTATGATGAACATTATTTAATAAAATTTCTATCTGATCATATAGTGGCTTTTCAGTTTTAAAACTTTCTAGAATTAATTGTTGAATTTTAGGATCTAAATATGATGTATAGTTTTTATTTTCAACCTTACCGTTTGGCCTAAACAACTCATAGTATGCATGATTGGCCACAACAATTTCACCATGTTTGTCGATCATTAATACTGAACTAGGTATATTTTCTAATGTTGTTTTTAATCGATTTGATTGCATTTTTTGTTTATTATTAAGCTTTTGTAAACGTCTTGCAAGATCGTTAGTTGTGACAAATAGCGCTTTTGTCTCCTTAACATTGCTTTCAGGTACTCTAACATGATAGTATCCATCAGCAATTAACGAGGTAGCATAAGTCACTTCATTAATCGGTCTAATATATGTACGATTGATACTTCTAACAGCTAAATAAATCGCTAAAAGAACAATAATTCCTATTAAAGATAAATACTTCCACATACTCTTCTGTAATTCAAGAATCTCAGTATTCATCCCACTTATGTATATCGTTTTGTCATTGACAGTTGTTTTAAATGTGTATCTAACCTGACCATTTTCTCTTTTATAAATGATATTTGATGGATTAGCTTCATTATCGATGTTATCATTTATTTTATTTTGGTTACCAGTTTGGTATATCACCTTACCATTTTCAGAAATTCTAACAATTAAATTTTGATTAGCTGAAATATTTTTAATTTCATTATTCTCATTTTGCTTGTTTAATTTCAAAAAATTTTCAGATACATGTTTGAGTTCCGTAACCTGAGCTGTTGATAATATTTGATAAATTGTATGATGAATAATGACGCCTAAACCAATAAAACTGATTATAGTAATTGTGCTTAATAGCAATAATAATCTATGATGAAATTTAAGCATTAAGCTTTAGGTCTCTCTAATTTATAACCAAGTCCACGAACAGTTTTAATTAATTTAGGTTGTTTCGGATTCTCTTCGAGTTTGTCTCTTAAATGACTTATATGAACATCAACAATCCGAGAATCTCCTGCGAATTCATAATTCCATACAGAATTTAACATGTGTTCTCGAGTGATTACTCGCCCTTGTCTTTCTATTAAATACAACAATAGTTCAAATTCTTTAGGAGTGAGTTCTAATAATTCATCATCTTTATATACCTCAAAGAATTCAGGTCTGATTCTAATATTTTCAATCAATATATCCTCATCATCAACATCTTCTTTTTCAATTTCACTAGCAAATTTCGATCTTCTCAAGATAGCTTTAACTCTCGCCACAACTTCTCTAGGAGAAAAAGGTTTTGTCATATAATCATCGGCACCTAATTCTAATCCTAATACACGATCAAACTCATCATCTTTTGCAGTTAACATTAAAATAGGTACTAAATTCTTATCAGAACGTATTGTTTTACATACTTCAATACCATCTTTTTTAGGTAACATTACATCTAAAACGACAAGTTCTGGTTGAATTTCATTTACCTTTTCCAAAGCTTCTTCACCATCGTAAGCTACCTCAACGATGTAACCAGCCGTTTCAAGATTATATTTAAGTAAAGTTACAATTGATTGCTCATCGTCAACCACTAATACTTTTTGTGACATAATGTGCCTCCCTGAATTAATATAACATTTCAATTTCATTATAACGGAAGTTAAAACAAAAATAACATACAACATATTAAATTTACATAATCTTAACAATCATATGATTATTTTCCACATATTGAGTATTTATTTTATTATTTTTAAAAAATTATTAACATATTATAAATAAAATAAAGTTATTTGTTTTACTTCATAATAAAAAAGCGGAACAGAATTTAATATAAATTCATTGTTCCACTTTTATTAAAAATTGCTATGATCGAGAATGCCTTAAACTTGCGCTTTTGTTTTAACTACTACATTAGTGCAATGCATCGTCAATCTATTAATTTTTAAAAATTTTAAAATATTAATGTGTAATTAAATTACTTTAAGTTTTTAATTAACTCATCAGCGAATTCTGAAGTTGATACTTCAGTAGCACCATCCATTAAACGAGCAAAATCATAAGTTACAACTTTAGAAGCAATAGTAGCTTCAATTGCATCAGTAATCTTATCAGCGGCTTCTTGCCAACCTAAATGTTCTAACATTAGAACTGAACTTAATAATTCAGAAGATGGGTTAACTTTGTTTAAACCAGCATACTTAGGTGCAGTACCATGTGTTGCTTCGAAAATAGCGTGTCCAGACTCATAGTTAATGTTTGCACCTGGTGCAATTCCAATTCCGCCCACTTGAGCTGCTAAAGCATCTGAAATATAGTCACCATTTAAATTCATTGTAGCAACTACATCATGTTCTGCTGGACGAGTTAAAATTTGTTGTAAGAAAATGTCAGCGATAGAATCTTTAATAATGATTTTCCCATCTTGTTCAGCTTTTTCTTGAGCTTGATTTGCTGCATCTTTACCATCTTTTTCAACAATTTCATCATATTGTTGCCAAGTAAATACCTTATCAGCAAATTCATTATGAGCTACATCATAGCCCCATTGCTTAAATGCGCCTTCGGTGAATTTCATAATATTACCTTTATGAACAAGCGTAACAGTTTTACGGTTATTATCGATTGCATACTGAATTGCTGCTCTAACTAAACGTTCAGTACCTTCTTTAGAAACTGGTTTCACACCAATACCTGAAGTTTCTGGGAAGCGAATGTTAGTAGCACCCATTTCATTTTGTAAGAAATCAATGATTTTTTTAACTTCATCAGTACCTTCTTTAAATTCGATACCTGCATAAATATCTTCAGTATTTTCACGGAAGATAACCATATCAACATCTTGTGGACGTTTAACTGGTGAAGGGACACCTTTGAACCAACGAACTGGACGCAAGCATGTAAATAGGTCTAATTCTTGACGTAATGCAACATTTAATGAACGAATACCACCACCAATTGGTGTAGTTAAAGGTCCCTTAATAGCGATTAAATATTCTTTAATCGTGTCAAGCGTTTCTTGAGGTAACCATTCACCTGTTTCATCAAAAGCTTTTTGACCTGCTAGTACTTCTTTCCATTCAATACGTTTTTCGCCGTTATATGCTTTTTCAACAGCTGCATCAATAACGCGACTCGCTGCTTTCCAAATATCTGGGCCAATACCATCACCAATAATAAAAGGAATAATTGGTTCATTAGGTACATTTAATCCATCGTTAATTCTAGTAATTTTTTCAGCTGACATAATTTTACCTCCAAATATAGTGAAATCTATTAAAGTTTATAATTTATCTTTCTTCAATTGGTAAATACTTACGATTAGTTTCACCGACGTAATTAGCTCTAGGACGCATTATTCTATTATCACGATATTGTTCTAGAATATGTGCTGTCCAACCAGATGTACGACTTACCGCGAAAATTGGCGTGAATAAATCGTGTGGAATATCCATACTGTGATATACAGTAGCACTAAAGAAATCGACATTAGGAATAAGTCCTTTTTCTTCTTTCATACGTTTCTCAATAGCTATTGAAATATCATATAATTCACTTCTACCAGTTTCAGAAGTGATTTTTCGGCTCATCTCACGTAAATATTTAGCTCTTGGATCCCCGTCTTTGTATACTCTATGACCAAATCCCATGATTTTCTCTTTATTTTTGAATTTTTCATTTAAATAAGCATCAACTTCATCAACTGATTTAACATCAGCAAGCATGCTCATTACTTGTTCATTTGCTCCACCATGTAAAGGTCCTTTTAATGAACCCACAGCAGCTACAATACCTGAGTACATATCAGATAAAGAAGATACGGCACAACGTGCAGTAAATGCAGAAGCATTAAGTTCATGGTCAGCATGTAACACTAATGCTTTATTAAATGCTTCAACTTCAGTATCTGTTGGTAATTCTCCTCTTAACATATATAAGAAGTTAGCTGCATAACTTAAATCAGGATTAGGTTTAACAGGTTCTTTACCTTCACGAACACGCGCAAATGCTGTAACTAAAGATGCAATTTTCGCTTGAATACGTATTGCTCTTTCTTTTCTATTTTCTTCTGTTTCATTTTCAGCATCAGGATCAAAATGAGCAATATATGATACAGATGTACGTAGTGCCGTCATAGGATGCACATTATCAGTTGCGTATTCTTCAAAATGCTTATAAACTCTTGGGTTTAAAGTCATATAATGATTAAATTTTTCTCTTAATGCATCTAGTTCATCTTGAGTAGGCAATCTATAATTCCATAATAAAAACACTACTTCTTCGAACAATGCATTTTCTGCTAAATCATCAATATCGTATCCCGCATACGTTAATTGACTATCAATAATTGAACTGATTTTAGTTTCAGCTGCAATTACCCCTTCTAAACCTTTTTGTAATTCTGCCATAAGTAATTCCCCTTTTCTTATACATAATGTAATGGCTTTCAAATACTATTATAGCCAATGTGATAAGTTTTGTGAACGATTATATATCGCTCAATAAATGCTATTTAACTTTAAATTTTTAAACTTATTTTTACTTAAATACCCAATAAACGCCATTATATAAGCTTTCATTCCAATTTAAATTATGTAATTAATGAGAAAATATTGAAAATTTCAATTTAATTATCAAGCTTGATTACAATTATTTAATCTAAATTTAAAGGAATTTTTAGAAAAAATTCGAAAAATAATTGTCGAATTGAATTTATAAGTGCATAATAATATTAATTAAATGTAAGGGAGTTGTCTTATGGCTGAAGAAAAATTACAAAGAGGATTGAGTAATCGTCATGTGCAATTGATTGCTATTGGCGGCGCTATTGGTACTGGATTATTCTTGGGAGCAGGTCAAACAATAGCAATGACTGGTCCATCTATTCTATTAACTTATATTATTATAGGTTTCATGTTGTTCATGTTTATGAGAGGCTTAGGTGAGATTATAATTCAAAATACTCGCTTCAAATCTTTCGCCGATGTGACAAATGAATACATAGGACCGTTTGCTGGTTTTGTAACTGGTTGGACTTATTGGTTGTGCTGGATTATAACAGGTATGGCTGAAGTAACTGCCGTTGCTAAATATGTTAGTTTCTGGTTCCCTGCAATTCCAAACTGGGTTAGTGCACTATTCTGTGTACTAATATTAATGTTATTTAATTTGCTTAGTGCTAAATTATTTGGTGAATTAGAATTCTGGTTCGCTATAATTAAAATTATAACTATCATCGCTTTAATCGTTGTAGGTTTAGTCATGATTTTAATGGCATATAAAACACAATTTGGACATGCGAGTTTTACAAATTTATATAAACATGGCATCTTTACTCACGGTGCATCTGGTTTCTTTATGTCATTCCAAATGGCATTGTTCTCATTTGTTGGTATTGAAATGATTGGTGTAACTGCTGGAGAAACTAAAGATCCTCAGAAAACAATTCCAAAAGCTATCAATGCTGTACCGTTAAGAATTTTAGTATTCTACGTTGGTGCATTAGCGGTAATTATGTCTATTATTCCTTGGGATAAAGTTGACCCTAGTGAAAGTCCATTTGTTAGATTATTCTCATTAATTGGTATTCCTTTCGCTGCTGGATTGATCAACTTTGTAGTATTAACTGCTGCAGCATCATCTTGTAATAGTGGAATATTCTCAAATAGTCGTATGTTATTTGGTTTATCAGAACAAGATCAAGCACCACCTATCTTTAGAAGTACTAATAAAAATGGTGTTCCTCATTTTGCTATTATTGGTTCATCTGCATTATTATTAGTAACAGCATTATTAAACTACATCTTCCCAGATGCTACGTTAGTGTTTACTTATGTAACAACAATTTCAACTGTATTATTTATTATCGTATGGGCATTAATTATTATTGCTTATATTAACTATCACAGAAAAAATCCTGAGCTACATAAAACTGTATCTTATAAACTTCCTGGTGGTAAATATATGGGTTACGCGATATTAGTATTCTTCTTCTTAGTATTTTGTTTATTATTTGTAAATGAAACAACTAGAAATGCTATTTTCTTAACTCCAATTTGGTTTATATTACTAGGTTTAATGTATTTGAGATATAGACAAGTTGCTAAGCATAATAAATAATTTAAAATTTTTATGAGATTATAATAGCCAGTAAATGAATTAACATAAAAATTCATTTACTGGCTTGTTATTTATAATAAACCTATTATCTAATAACTATATCTAATGTTTTAGAAAATTAATTTATATCTTCTTCAATTTTAGACTCAAATTCATCTAATAAATCGCGTGCTTCATCAACCGATTCTGTACTCATTAATTGATGACGTAATTGACTAGCTCCTTTAATCCCCTTCACATAAATCTTAAAAAATCTTCTTAAACTTTTGAATTGTTGACTTTCATCACTTGAATATTTCTCAAACAATGATAAATGCAATCTAAACAAATTCAATAGTTCTTTACTAGTATGTTCACGGGGTTCTTTTTCAAAAGCAAACGGATTATTAAAGATCCCTCTACCTATCATCACGCCATCAACACCATATTTCATCGCAAGTTCATGTCCAGTTTTTCTATCTGGAATATCTCCATTAATCGTTAGTAATGTATTAGGTGCGATATCATCTCTTAATTGTTTAATTGCTGCAATTAATTCCCAATGCGCATCTACTTTACTCATCTCTTTGCGTGTTCGAAGATGTATGGATAAATTTGCGATATCTTGTTTAAAAACGTGCTTTAACCAATCTTTCCACTCTTCAATATCATAATAACCTAAACGGGTTTTAACACTAACAGGTAATCCACCAGCTTTAGTAGCCTGAATAATCTCAGCAGCTGTTTCAGGTCTTAATATTAAACCAGAACCTTTACCTTTTTTTGCGACATTAGCTACTGGACATCCCATATTTAAATCTATACCTTTAAAACCCATTTCAGCTAAACCAAAGCTCATTTCTCTAAACTGTTCGGGTTTATCGCCCCATATATGTGCTACCATAGGCTGTTCATCTTCACTGAATGTCAATCTTCCACGAACACTATGAATACCTTCCGGATGGCAATAACTCTCAGTGTTTGTAAATTCAGTGAAAAAAACATCAGGTCTAGCAGCCTCACTAACAACATGTCGAAAAACGATATCAGTAACGTCCTCCATAGGTGCTAAAATAAAAAAAGGACGTGGTAATTCACTCCAAAAATTTTCTTTCATAATAATTAAACCTTCTTATATTAGTATATCTCAATTAATCCATGTTATATTACCACAAATTATAACCTTATTCAAAATGAAATTTTATAACTCAATTAACTTTCCTATTTGAAATTCTCATTTAATGAATTTCCTTCTAATGAAATGAAAAAACTGAGAAAAACTCTTCACGAGCTTATTCCCAGTTTAATCAACTTTTGCGAATTTGCAATATCGCTTTGAAATATTATCTGTTCTGGCTCTCTTATCTTACTAGGTTAGCCATCATTCTTAATAATAAATTAATGAATTAAAGTACGTTAGCATACCCTTCAAATATTTTACCTTGGGCAGCATCTACTGTTACTAAAATACCATCTTTTAATTCTTTAGTAGCATTTTCAACACCTATAATTGTTGGAATACCTTTTTCAAGTCCAATAATCGCACTTGGTGATGTGATACCATTTTCTTCTGTAATTAATCCAACTGCTTGCTCAATATAAGGCACTAATGTCTCATCTACTGAATTAGTAACAATAACTGATTCACTTAAATCTACGCCTTCTAATTCACTTGCACTATTAGCAACTACAGTTTTACCAACTACTGATCCACGACCGACACCTTGTCCTTTTGCAATTTCATCTCCAACTAAATGTAATTTCATCATATTAGTTGTACCTTTTTCACCAGTAGGTACACCAGCAGTAATAATAATTAAATCACCATTAGTGACTCTTCCAGTTTCAACTGCTGTAGCAACTGCGTTATTTAATAGGTCATCAGTAGTTTTACGACCTTTTTTAATTACAGGATATGCACCCCAAACTAAAGCAAGTTGACGTGCAGTGTGCTCGCTTGGAGTAACCGCAATGATATCAGAATGTGGACGATATTTAGAAATAGTTACTGCAGTAGATCCACTTTCAGTTGCTGCAACAATAGCTTTAACTTTTAGATTTAAAGCAGTATGTGCAACTGAAACACCAATAGCATTTACTAATGAAGTTTCTACTAGTTTAGTACGGTCTGATAATAATTTTTTGTAATCTTGTGCCGCTTCAGCAGAAACCGCAATATTTCTCATTGTTTTAACAGCCTCTTCTGGATATAAACCAGCAGCAGTTTCACCAGAAAGCATAACTGCGTCAGTACCATCATAAATTGCATTAGCAACGTCACTAGCTTCCGCTCTTGTCGCACGAGGATTACGTTGCATTGAATCTAACATTTGAGTAGCTGTGATAACTGGTTTACCTAGTTTATTACATTTTCTGATTAAATCTTTTTGTACAATTGGTACAGATTCTGGTGGAATTTCAACACCCATGTCACCACGAGCTACCATTAAACCATCAGAAACTTCTAATATTTCTTCTATATTGTCAATTCCTTCTTGGTTTTCAATTTTAGGGAAAATAGTGATATTATGATTG
Source organism: Staphylococcus sp. NWU MK-U1 (assembly GCF_033283505.1). Classification (NCBI taxonomy): domain Bacteria; kingdom Bacillati; phylum Bacillota; class Bacilli; order Caryophanales; family Staphylococcaceae; genus Staphylococcus; species Staphylococcus sp. NWU MK-U1. The sequence goes on along the minus strand of NZ_JAVSMG010000002.1, from coordinate 147,832 downwards.
TTTTCTCTTTCAAGAATTTCACGAATATCTAAGACATCACTTGGACGTCGTACAAAGCTTGCTGCGATATAATCAACATCTTCTTTGATACCAAATAAGATATCATCAGCATCTTTATCAGTAATACCTGGTAAATTAACTTTTACACCTGGTAAATTTACGCCTTTTTTATTTTTTAATTCACCCGTATTTAAGATATCACATTTAACTTCGCCTTTTGTTTTATCGATGTCTTTTACTTGTAGTTCAACTAAACCATCATCAAGTAAAATGTAAGAACCTACTTGAACATCGTTGATTAAATCTTCATAAGTTACTGAGAATTTTTCAGGTGTACCTTCAACTTGAGACATACTAACGATAACTTCTTTGCCTTTTTCAAGCATAATTAAGCCATCTTTCATGTCATGAGTACGAATTTCAGGTCCTTTAGTATCTAATAAGATACCAATTGTTTTACCTAATTTATCAGCTACTTTACGAATCGTATCAATACGTGCTTTATGCTCTTCATGGCTACCATGAGAGAAATTCAAACGCGCTACGTTCATACCAGCTTTCATTAATTTTTCTAACATTTCCTCAGACTCTGATGCAGGTCCAATTGTACATACAATTTTAGTCTTTCTCATTTTAAAAAGCCTCCTAAATTAAATAGATAACTCTTTCGCTAATTCATAAATATCAGTATTGAATTTATGGTCGTTACCATTGAAAATTTCATCAAATGGTGTAGCAGTCAATTTGTTATTCATAATACCTACTCCATGTCCAGAACGACCTTGTATTAATAAATCAACGGCGTAACCACCTAAGCGTGAAGCTAATACTCTGTCAGCACCTGATGGGCTACCACCACGTTGGATATGGCCCAGTACAGACACACGTGCATCAACATTAATATATTTCATTAATTGATCCGCACATTCTTGTCCACTCATACTGCCCTCAGCTACCATGACGATTGAGTGTTTTTTACCTCGTTTGATACCTTTTTCTATTTTTTCGGCAATATCTTTAATATCTGTATTAGCTTCAGGAACTAATATTGTTTCAGCACCAACTGATAAGCCAGCCCATAATGCTAAATCACCACAATCACGTCCCATAACTTCTACAATAAAAGTTCTAGCATGACTTGAAGCTGTGTCTCTAATCTTGTCTACACTATCAATAATTGTGTTCAACGCTGTGTCAAACCCAATAGTGAAGTCAGTACCATTAATATCATTATCAATAGTACCTGGAATTCCTATTGTTTTAATATCTTTCGTTTCTTCACTAATACGTTGGGCACCTCGGTAACTGCCATCTCCCCCAACTACTACTAGTCCCTCAATACCACGTTTATGTAAATTCTCTATACCTTTTTGTCTTACACTCGCCTCTTTAAATTGTGGACATCTTGCAGAGTAAAGGAAAGTTCCTCCACGTTGAATTGTATCCCCTACTGAACCCAATTCAAGTTTATGAATATTGTCATCAAGTAACCCTTGATAACCTTGATAAATTCCATAAACTTCAATGTTGTTATAAATCGCCTTACGCACAACTGCTCTAACAGCAGCATTCATGCCTGGTGAATCTCCACCACTAGTTAAAACCGCAATTTTCTTCATGACGACATTCCCTTTCCTAACTAGATTTCTCTTTAATAATAAATTACCACAATTTTTTTTAGTGTTCCATCAATATAGGTGCACAAAATTCATGTAAACGTTTTATAATCAATATTTCTTTTCGAAATAAAAAAAGGGTGAACAATATTCAACTAGAATCAATTGTTTCACCCCTATAAGGAAAACTACAGCTAGAAAAATATAATAAAGGTTCCTTCACAACTTAATTTGCAACTGTGTTTTCAAAGTAGTTTTAAATATTAATTTGTATTTGTCCCAGCCCAGCTATTTTTCAATAAAAGCACCGATATTTCTAAACTTATTAAATCTATCTTCAACTAATTCATCAGCACTTTGTTGTTGAAGTTGTTCTAATTGATTTACGAATGCTTGCTTAATATCAATAGCTTGTTGTTCTATATTATTGTGTGCACCACCTAAAGGTTCGTCAATCACACTATCAATAACGTTTAAATGATGTAAATCTTTTGCAGTAATTTTCATAGTTTCGGCAGCCATTTTTGCTAATGAACTATCTTTCCATAACAGTGCCGCTGCTCCCTCTGGGGAAATAACAGAATACGTACTGTTTTCAAGCATCATAATTCGATTGGCTATACCTATTCCTAGTGCACCACCACTACCACCTTCGCCGATAACGATAGCTATAACTGGCACTTTTAGAGATGCCATCTCAACTAAGTTTCTGGCAATAGATTCACTTTGTCCGCGTTCTTCAGCAGCTTTACCTGGATAAGCACCTTTAGTATCAATGAAAGTAAAAATAGGTCTATTAAATTTCTCTGCTTGTTTCATTAATCTTAATGCTTTACGATAACCTTCAGGATGCGCCATACCAAAATTTCGATATATATTATCCTTAGTATCTTTACCTCTTTGTTGGCCTATAACTGTAACAGGGGTACCGTTTAAATACCCAATTCCACCAATCATTGCAGGGTCATCTCTAAAATTACGATCTCCATGCAATTCAATAAATGAATCGAAGATATATGGAATATAGTCTAATGTCGTAGGTCGTTCTTGGAGACGAGCAATTTGCACTCTATCCCAAGGCTTAAGATTGGTATATATTTTTTTGGTTTCTCTTTCAAGTGATGCTTCAAGTAAATCAATTTCATCTTGTAAATCTACATCATTTTTTTCTTGAGATTGCTTAAGAGATTCAATTTTATTTTTTATTTCAAAAAGTGGTTTTTCAAAATCAAGCATCTTTATTCACCTCTTGGTGCAATTTTAATAATTGAGCAAGTGTTTCTTTCATCTCTTTACGGTGAACAACTTTATCAAGTTGACCATGCTCAAGAAGAAACTCTGCAGTTTGGAAATCATCTGGAAGTTTCTCATTAATAGTTTGCTCAATAACACGTCGACCAGCAAATCCAATTAAGGCTTTAGGTTCACTTAAATTGATATCCCCAACAGATGCAAAACTAGCAGAAACACCACCAGTTGTTGGATGCGTAAGATAAGAAATATATAATAATCCGGCATCTGAGTGTCGTTTCAATGAAACACTCGTTTTACCCATTTGCATCAATGAAATAATACCCTCTTGCATCCTAGCACCACCACTTGCAGAAAATAATATGAATGGTAGTCTATGTTCTGTTGCATAATCAATAATTCGACATATTTTCTCACCAACAACTGAACCCATACTTCCCATTCTAAATCTAGCATCCATAACAGCTACACCAAATCGAACACCATCTAGTTTGGCAGTACCGGTTACAACCGCTTCGCTTAAATCAGTTTTTTGTTGGTCTTTTTCAATTTTTTCTTGATAACCAGGAAAGTCTAAAGGATTTGCTGATGTCATTCCTTTATCAAATTCAACGAAACTATTTTCATCAGTGATTGCTTCAATTCTCTTATATGCAGGTAATGCAATATGGTGATCACAGTTAAAACATACATTTAAATTCTCATTTAATTCTTTTGTATACATTATTTTTTTGCATTTTGGACATTTAGTCATAATACCTGCTGGTACTTCATTTTGTTTTGAATCTTGAACTGTTAAATATTTTCGTTTTTTACTACTACGATTAAAAAAGTCTTTAAACATTCGTAAACCTCCACCTAACCATACAACCTTAATTTATTACATCTCAATTTAATATATGATCGAACATAAAATATGAGTTAGAAATAATACATGTCTTTGTTTTTTATTAAAATTGTTGCAATTCTAGGTTATTTCAAGTCTGTTAATTGCATTGTTTTATCATAAACTTTTTGAGGATCCACTTCAATTCTTGCCACGCCAGTTTCCATTGCTGCTTTTGCAACTTCACGTGCAACTGAAGGAGCTACCCTTTTATCGAAAGGACCAGGAATACAATAATCCGGATTTAACTCATCTTCATCTATAAGATTAGCAATCGCTACAACCGCCGCTTTCTTCATATCTTCATTTATGTGTGTTGATTCAGTGTCTAATGCACCTCTAAAAATACCTGGGAACGCAAGTACATTATTAATTTGGTTTGGAAAATCTGAACGACCTGTTCCTACAACTTTAGCGCCTGCTTCTTTAGCATCATCGGGCTTGATTTCTGGATCTGGGTTAGCCATTGCAAAGATGATTGCATCATCCGCCATTGATTTAACCATGTCTTTTGATAGTAAGTTATCAACTGAAACACCTATAAATACATCAGCATCTTTAATTACATCTTGTAATGAACCTTCAATTTTATCTTTATTTGTGAATTTAGCTACATAATCCTTAGTGTCATTCATACCATAAGATCGACCTTCAAAAATAGCACCTTTTGAATCGCACATTATCATATTTCTGACACCGTAAGAATCTAATAATTTAACAATTGCAATACCTGCTGCACCTGCACCATTTAACACAACTTTAATATCAGATAAATCTTTATCAACTATTCTTAGTGCATTGATTAAACCAGCCATAGTAACAATCGCTGTACCATGTTGATCATCATGGAAAACTGGAATATTAGTTTCTTTTTTAAGACGATCTTCAATTTCAAAACATCTTGGTGCTGAAATATCTTCTAGATTAATTCCTCCATAATTAGGTGAAATTAATTTAACTGTTCTAATAATTTCTTCTGTATCTTTAGTATCTAAAGCGATAGGTACACCATTTATACCTGCAAAACTTTTAAAAAGAACAGCTTTACCTTCCATAACAGGAATACTAGCTGAGGCACCAATATTACCTAAACCTAAAACTGCAGTGCCATCAGTAACAACAGCCACAGTATTTCTTTTAATCGTGTAATCATATACAGTTCTTGGATCTTCATGTATTTCTTTACACGGTTCTGCTACGCCTGGTGAATAGGCTAAACTTAATTCTTCTTTATTAGTAACTTTGATATTAGGTGTAATTTCCAACTTACCTTGATTTTCTTTATGCATTTGTAATGCATCATCTCTTAAAGACATTAAATCAACCCCTGTTTATTTACTAAAATATCGAAAGTTCATCAGTATAATGAATATATATTCTCTGCATTTAAAATTTTTTAAGATAAAATAAACTGATGACTTTATTTTATAAATCATCAGTTTACTATATCATAATTTTTTTATACATAAAAGTTATAAAATTCTTATATCTTTTGGATCAAAAGCCTCAACAAAGTTTTTAATTTCATTCGATGTTTTATCCATACTACCCAAATAATCAAGTTCTCCAGTTTGTTCATTATATATATTCACTTTAATCATATAGTTGTTTTGATGATCATTAAGAATTTGTTTAATTTCATCTAAGTTTTGAATGTTTCTTAAAATAATTTGAGATGCCTCATTTATTTTAGTTACTTCGAAATGTTCAACTGAATCCATTTGATTTAAAATAAGCTGCAATTGTTGTTTTCTCTTTTCAAATTTCCCCCAAACAATATACATTTCTCTCTCATTTAATTGAGTTTCATACCGTTTGAACTTATCTGGAAATAAAACTGCATCCATCGTATGTCGTCCATCATTTAGAACTAAAAATGCCATATTTTGACCATTCTTGGTCCTTATTTGTTTGATTTGATCTACTTGAACCAAAATAGGTTTGTGATTAACAACATTACTTAGTGTATAGATACCTAAATATTGCTTTTTATTAAATTGCTTTTCAACTGGATGATTAGAAACATAAAATCCCAAGTATTCCATTTCGTAACTACTAATCATTTGATCACTAAATTCCTCTTTATCAGTGTAAGCTTGCTTAGGTGTTAAAATATCCATTAACAAATCGTTTTGTTCTACATTTGACACTTCATCTAAAACTTGATCAATAGAACTTAATAAAGTTGAACGTGTTTTTCCAAAAGTATCAAAAGCGCCTACCAATATTAATGATTCAAGTAATTTTCTAGTCTTTATGCGATTTGGAATTCGTCTAGTAAAATCAAAGAAATCTTTATACTTACCATTTTGATACCTTTCATCAACAATTGATTTAACGCTCTGATAACCAACACCTTTAATAGCACCTAAGGATAGATAAATATTTGATTTAGTTGCTCTATAATACCAATAGCTTTCATTAATATTAGGAGGCAAAATTTTCAATTTTTGATTTTTAGCTTCATCAATTATGGCCGCTGTTTTAGATTCATTACCAACGACATTACTTAAAATATTAGCGTAAAAATAATTAGGATAGTGAACCTTCAAATATGCCATGATATATGCAATTTTTGAATAACTTACTGCATGTGCTCTAGGAAATCCATAATCAGCAAACTTAAGAATTAAATCAAATATTTGTTTACTTATCTTCTCATCATATTTATTTTTTATCGCACCTTCGACAAAATGTTGTCTTTCACTTTCTAATACTGCTCTATTCTTTTTACTCATGGCACGACGTAAAATATCTGCTTGTCCATAACTAAAGCTAGCAAATTGACTAGCGATTTGCATAATTTGTTCTTGATAGATTATTACACCATACGTATTTTTAAGTATGGGTTCTAAATCAGGATGTAAGTATTTAATTTCACTTTCGTTATGTCGTCTTGAAATATAAGTCGGAATTTCTTCCATAGGTCCTGGTCTATATAAAGACGTAACCGCAACGATATCTTCAAAATGTTCAGGCTGAAGTCGTTTTAATACTTTTCTTACACCTTCGGATTCAAGTTGGAAGATTCCAGTTGTATCTCCCCTAGATAATAACTTAAATACATCTACATCATTAAACGGTATCTCTTCAATCTCTAGAGTAATATTTAAATCTTTTTTTACTTGAGTGATAATTTGATGTATGATAGATAAATTTCTTAACCCCAAAAAGTCAATCTTTAGTAGACCAATTCGCTCTGCTTCTGTCATCGTCCATTGCGTCAATAAACCAGTATCGCCCAATGTAAGTGGTGCATAATTATATAAAGGTTGATCGTTAATAATAATACCTGCTGCATGTGTTGAAGTATGTCTAGGTAAGCCTTCTAATTTCTTACTTAATTCAAACCACTTTTCATGTCGATGATTTCTATGTACAAATTGCTTAAATTGCTCATCCTCATATGCCTTATCTAAAGTTATACCTAGTTGATTAGGTATTAACTTAGAAATTTCATTTAAAGTTTTATCATCAAATCCAATTATGCGACCTACATCTCTTGCAACGGCCCTAGCCAATAAATGTCCGAATGTGACAATACCCGAAACACGATGTTTTCCATATTTATCTTGAACGTATTGAATGACTCTTTCCCTACGCGTGTCTTCAAAATCAATATCTATATCTGGCATTGTTACACGTTCAGGATTTAAAAAACGTTCAAATAATAGATTAAATCTAATTGGATCTATTGTAGTAATGCCGAGTAGGAAGCTAACTAATGAACCAGCTGAGGATCCCCGCCCAGGACCAACCATAACATCATGTGTTTTAGCGTAGTGAATTAAATCACTCACAATTAAAAAGTAGTCTTCAAAACCCATTTCAGTTATAACGCGATATTCATGTTCTAATCTTTTTGTATAGCGTTCATCATGATTTAATTCCATCTTCTTTAAACTTGATTGAAGTTGTGACCATAAATACTCTTTTGAGGAACTACCTGATGGTGCATCGAATTTAGGTAGTAAATTTTGATGATATTCTAAGCTTGCACTACATAAATTAGCTAGTTCAAGTGTATTATTCCATACCTCTCTGTCTATATTTAATGTTTCTAATTCATTTTGATTAGGAAAATGTTCCCCAATATCTTCAGTATCATTAACCAAATCTAGCTTAGTATTATTTTTAATTGCTTCAAGTGCTGGAATCGTCCCAACATCTTCTTGATTTAAGTATCGTGCATTTTCAAACCAAACTACTTTTATATTATTATAAAATGCTAAGTCGCTTGAATGATTTATAAATATATTTTGGTGGTTTTGAAATTGTTCAACTATAGAATAATGAGATTGATTTGCTTGTTTAAATATGATTACTATATTTGTTGAATACTTTTTTAACCACTCAACTGATATAACGTCTTTTTGCTTCATTTTAATTGCGGAAGAGAGTTGAAATAGTGATCTTAAGCCATCATTATTTATAGCTAAAACCACAGTCTCAATTGTATACAAACCATCCGTAACGTTAACTGTCATTCCAAAAATTGGTTTAATATTGGCTTTAATACAAGCATCATAAAATTTAGGGAAGCCATATAAGACATTAGTATCAGTAATCGCTAATGTATCATAATGATTATGTTGTGCTTTTTTAACTACATCATCGATTCTCAAACTAGAATTTAATAAATCATATGCTGTATGAAGATTTAAATGAGCAACCATGAATGACTTCCTTTCTTAAATTTATAATTTCTGACGTAAAGCTTGTGCTAATTCTTCAAATTCATCCCAACTATAGACTGACACACCTGATGCATTTGGGTGGCCTCCCCCACCAAATTGATTAGCGACATCATTAATAGTAATCCTTTTAGATCGAATACGACATCTAATTTGATCTCCCTCATCTACACCAAACATCCATATTTTTAAACCGCTAATATCCGCAACTGTATTTACAAATTGAGAAGCTTCATTAGGCTGAATGTCAAACTGCTTTAAAACATCATTAGTTATTTTAATTTGACAATATTCATGTGAATCTGATAGTTCAAAATTTTGTAAAATATATCCTTGGAAAGGCATTAACTTAGGATCTTTTTCGGACATTTTATTTAATTCGGCATTATGATTGAATGGATATGCCAATAATTGACTAGCAACTTCCATTGTATGGGGTGATGTATTACTGAATAAGAATCGCCCTGTGTCTCCAACAATACCTAAATACAATACTCGAGCTACTTGTTCATCAATGAAACTTAGATCATTAAAATGTACGATGAAATCAAATATAATTTCACTTGTAGAAGATGCTTCAGTATTAACAAAATTTACATCGCCGTATTGATCAGTAGCAGGATGATGATCTATTTTAATTAATGACTGTCCATTTAAATATCTTTGATCATCAATACGTGGTGCATTTGCAGTATCACATACAATTACAAGTGCATCACTATATAAACTGTCATCAATTTTATCTAAGTCTCCTATAAATGATAATGATGGTTCAGCTTCACCTGCAGCATAGACATTTTTTTCAGGGAATTTTCGTTCAAGATATAACTTTAATCCAAGTTGTGAGCCATAAGCATCTGGATCTGGTCTCACATGTCTATGAATAATAATTGTTTCTGCCTCTTTAACTCTTTGCATGATTTCATTAAAAATTTCTACCATTATTATATCTCCTTAAATTAGATTTATTACTTTAAAATTAAATACTTTGCATATCCTCAAACATCTGACAAATTATCATTGCATTTGCGACTTTTTCATTCCCGCTTACCATCGCGACTTCCAATTTAGCAAAGTTCCTTCCAACATCGAGCATGTCATATTGAACTCTAATTGATGCTTCAATTGGCACAGTTTTAATATAGATGATATTTAAACTTTCAATCATAACATCTACCTTTTTATATTTTCGCAATTCATGTTTTATTGTTTCTTCAATAATAGCGACAAATACAGCCTTACTTAATGTGCCATATTGATTGGTTAATAACGGAGAAACCTCAACCGAAATATCACTTTGTGAAATCGTAATATGTTTCGCTATTTGATCATTAATCGTCTCACCTATTTGAGGTTGTCTGCCAATAAGTTGCATCGCTTTTAATACGTCATCTCTCGTTATTACACCTATTGCTCTTTTATTCTGAGTTACGGGTAATATCTCAATTCCTTCCCAAATCATAATGTGAGCACAACTCGCTACCGTTGTATTTAATTCAACATTGATAGGACGTTTCGTCATTACTTTAGCAATGGTATCATCCGAGTTCATTTGAATGACTTCCTTACTCGTAACGATCCCAACTAATCGCCAATCTTTATCTACAACTGGAAACCTTGAATGACCTGTAACTTTGGCACGTGATTTATAATCTTCAATACCCATTTCATCAAATATAACCGTCATATCGTTAATTGGTTTCACTATATCTTCAACTATTAAAATTTCTTTTCTAATCATTTGATTATACATTGCTCTATTAATAATATTGGCTACAAGAAATGTATCATAATTTGAAGACAGGATTGGTAAATCATGATTATTAGCATAATCAATAATTTTTTGTGTTGTTTTAAAACCTCCAGTAATAAGTACGCCACTACCTCTTTTTAACGCTTCTAACTGAACATCGGGCCTATTACCTACGATTAACAATGTATGATGACTTAAATATTTAACCACATCTTTAAGTTCCATTGCACCTATCGCAAATTTTGAAACACTTTTTGTTAATCCATTTTTACCACCAATGATATCTCCATCAATGATTTTTAAAATTTCTTTAAACGTAAGGTTCTCAATCTCCTCACGATTCTTTTTATCAATACGTACTGTACCTACTCTATCAATGGTAGTTACTAACCCAAGTTGTCCGGCATCTTTTATAGCTCTATATGCCGTCCCATCAGATACTTTCATTACTTTGGCAACTTTCCTGACAGAAATTTTTTGGCCAACATTTAACGATTCTATGTATGCTATGATTTGTTCATGTTTAGTCATTGATAATACCTCTTTATAATGTACAGTGTTTTATTTATTATAACTTTTTAATCATAAAAAATCGATTTAGAAAATGTAAATTAATTAGTTTTAAAAACGCTTCATCAGTTTGATTTTTTATTAATTAATAAATCAAGTTATGTTAATTAAATCTTTAATTATTTTAATTATATACATTGGTAAAATTAAAATATTTTATATATAATTGTTTATGAGGAGGGATGACCTATGTATAAAAATATTTTATTAGGTGTAGATACTCAATTAAAAAATGAGAAAGCGTTGAAGGAAGTATCAAAATTAGCAGGTCCAGATACCGTAGTAACTATTTTAAATGCGATTGGTGAACAGGATGCACAAGCATCAATTAAAGCTGGTACGCATATTAATGAATTGACTGAAAAACGTAGTCAATTGCTAGAAAAAACACGAACTACTTTAGAAGACTACGGCATTGATTATGATCAAATCATCGTGCGTGGTAACCCTAAGGACGAATTAGTGAAACACGCTAATAGTGGTAAATATGAAATCGTCGTATTAAGTAACCGTAAAGCTGAATCTCAGAAAAAATTCGTATTAGGCAGCGTAAGTCACAAAGTAGCTAAACGTGCTACCATCCCTGTATTGATTGTAAAATAGTTAGTACAATTTCAAAAGATGCGTCAAAATAATAGCACAAAGATGATTGTTCATGTATAAATCACCTTTGTGCTTATTTATTTCATTAAACTAATTAATTACTTCATTTATATTTACATTTATTAAAATGATACAGACTCACCAGGTTCTAATATTTGTACTTCACCTTCATGCACTGCATCCTTAAATTGCTGTGGATCTTGTTCAATTAATGGGAAAGTATTGTAATGAACTGGAACCGAAATCTTAGGTTTAACAAATTCATTAATTGCATAACTTGCATCATCAATACCCATAGTAAAGTTATCTCCAATTGGAACAAAACATACATCAACAGGGTGTCTTTCAACAATTAATTTCATATCACTAAACAATCCTGTATCACCCATGTGATAAATCGTTTTACCTTCAACTTCTAATATAAGTCCCATTGGCATGCCTAAGTAAACAGGGATACCATCTTCATGTGTGAAACTTGAACTATGGAAAGCTTGAACATATTTAACGCTACCAAAATCAAATTTAGCTTTGCCACCGATATTCATACCATGAACATCTTCTACACCGTGATAAGTACTTAAATACCCTTGTAATTCAGCAGAACCTATAACAGTTGCGTGATTACGATTTGCTAACTCAACTACATCGCCAAAGTGATCGGCATGACCATGAGTTAAAATAATATAGTCTACATCTAATGTTTGTTCATCTAAATCACATTTGTCATTACCCGAAATAAATGGATCTACAATTACTTTTTTACCATTACCTTCAAAATAAATCGTTGATTGCCCATGAAAAGAAAGTTTCATAATTATAGCCTCCTATTGCTTGATTATTATAATTATACCCTAGCTATTAAAGATATAACATGAAACTAAAATAATCGCTTATTGCATTAAATAATTTTGAATTCTAAGCTGATTAGACGTAAAATTAACATAAATACTTAATGGAGATGATTGAATGAGTAAAATCGAAAAAATAACTAAACAATTACAACATGAACAAGCTGACGCTGCATGGATAACAACTCCTCTCAATGTATTCTACTTCACTGGGTATAGAAGCGAACCTCATAAGAGACTATTTGCACTATTAATTACAGCAAATGGAGATCAAACCTTATATTGTCCAAAGATGGAAGTTGAAGAAGTTAAGAATTCTCCATTTGAAGGAAAAATCATTGGCTACTTAGATACTGAGAATCCTTTTGAAATTGATCCGTTATCTTTTAATAAGTTATTGATTGAAAGTGAACACTTAACAGTAAAACGTCAACGCGAGTTAACTCAAAACTTTGGTGTTCAGCACTATGGCGATATTGATCAAACAATTAAAGAATTACGTAATATTAAAAACGAATCCGAAATTGAAAATATTCGCGAAGCGGCAAAACTCGCTGACAAATGCATCGAAATTGGTACCGAATTCCTTAAAGTTGGTGTAACAGAACGTGAAGTAGTCAATCATATTGAAAATGAAATCAAAAAATTTGGTGTTAGTGAGATGAGTTTTGACACAATGGTATTATTTGGAGATCACGCTGCATCACCTCACGGGACACCAGGAGAAAGAAAACTTGTTAAAGATGAATATGTATTATTTGATTTAGGGGTTATATATAATCATTATTGTAGCGATATGACACGTACAGTAAAATTCGGAACCCCTTCTGAAGAAGCTCAAACAATTTATAATATTGTTTTAGAAGCAGAAACCAATGCAATTGAGGCAATTAAAGCAGGCGTCCCTTTACAAGAAATTGATAAAATCGCTAGAGACATTATAAGTGATGCTGGATACGGTGATTATTTCCCTCACAGATTAGGACATGGCCTTGGTTTAGAAGAACATGAATATCAAGATGTTTCAAGTACAAATTCAAACCTACTTGAAGCGGGAATGGTTATTACGATAGAACCTGGTATATATGTACCAAATGTTGCTGGCGTTCGTATTGAAGATGATATTTTAGTAACTGAAAATGGTTATGAAATACTAACACACTATGATAAATAAAAATTAAAAATCCAGTTGAGTTTATAGTAAAAAACTATGCACTCAACTGGATTATTTATATTAAATCAATTATTAATCTTCTTTTAATGCATCTTCAACAGATGTATATTCTAAACCGAACGCTTCAGCTACACCTTTGTGAGTTACATGACCTTTGTACGTATTTAAACCTAAAGATAATGCGTGGTTAGCTTTGAATGCTTCACGGTAACCCTTACTTGCTAATAATTGCGCATAAGGTAATGTTGCATTATTTAATGCAATTGTAGATGTACGAGGTACTGCACCTGGCATATTCGCAACTGCATAGTGAACAACACCATGTTTTACATATGTTGGATCATCGTGTGTCGTAATTTTATCTGTAGTCTCAAAAATACCACCTTGGTCAATAGCGATATCAACAATCACTGAACCATCTTTCATTTGTTTAATCATATCTTCAGTTACCAAGCTAGGTGCTTTTGCACCAGGGATTAATACGGCACCAATAACTAAATCACTTTCTTTAACTGCATTTTCAATATTTAATGGGTTAGACATAATTGTGTTCACACGGCCATCAAATAAATCATCTAATTCAGCTAATCGTTTAGGGTTTACATCTAAGATTGTAACATTAGCACCTAAACCTAGTGCGATTTTAGCCGCATTTGTACCAGCTTGACCGCCACCGATGATAGATACTTTACCTTTTGGTACTCCAGGAACGCCTCCAAGTAAAATACCCATTCCACCGTTAAATTTTTGTAGGAATTGTGAGCCAACTTGAGCAGACATACGTCCTGCAACTTCACTCATTGGTGTTAATAATGGTAATGAACGGTCAGGTAATTGAACCGTTTCATAGGCAATACCTACGACTTTATTATCAACTAACGCTTGAGTTAATTTTTCTTCATTAGCAAGATGTAGGTATGTAAATAAGATGAGTCCTTCTTTGAAATATTTATACTCTTCTTCCAATGGTTCTTTAACTTTAATAACCATTTCTACATCCCATACAGATGACTGTTCAGATACAATGTCAGCACCTGCATCTTTGTAATCTTTATCTTCAAAGAATGAACCTAAACCAGCATCTTTCTCAACAAGTACTGTATGTCCTTGCTCAACTAATGCATGTACACCACTTGGTGACAAACCAACTCTGTTTTCGTTATTTTTTATCTCTTTTGGAATACCAATTTTCATTCCATCCACCTCCATCACTATCGTAACGCTAAACCAATGAAAGCGCAATCAGAAAAAGTACACATTATTGTTAAAATATAAAGAGTAAAAATTCTGAAATTTGTGGTAATATATAAGTAAGAAAAGCTAAGGGGGTTATTAAGATGTTAACATACAAAAACATTTTAATCGCAGTTGATGGTTCACACGAAGCTGAGTGGGCTTTCAACAAAGCAGTAGACGTAGCTAAACGTAATGACGCTAAATTAACTATAGTGAACATTATCGATTCAAGAACGTATTCTTCTTATGAAGTATACGATGCACAATTCACTGAGAAGTCTAGAAGTTTCTCTGAAGAATTATTAAAAGGTTATCAAGAAGTTGCAACGCGTGCTGGAGTAACTAACGTTGAAACTCGTTTAGAATTTGGTTCTCCTAAAGCAATTATCCCTAAAAAATTAGCAAGTGAATTAGGTGTAGATTTAATTATGTGTGGTACTTCAGGTTTAAATGCCGTTGAAAGATTTATTGTCGGTTCTGTATCTGAAGCAATTGTACGTCACGCACCATGTGATGTATTAGTAGTACGTACAGAAGAAATTCCTGAAGATTTCCAACCTGAAGTTGCGACTCCAGAATTTAGAAAACAATATTCATAAAAGTTATATCACACTCAAGGTAAATATTTATGGAGATAGAGTATAATACTCTATCTCTTTTTTATTTTATATCCATGCAACATTAGTTTTCTTTAGTTACTTATATCCAAAAAATAGATTTTTTAACTCTTTATATATTTTAATAAGTTTTATAAAATATTTTTAAATTATTTAAGGAGTAAACTTATGAAAAAAATCTTATTACTTGTATTTACAATTATTTGCATTTCATTAATTGTTTCTGGGTGTAGCCAAAATATTATTAATACTATCACAAAACCAAAAATATCAGAAGAAGAAAAATTTAAAAAGAAATTAGTCGGTAAGTATTTCACAGTATATGGTTCATATCTAGAATTTAGATCTAACGGAGAATTAAAAAGAGAAGTATTAGGAAGAAAAGAATTATTAAAGTATCAAGTCACAAAGTATGATGGCAAGTTTGCTGAGGTGGATTTTATAGATGTGAACAACAATATTGATACATTTTATTTCTCATTTGATTCAAATGGTCTCCTAGAAAAAAGGTATGACAAAGAAATTCAAGGTGATATATATTATAGAGAGTAATAATTAACATAAACGTACTACATGAAGTCTAGGTTAAAGTATATGACTTCAAAATTATTACTAAAGATTAATCATACTGAATATTAACAATGAATCTTGCATATAATATAATAGGAAAAGCACAAAAATGATGTTTAAAACAACAATCATTTTTGTGCTTTTTTATTCACCCTACTATCGATTATAATTCGCCAAATTTAACTGTATCTCTAGCAATCATAACTTCTTCATTTGTTGGAATAACAATAACTTTAACTGGTGAGTGTGGGTAATTGATAAATCCTTCTTCACCACGGATTGCTTCATTTTTCTTAGGATCCCAATAGATGCCCATGAATTCTAAGCCTTCTAATACTTTAGCACGTACTGTTGAAGAGTTTTCTCCTACACCAGCTGTAAATACAATGACATCCACGCCATGCATTCTTGTAGCATAAGAACCAATATATTTATGAATTCTTGAAGCAAATACGTCTAGTGCTAATTGTGCACGTTCTTTACCTTCTTCTGCATTACTTTCAAGGTCACGTAAGTCACTTGATGTACCTGAAATACCAAGTAGACCTGATTCTTTGTTTAATACATTAAGAACTTCTTCGGCGTTTTGACCAGTCTTTTGCATAATGAAAGGAATTAATGCAGGGTCGATATTACCTGAACGTGTACCCATTGTAACACCTGCTAATGGAGTGAATCCCATTGATGTATCGATTGATTCACCACCATCGATGGCAGCAATTGATGCACCATTACCAATATGACAAGAGATAATGCGTAACTCTTCAATTGGTTTATTCATGATTTCAGCAGCACGTTGTGATACATATTTGTGACTTGTACCATGGAAACCATATTTGCGAATACCATAATCTTTATAGTATTGGTAAGGTAAGCTATATAAATATGATTGTTCTGGCATTGATTGGTGGAATGAAGTATCAAACACTGCTACATGAGGAATGTTTGGTAATAATTTTCTGAATGCACGGATACCCATTAAGTTAGCAGGGTTATGCAATGGTGCTAATTCACTTAATGACTCAATTTGTTCTTCCACTTTATCTGTAACTAATGCAGACGTTGGGAATAACTCACCACCGTGCACAACACGTTGTCCTGTACCAGCAATATCATTAATGTCATCAATGATGCCATGTTGTTTGAAACTGTCTAACATGATGTTAATTGCTTCTTCATGATCCTTGATATCTTTAACATCTTTAATTTTTTCACCATTCACTTCAATTGTGAAGATTGAATCTTTAATACCGATACGTTCGATTAAACCTTTTGTTACTAGAGTTTCTTCAGGCATTCTTATTAGTTGAAATTTTAAAGAAGAACTACCAGCGTTAATCGCTAAAACTAAACTAGACATATATTATTGTCCTCCAATTTATTAATTAATATCCATATTTATTTAACCATTAATACAGACATAATTCAAGAATATCACAGTTTATTTTTGAGGATGATTGTCTTTCATCCAAGTATTTAATTCACCAATAAATCCTTGGAATTGATTAGGATTTTTAAAATCAGGAATATTTGCTAATAACACTTCAACTGGCTTAGTCTCATTCGATTTTTTCTTTTGTAAAATCAATATTGATTTACGCGCATTTTCGTTCTTAAATAACGTCTTAGGTAAATTTAGAAATGCTTGCATTTCTGTTTCTGTAGCAATGAAATTTTCCAACTGTTTTACATTGTCATCTTCAAAAATATTACTTGGAACTACTAAAAATGCGAAACCAGATTGTTTCAAAGCAGTAATTGCTTGTTCAATTAGTAAATAGTGAGAATAGCTATGCCCTTCTTTAAATCCTAATTGCATTTCATGACTTCGTTCATCTAGAGGATAATATCCTATCGGTAAATCACCAATAACTATATCCGCTTCTTCTAAAGGTAACGGCATAATTGCATCTTGAGGATAAACATCAAACGGTATCTCCAAGAAATTTGCTAAATGTACACTAACTCTTGAAAGTACCGGATCAACTTCAATAAGATGATGCATTATTGTAGTATCCTTAAGCACTTCATTAACAGATGCACTTAAATGGCCTGCACCACTAGCGATATCTACAACATGTAATTCTTCGTTGTTTTCAGTAAATTTTTGAACTAAAAATCCGAGAATTAAACCTATAGAATCGGGTGTTATTTGGTGATTGGCTTGAATTGTTTCTTCTTGCATTAAACTTAAATAAGCGAACTGAAATGCTTTTCTACGATCTTGTAATGTGGTTTGTTCTAATAATTCACGTTTATTACTATAAACATCTTCCATTGCTAATCCTAAATTCTCAATAAAACTTTGACCGTTTTGTTCATTTAAAGCTTTAGCTTTTTCATCTAATGTTTTGAAAAGCTTTTCCATGATTGTTTGTTCTTCACTCATAAACTTAATCCTCTCCATTAAAAAAGTGTCCATTCGGTTTATTTCTTCAAAATAATCAACGCTAATTTAAAGTAGCATTTCTGAAATAAATATGGACACTTTTACGTTATATCTATCATCTAAAATTGATATTAAATGTTGCGATATGCTTCTAATGCAGCATCAAAATTAGGGAAATCAGTACCTTCACTAACTAATTCTTTATATACAACTTTGTCATTGTTATCTAATACAAAAACAGAACGAGCTAATAATCTTAACTCTTCCATAACGACACCATATTGTTGACCGAATGATAAGTCTTTATGGTCACTTAAAGTAATAACGTTATCTAAACCATTTGATGCACACCATCTTTTTTGAGCAAATGGTAAATCTGCAGAAATAGTTAAAACAACACCGTCTTCTTGCGCCGCTTCTTCATTAAATTTACGAGTTTGTTGGTCACACACACCTGTATCAATAGAAGGTACAACGCTGATTAATTTCTTTTGACCTTTATAATTTTCTAAACTAACTTCATTTAAATCGTTATCTAATACTTTAAAGTCAGGAGCATGTTGCCCTTCTGATACTTCAGAACCAGCTAAATGAATTGGATTATTTTTAAAAGTAATTTGTGTCATGATGAAATGACCTCCTATAGTATTTATCATTATATTGTTATCATACGACAGTCGTAAAACTTAAATCAATCATTTAAAACTGAAGCATATCTAATGTTGAAGCAGTTGTAAAATGTAGTCATATGTGTTTTTCAAAATTAGAACTGCTGTAACGATGATAAAAAGTATCTTTACATAACCAACACCTTTGCTTATGGCAAATTGTGCACCTACATATGAACCAATTATCATACTTACAGCCATAATTAAGCCATACACAAAATCAACCTGACCTAAGATAATAAACAGAACTAATGCACCTAAATTAGAAGCAAAATTTAAGACTTTCGCATTACCTGTTGCACTTAAAAAATCAAATCCAAACATAAGCAAAACAAATAACATAAAAGAGCCAGTGCCTCCACCTAAGAAACCATCATAAAAGCCAATCATTAACATTAATGATACAAAAATGATAGCTTTACCAATTGTTAGCTTAGAAAATGTGCGCACATTTCCCCAATCTTTTTTCATAATTGTATATATCAGTACAAGGCTCAATATAATGATAATTAAAGGCTTTAAAACTTGTGCAGGCAACATAGTAGCTAAACTAGCACCGCCTGCTGCAAATATAAACACAAATGGAAATAACTTAAGTACAATATTTAAATCTACTTTGCCTGAACGTATAAACTTAATTGCACTTGTAAGCGATCCAAATGAACTGGCTAATTTGTTAGTACCAAGCGCCAATGAAGGTGGCATTCCTATAGCTAATAGAGCTGGTGTTGAAATTAGGCCACCACCACCTACTACTGCATCGATAAAAGCAGCTAAAAATCCAAATGCTATAATAATCAATATAATATTTAGCGTTATCTCCATGATGCATATCCCCTTTGTTTTTAATACTTGATTACTCTATTTTAGAATAACTCATCAATTAATGCATCAGTGTTTTGGTCTTTTTCGCTCTTATAATCTTTGTTAATCGTTAATGTTTCAATATTATCTGCTGCACGTTGAACCATTTCATCGAAGTTAAATACACTTTCATATTTAATTACTTTATCAAAATCTGGTTCAGTTACAGGATTTTTAGGAGTGAAAATAGTACAACAGTCTTCATAAGGTTGAATCGAAACATCAAATGTACCAATCTCTCGTGCTTTCTTGACAATATCTTCCTTATCAAGCGAAACAAGTGGTCTTAAAATCGGAGTAGAAGTCACATCATTAATTGCGTACATACTCTTTAATGTTTGACTTGCCACTTGTCCTAAATTTTCACCGTTAACAATCGCATTAGCCCCAACTTTTTCTAATACAATATCCGCTACACGTAACATCATGCGACGTGTAGATGTCATTGTGTATCTAGGATGAACTACTTTATTTATTTGTTTTTGTAATTCTGTAAATGGCACTATATGCAATTTTATTGGTCCCACTCTTTCAGAGAGGATACGTGTAAGTTCAATCACTTTATCTTTAGCTTTTTCACTAGTGAAAGGTGGACTATGGAAATGAATCGCTTCTATATAAACACCACGTTTCATAATTTCCATTCCAGCTACTGGAGAGTCAATGCCTCCTGACAACATTAAGAGTGTTTTACCGCCAGTGCCAACTGGTAAACCTCCAGCACCTTCATAAATTTGTGTGAATACATACACACCATCCATTCTTACTTCAACTCTTACGTTATAATCCGGTTGTTTCACATCAACCGATATATCTTCACTTGCTTGTAAAATCGCACCTCCAAGTTCACGTTGTAAAGCATATGTGTCCATTGGAAATGACTTATCTACACGTTTAACATCAATTTTGAATGTCTCTCCCGGTTTAAAATCTTGAGCTAAATCAACACATAATTTTTTTATTTCATCTAATTCTTGAGATGTTTTATGAACAGGACTAATAGATTTAATACCAAATATTTTAGTTAAGCGATTGATTACCTCTTGTGCATCCGCTTCTTCAGTTAATGAGATATACATTCTATCTCTCTTACCTTTAACATGCGTTCCTTCTATAGTTTGTAAAGACTTAATGACGTTATCTTTCAAAGCATTTACAAACTTTTTCCGATTTGTTCCTTTTAAAGTCAGTTCACCATATCTAACTAATAAATGATCAAACTCCATTTACTTTAACAACTCCTTAATTTCTTTGTATATTGTTCCAAATTTCACTTTAAATTGATCAATATCTTCTTGAGTAGTCATATTCCCTAAGGATAATCTAATACTTCCTTCAATTTTATTATCAGGAAGTCCCATTGACATTAAAACTTCATTTAGTTTCCCTCTTTTAGATGAGCAAGCGCTTGTAGTTGAAACCATGATATCCATTTTAGAAAATGCATTAACTATGACCTCACCTTTCACACCTGGAAACGCAATATTTAATATTTGCGGTGCACAATCCATAGGAGAATTGATATATACACCTCTAAACTCTTTTAAAAATTCACGTAATTCATGGTTGTAATCACTTAATCGTTGATTACGTTCATTTAAATTATCCATTGCTAAAGTTATTGCTTTCACTAGTGACACATTCATCGGCAAGTTCACTGTTCCACTTCTTACGCCGTATTCTTGTCCTCCGCCATGAACAATAGGCTCTAATTTATCTTTATTGTCAATTAATAGGAGACCTTGTCCTTTAAGTCCATTAAATTTATGGCCACTAAAGCTTACACTATTAACACCTTCAAGGTTCATTGTTATCTTTCCCAAAGCTTGAACTGCATCAACGTGTAAATGTGCTTTAGGATATTCTTTTAATATGTTCACTATTTCATCAATAGGTTGAATTTGTCCCATAATATTATTCACATACATACAAGAAACAAGGCCGACCTTATCATTCATCAATGAAGCTAAATGTTCAATATCAACACGGCCATCCGCATTAACATCAACATATTTTAATACAAACCCATCTTCTTCTAAATATCTCATAACTTCTAAGACAGATGGATGTTCTAAAACGGAAGTAATAATTTCATTTGCAAATTGCTTTTTACGATAAGCAATACCTTTTAAAGCTATATTATTCGATTCAGTGGCACCACTTGTGAAAATAACATCTGTATTTTGTCCTATAGATAGCATTGAAGATATACGCTCCTTTGCTTGTAGAAGCACCTTCTCCGCTTGCAACCCCCACTTATGAGGACTATTTGGATTGAAATAAACAGTTTCATTTACTTTATTAAATGAATCGAGTACATCTTTATGAGGCTTTGTAGTGGCTGCATTATCAAAATAGATCACTTAAAACACTCTCTTTCATTCTCTATTAAATTATTTATTTACCCTTAGTAAATTTATCTTTTATAGACATATTTTTCAAAAATAGATACTAAAGCATTATACTATTTTTAAATAAAAATAAAAGGCGTCGGACTCAAATTAAATGATTTTGAGTTGAAAACTTATTTAGCATTATTTATTAAGCGTTCTGAATTTAAGTAACTCCCCTTGAATTCAATAACTTACTATAACTTTAAACAAATCAAAAAAGATGGGACAGAATTCATTATGAATTCATTGTCCCACCTCAAAATAGACTACTATTTATTTGCTTTAACCTAACATTTATTACTTACCAAAGCTATAAATTTTTATTGTCAATAAGACAAGTGAAATTAACCTTTGGCTACCTCATCTTCAATATATTTAGTAATTCCAGGTTCTACACTTTCAAGTGCTTGTTCTGAAATTTCAATTGATCGTTTGTAACGATTATTTTTAAACAAGCGTTCTGCTTCGTTTAAACTCTTATCTACATTATTATGATCTTTACGATAACGGTTACCATATTGAATTAAACGTTCTGCGTATACGGCATTTACCAATACATCATTTGCTTCATCTTCAAAAGTATTCATTTGAATAACAATTTTGACAACTTTATCTTTAAGTTGTTTAACGTGAATTGGACGTTCACTAAATTGATCATTCGTTTCACGAACTTCATGGTCAATTTCATTTTTCATAATAATGAATCTTTCAGGTACACTTGTTAAATTTGAAGCTAAAAGTCGGCGATAAACTTCTTCTTTTTTAGATTGAATTCTTAAAAGATTATCTTCTGCCTCAGCTTCATCTTCTCTCAATTGAATAAGATGATTTTGTAATTTTTCTTGATTCTCATTAATTACTTTAACGTGATCGTCTAAATATTCTAAGTTGTCTTTAACTTCGCTATAACGTACAGCAGATTTAGCCATTTCTTTAAGAATTTCATCATAAACTGCTACTAAATTTTGAATTTCGTTCTCATGTTGTCTAATGCTATGAACATCACTTTCATTAATGAAATAATTCTCACGAATATAGTCAATTTCTGTACGTAATGTGTAATTCATCTCACGTGCTTTGAACAATTCATCAGTAATTTGTTCTTTAGTTTCTTCCACTTCATTTTTAGCTTTAACTTCATGCTCAATCAAATCATACATTTCATCAAGCTTATCATTAATTTGTTCAAGTTTATCGTTTGCATTATCTAACTCAAGACGACTGATCATAGGTTCTACAAAATTCAACTCTGTCTTTAAGCTTTGTAGCGTACCATCGATTTTAACGTGATCTAGATCATAACCGTCCATCTTTAAGTCACGACAACCATATTTCAAATCTTGAAATTGTCCAGGTAGTTCTTTTTGGGCTTCTCTAATTAATTCTGGAATTTCATCCATATACTTTTGGACTTCATTCATAGATTCATTTAGACCCATAATGTGGTTGTGTGCTTGAACGTAATTACCTTCTTCTTTAAGTTCTTCATACTGTACAAGTTCTGGCTCAAATGATTCAATTCTTTTTTCAAGTGGTGAAGCTGCATCGCCAAACTGATGTCTGTTAGCTAACACATCACGCTTCATTTCTCGATAATTAGTCTTGCACTTTTCATAAACTTGTTCATTTTCCTTATGTAAAGAAACAATTTCATTAATATCTTCAACTTGTTGTTGATACCCAGCTTCATATTTATCCATTAATTCATGTGCATCGTCAATGTCACTTTGAGCTCCAGAAAATTGAAACTTATCAAGTTGAATTTCAGCATCGTGGATTTTTTCCTCTACGGGTGCTAAATAGTTATTTGTATAGTCTAAGGTGTCTCTCTTAAAAGCATCATATTTTGTTCTAGTTTCACCTTTTAAATTTAATTCAGAAAGTTGTTTTAAATTTTCTTCAAAAGGTAATCTTTGAACTTTCAACTTACGTTCTTCAGCTTCTTCAACAATTTTTCGTTTGTTAGAACGTAAATAAAACATGATTCCTACAATGATTAAAACAATGATAATTATTGCTAATATTGTGTATAAAACCATCTCATTCTCCTCCTATATTATCATTATTATAACGCAAATACCGCTTTCATTAAAATAGTAAATGAATGAATTGATAGAATAAATTTTTCCATTTATACTTTTATTAAAAATAACAAAATGAGGTAAGCATATGCCATTAATAAAAGAAACAAATTATAATTTATTAACGAAACAGCTTCAAAGTTTAATCGAAGACGAACAGAACCTTATCGCAATTCTAAGCAATACATCAGCTATATTAAATGATAATTTAGATCAAATTAATTGGGTTGGTTTTTATCTAATTGAAAATGAAGAACTAATTCTTGGACCCTTTCAAGGTCATCCAGCTTGCGTTCATATTGCAATTGGCAAAGGTGTCTGTGGTACTGCAGTTGCAGAAGATAAAACTCAGTTAGTTAAAGATGTACACGCGTTCCCAGGACACATTGCCTGCGATGCAAACAGTAAATCAGAAATAGTAATTCCAATTCATGTCAATGATGAAATAATTGGGGTTCTAGATATTGATGCACCTATCGCAGATCGATTTACTAATGAAGATAAGGAAGGTTTAGAAGTTATTGTCAAAGTTCTTGAAAAACAGCTAACTAAATAACTAAAAAGTATTGACACTTTGTAAAATACTGTTACAATGAACTTTGTGTGAATTAACGAAAATAGCAGTTGCATATCAATAAGCTCTATGTTGTTCCCGATGAGGACGTGTCGCGTAACTGACGCTATAAGGTGAAGACACATAAAACAACATATCCTATTGGGCATGCAACACTCTTTTTTGTTTATTCATAACAACAAAAAAGAAAAAGGAGGAGTCTTAATATGGCTCGATTCAGAGGTTCAAACTGGAAAAAATCTCGTCGTTTAGGTATCTCATTAAGCGGTACTGGTAAAGAATTAGAAAAACGTCCTTACGCACCAGGACAACATGGTCCAAACCAACGTAAAAAATTATCAGAATATGGTTTACAATTACGTGAAAAACAAAAATTACGTTATTTATATGGAATGACTGAAAGACAATTCCGTAACACATTTGACATCGCTGGTAAACAACACGGTGTACATGGTGAAAACTTCATGATTTTACTAGCTAGTCGTTTAGACGCAGTTGTTTATTCATTAGGTTTAGCTCGTACTCGTCGTCAAGCACGTCAATTAGTTGGTCACGGTCACGTTGAAGTTGATGGTCGTCGTGTTGATATTCCATCATATTCATTAAAACCTGGTCAAGTTATCACTGTACGTGAAAAATCACAAAACTTAGACATCATCAAAGAATCTGTTGAAATTAATAATTTCGTACCAGAATACTTAGACTTTGATGCAGATAGCTTAAAAGGTACTTTCGTACGCTTCCCTGAACGTAGCGAATTACCAGCTGAAATTAATGAACAATTAATCGTTGAGTACTACTCAAGATAAGTTCATGATAATGAACAACCACCCTTTCTTATGGAATGGGTGGTTTTTTTATATCATAGATGATCAAAATGATTTTATATTCTAAAGATATCCTCTGGTAAATCAGAAATAATGCCATCTACGCCAAGGTTTATAAGTTTTTTAACATCTTTCGGTTTATTCACAGTATATGGAATAACCTTCAATGATTGACTATGTGCATTTTTTATAAATTTAGAATTAACTAATTTGTAATTAGGATTAATAAAATTTGCATAATCAGATATTTCTTCAAAATTTGGAGATTTATACCAATATTTCTTTCTACTAATAAGCAACCCTAATTGATACTCACTATCCAATGAGTTTAAACGTTTCATACAATCTTCATCAAAAGATTGAATGATTGCCTTATGTTTAGGAACTTTATATATTTCTAAAGCATTTAATACAGCTTCTTCTATTCCGGGATATTGATGTGGAACTTTAATCTCAATAAGTAACTTTTTTGAAAAATTTTTAATTAAGGATAATACCTCTTCAAATGTTGAAATCTTAGTATTTTGAAAAGATTTATCATGTTTTACTCCAAAATCAAATGTTAACAATTCTTCAAGTGTATAGTCTTTTACTTTTCCTTCACCATTCGAAGTTCGATTAATAGTGTCATCATGTATAACAACTAAATGATTGTCTTTGCTGAAATGTACATCTATTTCTAACATATCAACATGTTGCATTAAAGCCGCCTTAAAACCAACAAGAGTATTTTCTGGAAATTGATTAGATAAACCACGATGAGCAACTATTTGAAATGCTTGATTAGGTTTATTAATTTTCATAAAAAGTCACCTTTCTTTAATTATGTCACACTTTAAACTACACTTAAATTACCATATTATAAGTGGAGGTTAAACATAAATGGTTAAGCATGATTTTAAAGTACAAACAGAATGGCGTGGTGGAAGAGAAGAAGTTGGAACTGTTAATGGAGACATTATTTCTGAACAAATTTCTATACCTGCACCGCTTGGTGGTAATGGAGTAGGTACAAATCCTGATGAATTATTAGTATCAGCAGCATCGTCTTGTTATATCATCTCATTAGCAGCAACATTAGAAAGAGCAAAATTTACCGACATCAATCTGATAAATGATTCAGTGGGTACTGCCCTATTCGAGAATGGTAAGTTTAAAATGGCTACAATAACACATTATCCTAAAATTTCAGTGACTGCGGAAGACAAAGCAAATCTTGAGAAACGACTTCCTAAATTATTAGAAATAGCTGATAATAATTGTATGATTTCGAATTCTATACGTAATAATGTAGAAATTAAAATTCAAGCGTCAATTCAATAATTGTTAAAATTGCGCTAGTTTCACCATGAATCTCATATAAACATGGTGATTGCTCTTTTAAATTATCAGAATATTTGGTAAAATGATTAAATCTTATACCGTGGGAGGAAATTTAATGAATTATTATGAACCACTTTTATTAACACCAGGACCTACTCCAGTTCCAAAGGAAATCAATCATGCTTTAGGTTTACCTATGGTTGGTCACCGTTCACCAGATTTTGAATCTATAGCTAAAAAAGCATTTAACAATTTAAAACCCATTTTTGGTACAGAAAATGAAGTTATGATTTTAACATCAAGTGGTACTAGTGTCTTAGAAGCAAGTATGTTAAATATAGTTAATCCTGATGATCATTTTGTTGTTATAGTGTCAGGCGCCTTTGGCAATCGTTTTAAACAAATTGCTGAGACATACTATGAAAATGTACACATATATAATGTGGAATGGGGTCAACCCATTGATGTTAAAGAATTCATAACATATCTTGACAATTTAAATCATCAAATCAGTGCTGTATTTACTCAATTCTGCGAAACGTCAACCGCTGTCTTACATCCTGTAGGTGAACTTGGTAAAGCACTGAAAACATTCGATCAAGATATCTACTTTGTTGTAGACGGTGTGAGTTGTATTGGTGCTGTAGATGTTAATTTAGAGCGTGACTACATAGATGTGTTAGTTTCTGGAAGTCAAAAAGCAATTATGTTGCCACCCGGACTAGCATTCGTTGCTTATAATGATCGTGCGTTGAAACGTTTCAAAGAAGTGACTACACCACGTTTTTACTTAAATTTAAATAAATACTTTGACTCACTTCAACAAGATTCTACTCCTTTTACACCAAATGTCGGGTTATTTAGAGCTGTAAACGCTTATGCCGAATTAATTCATTCTGAAGGGTTTGAAAATACCATTAAACGTCACTATATTATTAGAGACGGTCTAAGATCAGCTTTAAATGCATTAGATTTGGAACTTCTAGTAGAAGATGATTTCGCTTCCCCAACGGTAACATCGTTCATACCAACATCCAAAGATGAATTAACTCATATTAAATCAACTTTAAAAACAAGATTTAATATTACAATCGCTGGTGGTCAAGGTAAATTGAAAGGAAAAATTTTACGTATCGGACATATGGGTAAAGTCTCACCTTTCGATATACTCTCAGTGATAAGTGCTTTAGAGATTATACTTACAGATTACCGTCAAACGAATTATATTGGTAAAGGCTTAACAAAATTTTCAGAGGTGATTCATAGTGAAGCATAATATTCTAGTGTCAGACCCTATTTCAACAGATGGATTACAAAGTTTATTAAACCATTCAGATTTTAACGTCGATATTAAAACTGATTTGGATGAACAATCATTATTAGATATTATAGGTAATTACGAGGGTTTAATTGTTCGTAGTCAGACGCAAGTGACTCAACAAGTCATTGAAAAGGCTAATAAATTGAAAGTTATCGCACGTGCTGGTGTTGGCGTTGACAATATTGATATTGAAGCTGCTACTCTCCAAGGTATTTTAGTTATTAATGCACCTGATGGTAATACTATTTCTGCAACTGAACATTCAGTAGCTATGATTTTAGCGATGGCTAGAAATATTCCTCAAGCGCATGCATCTTTAAAAAATAAGGAATGGAATAGAAAAGCGTTTAAGGGTGTCGAACTTTATCAAAAAACAATAGGTGTCATAGGTGCAGGACGAATAGGTATTGGTGTAGCACAACGACTTCAAAGTTTCGGTATGAAAGTGTTAGCTTATGACCCTTATCTTACGGAAGATAAAGCACAGCAATTAGGCGTTAAACTTGCTACTATAGATGAAATAGCTAGACAAGCTGATTTTGTAACAGTTCATACGCCATTAACACCTAAAACAAAAGGTATTGTAAATGCTGATTTCTTTTCAAAAGCAAAACCAACATTGCAAATTATTAACGTCGCAAGAGGCGGTATTATCAATGAAGATGATTTATTAAATGCACTAGATAATAATCAGATTGCACGTGCTGCATTAGACGTATTTGAACATGAACCCCCTACCGATTCACCATTAATAGAGCATGAAAAAATCATTGTTACGCCACACTTAGGTGCATCAACTATTGAGGCTCAAGAGAAAGTTGCAGTATCAGTGTCAGAAGAAATTATAGATATACTGGAAAACGGTAATGTAACACACGCAGTCAATGCGCCAAAAATTAGTTTCAATGATATAGATGAAATAACACAACAATGGATTGAAATAGGTGAGTTATCTGGTGAATTAGCAATTCAATTAATTGAAGGTGCACCGAGAGAAATCAAGGTGACTTTTAATGGTGATGTCGCTAAACAGGAAACTGACTTAATTACACGCTCAATTGTAAAACAAATTTTGCAACAGGATTTAGGAGATCGTGTTAATATCATTAATGCTTTTGCACTTTTAAATGAACAAGGTGTAACACGTAACGTTGAAAAAAGAGCATCACAAGGTACTTTTAGTAATTATATTCAAGTTCATTTAATTAGTGATACGGAAGAAGTAAAAATTGGTGCCACTGTCATAGCTGGCTTTGGCGCTCGTATTGTACGTATTAATGATTACTCTGTTGACTTTAAACCTAATGCCTACCAACTTGTTTCTTATCATGGTGACAAGCCTGGTATGGTCGGTTTAACTGGTCAGCTACTAGGTAGACATAATATTAACATTGCATCAATGTCACTTGGCAGAAATGTACAAGGAGGCCAAGCGATGATGGTATTATCAATTGATCAACCTGTTACTGAGGATATTATCAATGAACTATATGATGTGGGTGGTTTCGATAAAATATATGGAACTACACTCTCAGTCAAATAACTAATCTTTTTAAAGATTCACTACTATAACTACTTGAAATAATAATGCCCCTCTATGATGGATTTCACTTCATCATTGAGGGGCATATTAATACTAATGATTTAATATCAATTTATAATGAATTAACCTTTCAATAAAATATTTTTAATCAAACCTATATGATCAACAATATAATCCGCTTCATGATACTCCAATTCTTTACGAGCCTCTTGCCCTTTTAACCCTGTTAATGTACCTATAAATGTAGCACCTATTTGTTTAGCACAGAATAAATCAGCCAGTGAGTCACCAACAATGATTACATCTTCTTTATTTACAATTTGATCTTGTTGAGTAATGAATTGTTTATAATTCTCCTTGTTATTTCCATATAGAGTAGCTATGTAGCAAAAAGGATTAGGCTTACCTAGAGGTATAAAGTCAGGATATTCATTTTCAGCTTCCATAACATCACTTGCAGTAACAATGTGATTATCTGAAAAGAACGCTTTTAAACCTAAAGATTCAAATGGAACTAATGTCTCAGTTCTAGGTCTACCTGTAGCTATTGCAAGATGATAGCCTTTCTCTTTAAGAGAATTAAGTAATGACTTTATCTCTTCAATAGGTCTAAGAACTGTTTCGTAATAAATAAAACCATTAATGCCATCAAGATTAGAAGGCTTTTCTTCAACTTGTTCAAATAATTCAGAACCCATGTATAATTCTTGGTATAAATCTCTAGCAACAAACCATAGAGGTCCTTTAAGTTTAAACAAGCGCGCATCATTAACATTTAATTCTTTCTTAGCATATTGTTCTAACTCAGCATAAATATTATTTTTACCACCTTGACTATGATTAATAAAATTCATAGGAAGTTCATAATCGATTTTAAAATCTCTATTGATCAATGACTGAATGCCTTGAATACTTTTAGCTGAAAATTGATTATCTTCTATAATGTCTTTAATTTCTTGAAAGTTAAATTGCTTTATTAATTGGATAAAATGTATGCAAAAAACGACAAATAACATATCCCAATTTGAATTTAATCCCATTGATTTTAATCGATTAAGAATTAAATCATTATTAAATACTTTACTGCGAATATTATTTATAGTTTCGTCACTTAATGTATTTAGTTTAAATGATTTATCTAAACCTAAAAAATGTTCACTTTTAAGTAACGCCTCTATTGTTAAAGCTGACGTATCGAAACAACGTTCCTCACTTAAGAATACACCGTCTACATCAAATAAAATTGATTTCATGACTTTTCGCTCCATTATTTTTGAATATTCTGATACTTATAATCTTAACGTCTTATATCTCAATGTCAATAAATCTATAATAAAAAACTGATGAATTCAAGGTATCCTCCTAAAATTCATCAGTTAATTGAACAACATATATTTATCAATATGGTTATATCTTATCAAATCAGTAAGACATATTTTGTCTGTCTTAATACTTTTAAAAAATGAAAGTATAAATTTTACATTTGCTTTTCAATTTCATCTGCGACTTGCTGTACATGAGTGCCAATTATAACTTGTGCTGAGTGTTGACCATTTTTGGTTACGCCAACCGCTCCTGCATTTCTAATTTTTTGTTCGTCAATAATAGAATTATCTTTTAATTCAATTCTTAATCTAGTAGCACAATTGGTCAATGTAGTAATATTTTCACTACCACCTAATCCTTCTAAGATTTGACTTGCTGTGTGATGATATTTGCTTTTACTTGTAGTTTCAGCCCCATCTCTCTCAGTCGTATTAGAAGTTGGATCAGCTAATAAATTGTCACCACGACCAATTGTGTTGAGATTAAAGATTTTAATGACAAATCTAAAGATAAAGTAATATAAAGCAAAGAATACAATGCCTTGAACTAAAATCATTAACGGATGATTAGCCACTGGATTGATTAGTGATAATGCGTAATCAATTAAACCTGCACTAAATGAGAATCCTGCTGTCCAATGAAATAGTGCAGCTATAAATAATGACAAACCGGTTAATAATGCATGGATTACAAATAATACCGGTGCAACAAACATAAATGCAAATTCAATAGGTTCAGTTACACCAACCATAAATGCAGAAATGGAACTTGCTATAAACCAACCATATACTTGTTTTTTCTGTGTAGATTCAGCGGTGTGATACATCGCCAACGCTGCAGCAGGCATGCCGAACATCATAATTGGGAAGAATCCTGCTTGATATCGACCAGTAATACCTTTAATTGCATCTTGTCCAGTTTGGAATTTACCGATATCGTTAATTCCTGCTGTATCAAACCAGAACACAGCATTTAATGCATGGTGAAGCCCAGTAGGAATTAATAGTCGGTTAAAGAAGCCGTATAGGAATGCACCGAATGGTCCAAAACCAACTAACCATTCACCAAATGCCACTATAGCTGAATATATAAATGGCCATGCGAATAGTAAAATCACAATTAAAAAAGTACAATAGAATACTGTCATAATTGGAACTAATCGCTTACCACTAAAGAATGATAATGCTATAGGTAATTCAACATCACTGAATTTGTTATAACAGTATGCTGCAATTAGTCCTATTATAATACCAATAAACACATTTGAATTATCCATCTTACTAAATCCGTCGTTTACAGCACTCTCTTTTATATTAAATAATGGTGCTACGAACTCAGGAGATAATACTTTAACGACTAGTGCATATCCCAAAGCACCCGCTAATGCGACTGCACCATCATTTTTCTTTGCCATACCAATCGCAACGCCAATTGCAAAGATAAGCCCTAGTTGGCCTAATATTGCACTCCCTACCGTACTGAAGAATAATGCCACTGTTGGTAATATATTTAATGCTTTAAGCAAATTACCAATTCCAACGATTATTGCGCCAGCGGGTAAAACAGCTACTGGTAGCATTAAAGATCTCCCTAAATTTTGAAAAAACTTAAACATTTCACTCACTCCCAAAACACATATTATTCAAATAATTTATATATAACTAAGATATGTATATAGTTACTTTATTAATTTACCATAAATGTAAGCGCTTTTGATGTGTCAATTTTAAATCATTTTAAAAATATAATAAGCATAAAGGTATCTATCACGCTAAAGCTCTTAAACCTATATATGTAAAATTATAAATTTAAATAAGTTTATAAAAATAACAAGTCTCATATTAAATTCACCGAAATTAATTAAGTGTATATTTAAAAACAAAAACACCCTATTAAAATAACTATTTGGGTCATTAAATAGAGTGTTTATTGTTAATTAGTTACTATAATTTATTTTTCTAAACTGTCTTGAATTAAGTGTAGTTCTTTTTGTAATTGTGCTGTACGTCTTTCAATTTCATGTGTTAAATAATCTATTTTTTCATTTCTTTTTAAATCTTTAGGAATATCTGATTGATAAATTGGCTCACCAAATTTAATAAGTGCCTGACCAGTAATTAAACCATGTAATTTTTTAGGTCCAACATAGGCTGCTGGTAAAATTGGCGCTTTGCCTAACATTGCAATAGTTGAAGCGCCTCTTTTTAATGGAGCCCCTTCCGCTGATGTACGATGTCCCGTTGGGAAGATACCGACAGTTTTATTTTCTTTTAACAAATTAACTGGTCTTTTCAATGTACTTGGTCCTGGATTTTCACGGTCAACAGGAAAAGCATTCAATGAAGTTAAAAATTGACCAAACCATTTATTATTAAATAATTCTTTTTTAGCCATGTAATGAATTTCATTAGGAACTAATGCCATACCTAACATGATCACTTCATTATAACTTTCATGAGTACATGTTACTACGTATTTGTTATCTTTAGGAATGTTCTCCTTTCCAATAACATATAATGATTTAGCCATTTTAACTAATATAAAATCTAATAGTCTACTTATAAATTGATACATTATGTCACCTGCTT
The DNA here is from genome assembly GCF_033283505.1 of Staphylococcus sp. NWU MK-U1. NCBI lineage: Bacteria > Bacillati > Bacillota > Bacilli > Caryophanales > Staphylococcaceae > Staphylococcus > Staphylococcus sp. NWU MK-U1. The sequence continues at coordinate 114,117 of NZ_JAVSMG010000002.1, read as the reverse complement.
ATTGATTTCTATACTTTATTGATTTTATCATTATCCTTATATATGAACAACTTATCAAAAGATACATCTAAAGTCTGATAGTGGATTACTGGCAATATTTGATTAAACCTTTCATAATTAAATAAAGGGTTAATATTAAAAAGGAGGTTAAAAATGTCTGAATTTAATCAAGAGAATCAATCAAATTATAACAACTATCAGCAACCTCAACCTGGAAAACCTAAATTCCCATGGTTTAAAACAATTATCGTTGCATTAATTGCTGGTGTGATAGGTGCTTTACTTGTCTTAGGTGCAAGTAAAATAATGGGATTAGTTGGAATAGATAATGGTGGTGCCCAAGTTCAAGAAGCCAATAATAGTAAAGGTGGAAATGTATTAGACGGAAAAAGTGATAAATATAAATCTGTTAATGCAATGATTAAAGATGTATCACCTGCGATAGTTGGTGTCATTAATATGCAAAAAGCTAATGGTTTAGAAGATTTTTTACAAGGTAAATCATCATCTGAATCTGAAGAAGCAGGTATTGGTTCAGGTGTGATCTACCAAATTAATAATAATTCTGCTTACATTGTGACAAACACCCATGTAATAAGTGGTGCATCCGAGATTAAAGTGCAATTACATAGTGGTAAACAAGTTAAAGCGAAGTTAATTGGGAAAGATACTGTATCAGATATAGCTGTCTTAAAAATAGATAATACTAAGGGTATTAAATCAATTAAATTTGCAAATTCGTCAAAAGTACAAACTGGAGATAGTGTTTTCGCTATGGGTAATCCTCTAGGTTTGGAATTTGCTAATTCAGTTACTTCTGGAATTGTTTCAGCAAATGAGCGTACAATTGAGTCAAATACTACTTCTGGTGGTACTAAAGTTAACGTCTTGCAAACTGATGCTGCAATAAACCCTGGTAACTCTGGTGGTGCATTAGTAGATATTAATGGTAACTTGGTTGGTATCAACTCTATGAAGATAGCCGCTGAGCAAGTAGAAGGTATTGGTTTTGCTATTCCAAGTAATGAAGTTAAAGTAACTATTGAACAACTTGTTAAAAATGGTAAAATTGAACGCCCTTCTATAGGAATTGGTTTACTAAATTTAAGTGATATTCCTGATTCTTATAAAAAAGAATTAAACACAGATCGTGATGATGGTATTTATGTTGCTAAAGTAAGTCGCTCAAGTGAATTAAAAACAGGCGATATCATTACTAAAATAGATGATAAAACTGTAAAAGAAGATACTGATTTAAGAACTTATCTGTATCAAAATAAGAAGCCTGGTGAGACTGCTAAACTAACTGTTTTACGTGATGGAAAAACGCTAACAGTTAATGTTAAGCTAAAAAGCCAGTCCGATATATCATCTACTCAATCATCTGACTCTGAATCAGATAATAGTCGAAACAGTCAATTTATACAATAGTTTTTCTAACAAAAGAACATAATACACAAATACGGCCAGTACATGATTATTCAAAATCAATTACTGGTCGTATTAATGCTTATATAGTCGCCTTTGACTTATAAGTAAGAAATAAAGCTGGAACAATGATTAAAATTAATGTAATGACTGATACTAAGAATCCAGCATGATAAGCGATAATATTGTGTGTCAAGGAATTACCTAATTGATTTAATACAACTGAAAGAATTGTTGCAATGAAAGCTGTTCCAAAACTTGAACCAATATTTTCAATCATATTAATTCCCACACCCGCTTCAGCTAATACGCTCTCTTTAATGCCCATATATGCATCAGTAGTTAAACCTAAATTAATGCCTCCAACACTACATCCTCTTAAAAATAAGATAATAGATAGAGCAATGATACTAGTATGATCTGTAATAAATAATAAAGGTATTGATCCAAACATCGAGATTATAACACTTATTAAAACCACCCATTTCGCTCCATACTGATCGATTAATTTCCCCAAGTATGGTCTTGTAATAAGCATTCCAATTCCCTGTGGTATAAGTGCTAGAGCTGCTTCAATAGGAGTGTAATGCTTAAATGTCTGAAAATATAACGGAATTATGACCATAGGTCCCATGATACCTATATTTGAGAGAAATAAGCCTATAAATGATGCTGTATAATTTCCCTTAGTAAAGAGTGATAATGGCAAAATGGTATTATCATGTTTAACTTTATTATGAATATAATACATAAGTATCATAATACAACCAATAATCAGAAGAAGAATAGTAGTTCTATTATAAAACTATGGTAATCACTTGCTTTTGTTAAGCCGTATATGGTTGATATGCTGATAAGACCTAGCAATATCATTCCTAAAATGTCAATAGACTTACTTTTATTAAAAGGGACAAAGTTCGGTAAATATTTTATTTGCAATAATATGGCGATGATTACGACTAAGACATTAATAAAGAACATCCAGCGCCAAGACACAATATGAATTACAAATCCACCAATGACTGGTCCTATGATAGGCCCGAATATCATAGGTGTACTTACGACAGCCATGACTTTCCCAATATGGTCTTGACCCGTTGTCTTAATCAATAGCGTGAACATTAACGTTGTAATTATGCCTGCAGACATTCCTTGAATAATTCTGAACACAATAAAACTCTCTACATTCCAACTAATACCAGCTAATACAGATGTAATTCCAAATAGAATTGATGCTCCGATAAATACATACTTACCATTAAATTGATTGACCAGCCATCCTGCTATTGGAATAACTAGCGCTAAAGCAAGGACATATCCTGTTATACCCCACTGAGTGATTTCAATAGTAGTATTAAATGCGTTGTTAAGTTGTTTGATAGCTATATTAATCATTGTCGAATCCAACATAGGTGCCATAGCCCCTAATGCTATTGCCCAAGCAGCTATCATAATTTCTCTCGAAACTTGACTATCATTTAATTTTGACATACGTTCCTCCTATATATTGTTTCCACGTCAACAAAATATACTCTCTTTTTGTTTCCTTGTCAACAATATATAACAAATAAACTCGCTTAACCTGTAAGCGAGTTTTTAAGTTTAATCTCTTATAATGATCGATGCTCTTGTTCGATTAGTTGATCCAAATGTTGATGATACCTATTAATGAAGGTCATCATATTATTAAATTCATCTTCTGTCATGCTGTCAAAAACACTTTGATCTCTATTTTGAAACGATTCATGTAATTCAGAGTGAATTTGATAAACACTTTCACCCTGTTCAGTTAACTTAAAATATATTTCTTTTTTATTGTCTTTACTTTTAAAACTTTCAATTAAACCTTTTTGCTGCAAACGTTTTGTTAATTTACTAATTGCACCTCTTGTCATAAATAGCTTATTCGCTAAATATTGTACATTGGGATTCTGATATTCTTTAATCGCTTCAACGCAATGAACTTCAGATGATTTGAACCCCTTAAGTGCTTGTTCCATTTTATCTTTATTTAGCCAACCTATTTTATTAAACAAATCTCTAAAGCTACTCATTAAAATTTCTTCTTTATTATTAGTCATTTCATCACTTCTTTTTAATCTTTATAACACATTTATTATACCCGTACTCTATTTATTTTTCATAAAAAGGGCAATGCGCAAAGTCTATAAGATTTCGCTACATTGCCAATAAAATTAAACCTTATTATTTATAGTTAACCATGAAATATTTTTTCTTACCACGACGAATGATTGTAAATTCATCATCTATTTTATCCTCATTGCTTAATTCATAGTCTACTGATTGTTGTCTTTCCCCATTAATATAAATAGCACCGTTATTAACATCCTCACGTGCTTGGCGTTTAGACGTCGCAATGCCTGTTTCAATTAAGACATCAATAATATTTGAAGTTTCAGTTGATAATTCAACTTGAGGAACATCTTTGAAACCTTCTTTTAATTCTTTGCCTGATAATGATTTTAAATCGCCGCTAAACAAAGCTTTAGAGATACGAATGGCATCATCTAATGCCTCTTTACCATGAATAAATTCTGTAACATTCTCCGCTAAGGCTTTTTGCGCTTCTCTTAAATGAGGTTCTTGATTTTTAGATTCTTCGAGATGATTAATTTCATCTTTATCTAAAAATGTAAAGTATTTCAAGAATTTAATGACATCATCATCTGATTGATTAATCCAAAATTGGTAAAATTCATAAGGGCTTGTTTTGTCAGCGTCTAACCATACAGCACCTGATTCTGATTTACCAAATTTCTTACCATCTGATTTCGTAACTAAAGGAATTGTTAAACCATATGCTTCAGTTTGTCCATACATACGTCGCATTAATTCAATACCACTAGTGATATTACCCCATTGATCTGAACCACCAACTTGTAATTTACAATTTAATTCACGGTTTAAATGACCAAAGTCGATAGCTTGAAGTATAGTATAAGTGAATTCAGTGTATGATATACCATTCTCTAGGCGAGATTGAATAGAATCTTTACCTAACATGTAGTTCACACCAACATGTTTACCATAGTCTCTTAGGAAACTAATTAGTGAGATTTGACTCAACCAATCTTTGTTATTAACTAAAATGGCACCTTTATCCGTACCAAATTCAAATAATTTATGCATTTGAGCACTAATACCCTCAACGTTAGCCTCTACTTGGTCTTCTGTTTGTAGTATACGTTCTTCAGATTTTCCGGATGGATCACCAATCATACCAGTTCCCCCACCAATTAGAACGATAGGTCGATGACCATGTTCTTGGAAACGTCTTAGAGTCATAAAGGGAAGCAAATGACCAATATGCAGACTATCAGCAGTAGGGTCAGCACCACAATATAAAGAAATTTGTTCCTTATTTAATAATTCTTCTATGCTACTTTCATCTGTTTGTTGATAAATTAAACCTCTCCATTGTAACTCTTCAATTAAAGCGTTTGACATCAATATTCCTCCTAAACAAAGATTTTATTTTTAATATTTAGTGATCTATACTCTATTTATGAAAAATAAAAAAGCACCCATACATCGTTAAATGTAAGGGCGCTTGAGCACGTTACCACCATACTTAAATAGCATATTGCTATTCACTCTATCAATGATACGTTCATTAATAAACGTTGGACAATTCATAATGAGGTGTATTCATATAAGTGCAACTATTAGTTCACAGCTACCACTAACTCTCTGGAAATCACAAATATATTACTTGTCCTCTCATCCAAAATATATTGAATTGTAATTAATTATAAGTATTAAAAATATAAAAGTCAAATCAGTGATTATGGTATACTATATTTAAATTTCAGGAGGCTTAAGGTGAAAGAGATGTCAACCAACATTAATAGAGATACTAAATTTAATTCATTTGAAAAGTCCTACAAAAAAACGAAACATGCAATTGTAGGATTATTTAGTGTTGGGTTATTTATATGTTTAATAGAATTTATAGGTACAGTTATTTATTTCAATCATTTAACGCATGAATCGTCTAAAATAAGCGACCGTGAATTAAAACAGAAAGTCTTGCATTTTGCAGGTGACGATTTAATAAATCATGAAAATTCTGATGTCTTAAGTGAATATGATAAATCTGAGAACTCTCTAATAGTTGGTCCTAAACACGTCAATCCAAATGTCATTAAAGCCCTTACCTCTTCCGAGGATACTATGTTTTATAAACATAAAGGTATCCTTCCAAAAGCACTCGTACGAGCAATGATACAAGATGTATTTAATCTTGATGAAAGCACTGGTGGTAGTACAATTACTCAACAATTAGTCAAAAACCAAGTGCTATCAAGTAAAAAAACATATAGTCGAAAAGCAAATGAACTTATTTTAGCAATGCGTCTTGAAAATTTATTGTCAAAAAATGAAATCATCTATACATATTTAAATATTGTACCTTTCGGTAGAGATTATGAAGGTAACAATATTACAGGTATTGCGTCTGCGTCTTATAGTTTATTCGGTATTCCACCGAAAGATTTAAATATTGCACAGTCTGCTTACTTAATTGGTTTATTACAAAGCCCGTATATGTATACACCCTATGAAGAAAATGGTGAATTAAAAACTTATAAAGAAGTCAAAATCAGTGTTAATCGTCAACACTATGTATTAAAACGAATGCTTGTTGAAGGTGTAATCGATAAAGAGGAATACCGCCACGCTAAACGATATCATATCTATGACCATTTACTTACAAAACCGCAATTAACTAATAATCAATCTGCATAATTGATTAAATGTCTTATTTAATTAAATTCATATTTTGTTTCAAAAACAAATTCAAAAAAACTGCCGACAAGTTTTGCGCTTTGTCGGCAGTTTTCAATGTAACATAATAATACATTATGATAGTAGGTACTTCAGTCTACTAGAATAAGCCAACTGCATGGCCGTCTTCTGTAACGTCCATATTTAATGCAGCTGGTTTTTTAGGTAATCCAGGCATAGTCATGATTGCACCTGTTAATGCAACAATAAATCCTGCACCTGTTTTAGCCTCTAATTCTCTAATAGTAATATCAAAATCAGTTGGAGCACCTAAAGCAGTTGCATCATCACTGAATGAATATTGAGTTTTAGCCATACAGATTGGATATTGACCCCAACCATTGTCAGTAAATTCTTTTAGTTGTTTTTTAGCTTTTTTACTAAATGTAACTGAAGAACCACCATAGATTTCTTTTACGATTGTTTCAATTTTTTCTTCTAATGATTGATCTAAATCATATAAGAATTTGAAATCATTTGGTTGTTCAATAACTTCAAGTACTTGGTTAGCTAATTCAACGCCACCTTTACCGCCTTTTTCCCATACTTCAGTTAAAGCGATTCTAACGTTATTTTCTTTAGCCCAAGCTTTTACTGCTTCAGTTTCAGCATCTGTATCATGAATAAATGCATTTAATGCGATAACTGGTTCAACACCAAATTTACGGATGTTGTTAACATGACGTTCTAAGTTAACAATACCAGCTTTAACTGCTTCAACATTTTCTTCTTTTAAGTCATCTTTAGCTACGCCACCATGCATTTTAAGGGCACGAACTGTTGCAACTAAAACTACTGCTGAAGGTTCAAAGCCAGCTTCTCTAGCTTTAATGTCGATGAATTTTTCAGCACCAAGGTCTGAACCGAATCCTGCTTCTGTTACAACGATGTCTGCAAGATCACGTGCTGTTTCAGTAGCTAAAATTGAGTTACAACCATGTGCAATGTTAGCGAATGGTCCACCATGAACTAATGCAGGTGTACCTTCAATAGTTTGAACTAAGTTAGGTTTAATAGCATCTTTAAGAATCATTGCTAATGCGCCTTCAACTTTTAAGTCTGCAACTGTAACTGGTTTACGATCACGAGTGTAACCAATTGTAATACGGCTAATTTTTTCTTTTAAGTCATTAATATTACGAGCTAAACATAAGATTGCCATTACTTCTGAGGCAACTGTAATATTGAAACCATCTTCACGAGGTACACCGTTAGTAGGTCCACCTAAACCAACATTTACATGACGTAATGCACGGTCGTTCATGTCTAATACACGTTTCCATTCAACACGACGTACATCAATGCCTAATTCATTACCTTGATGGATGTGGTTATCGATAAATGCAGATAAAGCATTATTTGCAGTAGTAATTGCGTGGAAGTCACCGTTGAAGTGTAAGTTAATATCTTCCATTGGTAATACTTGAGCATAACCTCCACCAGTTGCCCCACCTTTAATACCAAATGTAGGTCCTAATGCTGGTTCACGTAAAGCTACCATTACATTTTTCTTTAATTCGTTGAACGCATCAGATAATCCAACAGTAACTGTAGATTTACCTTCACCTGCTGGTGTTGGACTCATTGCAGTTACTAAAACGACTTTCCCTTTGTTGTCTTTTGGTTTGATTTGATTGATATCAATCTTAGCTTTATAGTGACCATATTGTTCTAAAGCGTCTGCTGGGATTCCAGCTTTTTCAGCGATTTCTCCAATAGGTTTTAGTTCTGATTGATTAGCAATATCTAAATCTGATAAATGTGCCAACTTATTTCAACCCCTTGTTAATTATAATTTGATTTATGTAAGAATACCTCAAATCAGTTGCTTAAGGTTTCTTTTAATCTTACATATTAATAATAACTAACAATGTAAGCGATGTCGAATTTTTGAGAGCGTTTCCAATGATTTGTGTAAAATTTAACTTAATTTTATGATAAATCTGCTAATTTAAATAAATCTATTTTATAAATCTAAATATTTAAAGTAAAATTACATCATAGTATGATTTCAAAAACCTTTATTTCTACTTAGGTCAACTATAATCATTAAAAAAGCTAGGACCAATAATTGTCCTAGCTTACTTTCACTTATTAAAGTTTAATCTTCCATCGTACTTAAATCACCTGCATCTATATTAAGCTCCCAAGCTTTTAACACACGTCTCATAATTTTACCAGAACGTGTTTTAGGTAATTTATCTTTAAATTCTATTTCTCTTGGTGCTGCATGACCTGATAGTCCCTCTTTAACAAATTTACGAATATCTGCTTTTAACTCATCTGAAGGTTCATATCCTTGGCGTAATGAAATAAAGGCTTTGATAATTTCGCCTCTGACAGGATCTGGTTTACCGATAACACCCGCTTCAGCTACTGCTTCATGCTCAACTAATTTCGATTCTACTTCAAATGGACCTACACGCTCACCAGCAGTCATAATAACATCATCTACACGGCCTTGGAACCAGAAATAACCATCTTCATCTTGATATGCTGAATCACCTGAAACGTACCAATCTCCAATAAAGTAGGAATTATATTTTTCAGGGTTTTTCCAAATTGAATACATCATAGATGGCCAACCCTTTTTAATAGCTAAATTACCCATTCTGTTCGGTGGTAATACATTACCTGAGTCATCTATAATAGCAGCCTCTATTCCCGGTAATGGTTTACCCATAGAACCTAATTTAACGTCAACTGCAGGATAATTCACAATCATATGGCCCCCTGTTTCTGTCATCCACCATGTATCTAATACACGTTTATCATATACATCTTTAGACCATTTAATAACTTCAGGGTTAAGTGGCTCACCAACAGATAAAATTGATCGTAATGATGATAAATCATATTTTTCTACTACATCATCACCTGCGCTCATTAACATTCTTAATGCTGTAGGCGCAGTATACCAAATTGTTACTTTAAATGTTTCAATCATGCTATACCATTGTTCAGGAGAGAATCGACCACCCGCTATACAATTTGTAACACCATTTAACCACGGTGCAAACACACCATAAGATGTACCTGTAACCCAACCAGGATCAGCTGTACACCAGTAAATGTCGTCTTCTTTTAAATCTAATACATATTTACCTGAAATATAATGAAGTAACATTGCTATTTGAACGTGTAATACCCCTTTAGGTTGACCAGTAGAACCTGATGTGTAATGTAAGATTAAACCATCATCTTCTTTTAACCACTCAATATCAAATTCTTCACTTGCTTGATTCAATTCTTTATTGAAATCAACATATTGTTCATCAACTTCATCATCAACAACTACGATTGTTTCTAAGTGAGGTAATTTATCCTTAGGAATTCTGCCTAGTAAACTATTTGTAGTAACAATGACTTTTGCTTCACTATTTTCTAATCTATCAGTTACTGCTTTTTCCATAAAAGCTTCAAATAGTGGACCAACGATAGCACCAATTTTTAGAATACCCAGAAAGGCAAAATATAGTTCAGGCGTTCTTGGCATAAAGATAAATACACGATCACCTTTTTGAACATTCGCTTTATCTACTAAAACGTTGGCAGCCTTATTTGATAGCACTTTTAATTCTTTAAAACTATATTGTTCTTTACGTTTTTCATCTCTATAATTAAGTGCAATTTTATCGCCTTTACCATTATCAACATGACGATCAATACACTCGTAAGCCATATTTATTTTTCCTGTTTCATTCCATGAGAAAGCTTTTTTCACTTCATCCCAATCAAAGTCCTGATATGTCTTTTCATAATCTTGTAAATTATAATTACCTTGCTCGCTTTCAAATACTTCTACTTTCATTGTAAACTCCCCCTTGTTTAATGAAATCGCTTTCTTTAAAAAGTATTATACATTAATTTTTGTGTTATTCAAAATTTTTAGATAATTATTACAATTTAATTTGTTTATTTCTCTAAATAAATATAAAATAACTATAATAGTAGTTCATATTGGGAGTGAGATGAATGAAACACATTAAAACAAACGTAACCAAGCACCTTACAATTAACAATAAGCATTTCACTATTGAAGGCCCTGTTTCATGCAATTATTTGAAAACGCTTTCTTTCGATGAGTCCTTAAATGCCTTTAGACCAGCAAAAGATCAATTTGACGCTTTGAAAGAAATTACGCAATTACCTGAAGGTCGTATTTATATTGCTCGAGAAAACAAACACGTCATAGGGTATGTAACATATCACTATCCCGATGAATTTGAAAGATGGGCTGAAGGACAGCTACCCTATTTAATTGAGTTAGGTGCTATAGAAGTGCATCGCGATTTTAGACAGTTTCATCTAGGTGGTGAGCTTATTTCATTAAGTCTTTCTCAAGATGAGTTTGAAGACTATATTGTTTTGACAACTGAGTATTATTGGCATTGGGATTTGAAATCAGCTAAATTAGATGTTTTTGAATATAAAAAAATGATGCAAAAATTAATGTCTAAAGGTGGATTAGAAGTATTTGCTACTGATGATCCAGAAATTACGAGTCATCCAGCTAATTGTTTAATGGCGAGAATTGGAAACAGAATTACATTAGACCAGCAACAGTCTTTTGATGATTTACGTTATAAGAATCGATTTTTATTTTAAGATTTCTGTTAAAAATTTAAGGGGTATGATATTTATGCAAAATAATTTAAGAACGGGTTATGTCTATTCAGATGAACTATTAAAATATCGTTTTAACGATAATCACCCTTTTAATCAAATGCGATTAAAATTAACTACAGAATTACTCCAAATGATGAATATGTTGAAGGATGATCAAATCATTACTCCTAGAATAGCCACTGAAGAGGAATTGGCTTTAATTCATAAATATGATTATATACAAGCAATTAAACATGCGTCTCATGGAATTTTAAGTCCATCGGAGGCTAATAAATATGGATTAAATACAGATGATACATTCCAATTTCGACATATGCACAGACATAGTGCAAGGATAGTTGGCGGTGCACTTAATTTGGCAGATGAAATAATGAATGAAAATATATTAAATGGTTGTCACTTAGGTGGCGGATTACATCATAGTTTACCCGGACGTGCCAATGGATTTTGCATTTATAATGATGTTGCCATTACAGCAAAATATCTTGCTACTAAATATAATCAGCGTGTAATGGTCATTGATACAGATGCGCATCACGGTGATGGGACTCAATGGAGCCTTTATACTGATAATACAATCATGTGTTATTCCATCCATGAAACAGGGAAATTTTTATTTCCAGGTTCAGGACATTACACTGAACGCGGCGAAGATTTGGGTTATGGTTATACAGTAAATTTACCGTTAGAACCTTATACTGAACATGATAATTATTTAAAAGTCTTTGAAGAATCCGTGACAAGTGTTATTGAGGCTTATAAACCTGATATCCTACTTAGTGTGCATGGTGTGGATATTCATTACTTAGATCCTTTAACACATATGAGTTGTTCATTAGAAACTTTATACGAAATTCCGTATATAATTAATAAATTAGCGAACAAATATACAGATGGAAAAGTTTTAATGTTTGGTGGTGGAGGTTATAATATTTGGCAAGTAGTCCCAAGAGCGTGGAGTCATATATTTTTAGCATTAATTAATAAACCTATTCAAGAAGGACCTTTACCAGAACAATGGATTAAAAAATGGCGTGCGTACTCACCAGTAAACCTACCTAAACATTGGACAGAAGATTATCGCGACTATCAAACAATACCCAGAACATATGAAATCTCACAGAAAAACAACGAACGAGCAAGTAGAATCGTTCATTGGTATACACACTAAGGGAGCGGTATGATGATTTAATTTGAAAATCATCGTACCGCTCCCTTAAAACAACTATAACTGGAGAGTTTTAACATAACTTCTACATTTGTCAGTTGATATGTGTTGAAATTGTAACTATTAATAATAAATTATTTTTTTACTACTAGTCTTTGGTTGTACCTCTATACTCAATACGGTGAGGTAAAATAACATTAGGTTCTTCAATTTCTTCTTCGTTCATATATTTTGTTAATAAACGCATGCCTACAGCACCGATATCATATAATGGTTGAATAACACTAGATAGTTTTGGTCTTACCATCTCTACTAATCGTGTATTGTTGAAACTAACAATTTGTAAATCTTCTGGTACTCTAATACCAGCATCTAATGCACTATGCATAATACCTATTGCCTGTTCATCACTTATTGATAAAATAGCATCAGGTAAATTCTCTTTTAAATCCTCGAATACTTTAATACCGTCTTTATAACTTTCAGATCCAGAGAATTGCACAGTTTCATTTAATTTTAATTGATGACGATCCACTACTTCTTTAAGACCATTGAATACATCTTCTTGAGCTTTTTTAGAGTAATCACCGCTTACTAATGCAAATTCTTTAGCACCTGATTGAATTAGCTGCTCAGTAATTTCCATGGCTGCAGTTTTGAAATCGATATTAACAGAAGCGATATTGTCATCTTTTCCATTCGTACCTGATACGACGACTGGAACAGATGATTGATTAATTAAATCTTTAATTTCATCAGAAATCGTTCCACCTAAAAAGATAATACCATCCACTTGTTTACTTAATAAATTATTAAATATTTCTTTTTCTTTTTCAGAATCATTATCTGAGTTAGAAATTATAGAATGATATTTATACATTGTTGCTATATCTTCAATACCACGAGCTAATTGAGAATAATAGATATTGGATATATCAGGAATGATAACGCCTACTGTTGTTGTTCGTTTACTAGCTAGTCCTCTTGCAACAGCGTTTGGTCGATAATTTAATCTTTTGATTACTTCATTAACTTTTTTTCTAGTTTCAGGTTTAACATTTTGATTACCATTCACTACTCGTGAAACGGTTGCCATAGATACTCGGGCCTCTCTAGCAACATCATATATAGTTACTGTCATAATTTCCTCCTTGTAAGCGTTTTATTTATTATTATAACGTGTTTTCATTTCATTTTCAAAGTTTACCACAAAATCGCTTTCATTCAAACCTATTGTTAATAATTTCACATTTATGTCAAATTTTATATTATTTTTACTACAAAAGAGTGATTTGCCATATTATTAAATAAAAATGAAATCATTGATTAATAAATAGAATAGCTAAAGTTTGACAATTTAAAGAGCTATTCATTATTACCAGAATTAGTATTATAAAACATACTTATAATTCAGTAAAACGAATAGCTCATGTATTTCAATTATCTAATTAGGTGAACTTATTATTTTAATTTTTTTGAATTATATAATTCAGCTAATGGTTTCAATTCATTGTAAAATTGATCAAATTCATTTAAATCCATTTGTTGACCACTATCACTTAGTGCGACAGATGGGTCTGGATGAACTTCTGCCATTACACCATCTGCACCAACAGCTAAAGCAGCTTTTGCAGTTGGTAACATAATATCTTTGCGTCCTGTGCTATGCGTTACATCTACCATTACAGGTAAATGCGTTCCTTGTTTTAAAATTGGAACAGCAGATATATCTAGAGTATTACGTGTTGCTTTTTCATAAGTACGGATACCACGTTCACACAGGATAATATTTTTATTTCCTTGTGAAGCAATATATTCGGCTGCAAAGGTAAATTCCTCAATAGTCGCAGACAATCCTCTTTTTAATAGGATAGGTTTATTAGTTCTGCCAGCTTCTTTCAGTAATTCAAAGTTTTGCATGTTACGCGCGCCAATTTGAAATACATCTAGGTATTCATTAGCAACTTCAAAATCAGCAGGATTTACAATTTCACTAACAACATTAAGACCGAATTTATCTTTAACATTTTTCAAAATTTTAAGGCCTTCAACGCCTAAACCTTGGAAGTCATAAGGTGATGTACGTGGTTTAAATGCGCCACCTCGAATAAATTTCTCTCCCCTAGCTTGCAAATCTTTTGCGACTGCATCTACCTGTTCTTGAGATTCTACAGAACAAGGTCCAAATACAAATGATTTATTCCCATCGCCAATAATGCCACCGTTGTTAAATTTAACAATTGTATCTTCAGGTTTTAATTTACGTGATACATAAAGATGTTTTTCATTCTCAGATTTTTGCAAGTCAGTTGACGCTTTGAAGATTTCTTTGAATAATTGCTTAATAACATTATCATTAAAAGGTCCTTGGTTACGATCCATTAATTCATTAATCATTTCCATTTCGCGCTGTGGATCATAAACTTTTGTGCCTTGTTTTATTTTTTCTTCACCAATCTTTTGAGCTAACTCACCACGTTTAGATAATAATTCTAAAATTTGATTATTAATCGAAACAATTTCTTCTCTGTATTGTTCTAATTTCGTTGACATTACTACTCACCTCAATAAAAGTTACTTAATCAATTATATTACTTTAAAGCGATAAAATAATATTAGATAGATAATATTCTAACAATTTAAAAATAATAGTTCAACCTTAGAAGTCAAAAAATTTTCTAAAATTTATGAATTGTCTAATTATTATTGTGAAATGTTTAATTAATCGTTTTTGATATAAAAAATGGAGCGAATCAAAAATCTAATATATATAGATTTCTGAATCCACTCCATTTAGTGAATGAATATTAACTTAATTAATAAGTTAAAGTTTCATTAATCATTAAAAGTACGTTTATCTATTTTACTTTTAGCTTTTTCAGCTCTTTGTTGTTGTTTAGGTGTTTTATTTTTAGCTTTTGGTTCATTTTGTGATTGCTTACTATTCCCTGTTGATTTTTCATTGTTTGATTTTGTATCGTGTGTGATAACACCATTTTCAAATTTAGAAGTTGCGTGAGCTTGATGTTTTTTAACTTGGTCTTCATCTTTGTTAAAGGTATTATCATTTTTTGTTACTAAATTAGGTACAGTTTTATTACCAATTGATTTAGCAACAGAAGGCTCTTCTAATAAATTTTTTGTTTTATTGGCTACGTTTGAGTCATTATCTAATTTACTTTTTTTTGTTTTAGCAGCTGATGCTAGATTTTTCGCAGTAACATTTTTATTATGGCTTGCATCATCCTTAATTGAAGGATCTGATAAATTATTATTTGATGATTCAACTTTTACTGCATTTTGTTGTGCTGTTAATTCAGTTGCACTAACCTCTTTAGGTTCATTTTCTTCTTCTTTCTCTGTTTCAGCTTTAGCTTCTTGTATTTCTTGCGCTTGTGGTGACTTGTCTGATAAATCATCTGACGTTTCAGCTTTAATTGCGTTTTGTTGAGCTACAATTTCTTCAGCACTATTATCTTCATTATTTCTTAAATTTTGAATTTCATCAGCTTTAGCTTCTTGTATTTCTTGTGCTTGTGGTGATTGGTCTGATAAATCATCTGACGTTTCAGCTTTGATTGCATTTTGTTGTGCAGCTAATTCTGTAGCACTATTTTCTTTCGATTTTGAATCTTTTTTAGCTTCAGCTTTAGCTTCTTGTATTTCTTGCGCTTGTGATGATTGATCTGCTAAATTATTCGACGTTTCAACTTTGATTGCATTTTGTTGAGCTACAAGTTCATCAGTGCTAACTTCTGAATTGTCTCTGTTTTTAAAGTCATCAATTTTTTGTTTAACATTTTCGATGTTACTTTCAGTTTGTTGCTTAATATTTTGGTAACGATTTCTCAATTCTTTTTCTTTAGCCTTCGCACCATCAATTTTTTCTTCAGCTTTATTTTTATAAAATAAACCTACAGCTGAACCGATTAAAGCACCTGTAATAAAACTAATTACAAAGTCCTTACGTGAAGGATGAGAACTGAACTTGTTGTGACTATATTGAGAATTTGAAACATCATAATTATTAGAATTTTGATTTTCACCTTGACCGTGTAAATCTTTACCAGTGTTGTTAGTCACAAACTCGTCTCTATTATAATGTTCTGTATTTAAACCCTGTCTAGATTTACCATTTTTTTGGTTTGGTCCATTATCATGTAAATCATGACCAAAATTATTTTTTTCAAATTCATCTCTATTGTAATGTTTTGTCGCATTTGATTGTGCTGCACTATCTTGTTGATTAGCACCTTGTCCATGCAAATCACTACCTGTATTAGATGTTACGAATGAATCTCTGTCATAATGCTTTGTTGCATTTGATTGTGCTGCACTATCTTGTTGATTAGCACCTTTTCCGTGTAAATCATTACCAGAATTTGTAGTTTCAAATGCGTCACGATTATATTTCTTGCTCATATTAACTCCTCCTATAAGAAAAGCACTTAAATAAGTAAAAACCTCATTTAAGTGCATTTGATTGAATCATATTAAAAGTTTTTCTCAACGTTAGTAGTGTAATTTTCGTTAGAATGATTTGCATCATTACCTACAGATGTGTTTCTGTAGTTTGCACTTCCTCTACGGTAGTGTCTATTTTGCCATTTGTCAGCAATTTCCATTGCAACATTTGACCATTGAACTACTTGAGAAATTTTATCTTCATTTTGAGAAATATTATGTGTAATTGAGTTAGTTACACGATCAACTGAACCATTTAAGTTTTGTACTGAATCACCGATGCCTTTAACACCATCGACAACAGAGTTTAAACGTTCAACTTTTCCTTGAATATCTTCAGTTAAGCGATTAGCTTTGTGAAGTAAATCAGTTGTTTCACGAGTAATACCTTGAACTTGGCCTTCAACACCATCAAGTGTTTTAGCAACGTGATCTAAATTCTTTTTAACTGAAATTAAAACAACAACGATTCCAATACATAATACTAAGAATGCAATCGCAGCGATAATTCCAGCAATTGGTAAAATCCAATCCATTAAAAACGCCTCCTAATTACCATTTACTTTTAAATAAAAAGCTATTAATTATAAATACCCAACATAATTATATATAAACATATTAAAATTCATTTGTCATGCCGACATGTTCTTCATATGCACGTTGTAACTTTTGAATGTCACCAGCACCCATGAATAAGATGACTGCATTATCAAATTGATCTAATACGTCAATATTATTTTCTTCGATAAGCGCAGATCCGTCAATACGATTTATCAAATCTTGAATCGTTAAATCGCCAGTATTTTCACGAATGGAACCAAATATTTCACATAAATAAACATGGTCCGCTTTACTTAATGATGTTGCAAATTCGTCTAAGAAGGCTTGTGTTCTTGAGAAAGTATGTGGTTGGAAAACTGCCACAATATCTTTATTTGGATATTTTTTACGTGCTGTTTCAATTGTAGCACTAATTTCTCTAGGATGGTGAGCATAATCGTCTACTAATACTTGATTAGCAACATTTGTTTCATTAAAGCGACGTTTTACACCACCAAATGTTTCTAATGCCTCTTTAATGTTGTTAACGTCCATCTTTTCTAGGTAACTAATTGCGATAACAGCTAATGCATTTTGGATATTATGATCACCGTACTGAGGTGATAAAAATTGATCATAATATTCACCATTAACATAAACATCAAATTGAGTGCCTTTATCCGTGATTTGAATGTTATCTGCGTAAATATCATCATTTTTATTTAAACCATAGTAATAAATTGGAACATCAGCTTTAAGTTGTCTTAGATGGTCGTCGTCACCCCAAGCAATAATTGCTTTTTTGACATTGTGCGCCATGCTTTGGAAAGCACTTGCTACATCATCAATATCTTTGAAGTAATCAGGATGATCAAAGTCAATATTTGTCATAATTGCATAATCTGGATGATAACTTAGGAAATGTCGACGATATTCACATGCTTCAAATGCAAAATAATCGCTCGCAGGTAATCCCATACCAGTTCCATCACCAATCAAGAATGATGTTTTTTTATCACCATTCATAACATGTGATAGTAAACCAGTTGTTGACGTTTTTCCGTGAGCACCTGTAACTGCAACAGATGTATATTGATCAATTACGTGACCTAAGAAGTCATGATAGCGAATAACATCTAATTTTAAATCATGCGCTTTAACAATTTCTTCGTGTGTATCTGGAAACGCATTACCTTGTATTACTACCATCCCTTCTTTAATATTATCTGCATTGAATGGTAGTATTTTAATTCCTTTATTTTTCAATGCTACTTCTGTAAATACATATTTTTCAATATCAGACCCTTGCACTTCATGACCAAGATCATGCATGATCTGTGCTAACGAACTCATTCCAGCGCCTTTAATACCAACAAAATGATAATGCGTCATATACATAAAACTCCTTTAAATTAATCTTTCTTTAAGTCTGCTTCAGTTATAAATACATCTCTAGGTTTAGAACCGTTTGCACCTGAAATATAATCTAATTGTTCAAGTTGATCTACAATTCGAGCTGCACGGTTATAACCAATTTGGAAATGTCTTTGAATTAATGAAGTAGATATATGTCCTTCTTTAACCATAAATTCACACACATCATCAAATAATTCATCTTGAGCTTGTGTTTGATTCTTTTTTAGTAATTCCTTTTCTTCGAATAAATAGTCAGGTTCTCTTTGATCTTTAATGAAATCAACTACATCATCAATCTCATCATCCGAAACAAAAGTACCTTGGACACGAATTGGTTTATTCATTCCGCTACCTAAATAAAGCATATCCCCATATCCTAACAAGCGTTCTGCACCGCCACTATCTAAAATCGTTCTTGAGTCAACGCTTGAAGATACCATAAATGCAATACGTGTAGGTATGTTAGCTTTTATTAAACCAGTAATGACATTCACAGAAGGTCGTTGTGTTGCAACTAACATGTGTATACCGCATGCACGAGCCTTTTGAGCTATTCGAGCAATTGATTGTTCTACTTCTTGAGGTGCCATCATCATTAAATCAGCTAACTCATCAATAACAATAACAATTTTTGGCATTCTTTGCTCATATGGTGCTTTTTTATTGAAAGCAGTAATATTTCTTACGTGGAATTGCGCAAATAATTTGTAACGTTTTTCCATTTCATCTACTGCCCATTTTAAACTTTGTGTAGCTGCCTTTACATCAGTAATAACTGGTGAAACTAAATGTGGTAAATCGTTATATGGTGCAAGTTCTACCATTTTAGGGTCAATAAGTAATAATCTTAATTCTTCAGGATGATTTTTATAAAGTAATGACATTAAAATACTATTGATACACACAGATTTACCTGAACCAGTCGCCCCTGCAATTAATGCGTGAGGTGTTTTAGCTATGTCCATCAATAATGGCTCATTATTGATTCGATTACCCATTGCTACTGTTAATTTAGACTCGGCATTTTTAAATTTAGGGCTCTCTAAAATAGATTTTAAATTGACTTTCGTAGGATTTAAATTCGGTACTTCAATACCAACTAAACTTGTTCCAGGAATTGGTGCTTCAATTCGAATATCTTTAGCAGCTAGAGCCATTTTAATATCATCTTGTAAAGCTGTAATTCTTGAAACTTTGACACCTTTTTCTACCGCCAATTCAAAACGAGTCACACTTGGTCCTTCTGTAACATTTTGAACTTCAGCAGGTACATTAAAATAATAAAAAGCGTCATTTAATTCTTGTTTTTTCTCTTCAATCCATGATTCATCTATTTCATGTTCTTCATGATCTTCTAATAAATCAAGGCTTGGTAGCTTAATATTAGGTCCTCTTCTTATTAGAGCCTTATGATTAGCGTCATTTCCATCTTTATGATTCTTTGTTGAAGAATCTTCGGAATAACCCTCTTTAGAAACAAACTCATTAATATCTAGTTTATTATCATATTGATTATTTGAATTTTGAACTTTACTAAATTGATTACCTATAGGTATTTCATTGTTTTGACTATTATCATCATCTTGATGTTCATTTTCTCTTGTGTTTTCGTCATTAATAATATTGTCTTTTTCAACTGAATGTTCGGAACTTTCATTGTATTCAAGAGATGCCACATTAAAATCAGATGATTCGTCAGAATTTAATTGTGTCTCATTTAAATGATTGTCGAATTCTGCATTCATTTCCTCATCCTGTGCTTCTTTTTTTGTTTCAGGTTTTAATTCAGGCACATTAACTTTGTTTCTTGAAACTGAATTTTTTTTAGCATCCATTATACGCTTCTTATCAGAAGGTGTCATTACAACATTAAATGGTTTACTACCTGGCTTGATTGACATTTTTTGAGGTGCTTTATTAGTTTTATTAAATGATTGTTCAGGTTTGTTATCTTCACTTAAACTATCTTTTTCAAGATGTTCTGAATCATCTGTTGTATTAGACGTAAATAATACATCTTCGTTATTATAAGACTCGTTTTGTATATCTTCTGTATGTGATAACTTTTGATCTTCTTTATTCGTATCTTGTGCCAATCTTTCATCATTTTCCTCGTCTTCATTAGTTGCGTATTCTATATCTGAAGAAACAGCATTACGAACAGCGTTATTGATATTATTTTCAGATGAATTTTGTTGATCTTCAGAGTTATTCACTTCTTCATTAAATGATAAATCATTCACTTTATCTTGCATAAGTGATTCTGATTCATTAATCTCTCTATAATTAGCATCGTCTATTTTTTCATCATTGTAATCAGCAGTTGTTTTATTACTAATACCTTCATTTTCACCATCATCCATGACTTGATCGTGTAAATCATCATCATGAAGCATATCTTCATGACTATTGGTGTCCTCTAAGTATTCATCAAATTTTTCATTTGAATAACTTTCCACTTTATTATTGTTAATTTTTGATGATTGATCTTCTGATACATTTTTAACTTGTACATCATCCTGACTAACTTGTTGGACGCTAGAAACTTTATTTAAATCAATTTCTTCATAATTGTATGGTTCATGAGATCCATTTGTAACTTCTGTTTGATTATCAACTTTATCACTATTTGTTTGTTCATCATTTTGATATTGAACTAGCCCATTATGCTCATCAGCTAATGATTTGTCCTTACTATAATAACTATGCTTGCTTTCATCGATTTCATCTTCATTCGATTTGTTGCTTACATTGTCACCTTGATTAAGTGAACTTTCACCAGTATATTGTTCTGCTTGCTTAGCATACATTTCATCGATTGCTCTTTGTATACTATCCTCTTCATCAGTTTGTTGTCGTTTATTTTGTAAGGCTTCTTTAAATTTACGCTTTTGTTGAACTTTACGCTCTCTTTCTTTTCTAATTTCCTCTACAATCTGAGATGCATAAATATTTTCAATATTCACCGTGTTATCACGTTTTGAATAATTTGGAGTACGCTCATTATTATTAGAGGTATTAGAACTTGATTCTATAGTTGATTCATTTTCATTGTTATTTGATGAATCTAATTGTGAGGAACGTTTAGTATCTTCCTTATTTGAATTGTCAGCTATACCATGATTACTTTCATGAGGAACATGTTCAACTGTGCTTGAACTATATTTTGTTGTAGACTCTTTTGAATCTTCATCATCTTTAACAGGTGGTATTACACCGTTTTCGATGGGTCTACGCTTTTTAGTTCCAAAAATAGCAGATGGTACTTCCGATGTTTTAAAACTTGAACGGTGATATGTAGGTTCAGAACTTAAATGATAATTTGATTTAAATCTCTCTGATTGTAACTTAACTCTAGATTGGTGATTAGAATTAGCTTTTGAATAATTTGAAACATTGGTACTAGAGTAATTGTTTTGATGTTTGTTAAAGCGTTGTGACTCACGTGTATCAGTATATTTATTTGATGACTTAGGACTTCTTGATTTAATAGAAGGTATACCAGTATCATCTTGATTTATATGATTTCTTCTACGTCGTCTTCTTGAATCTTCTGAACTATCATACTTAGCATAATTATTAGATTGATTTGTATGACCATCGTAATCAAATGAATCATATGAACTATGGTCATTACTAGAATGTGGTCTATAACTATCAATATCATCATTACTGTCACGATAAATTGCTTCTTCATAATTCTCGTCTTGACCCACATCGATAGGGAAACGAAACTTACCTCTTGGACGATCATATATATCGTTGTTTTCAGGAAGTAATGAATCATCTTTATTTTGAGTTAGATCGCCATTGCGACGTTTACTTTTGCGTCTGAGCAATTCTTCATCAGAATTCTCTTTATTACTAAATAAATCATCAAACCAACTCATATATTCACTTCCTTCCTATATTAATCGAAAAATGCTTGACCAATTTCATAGTCATTACTTAATACCATTATACCTTTTTCTTGAGGTGCATTTGGTAAATTTAATTCTTTCATAGAACAAATCATTCCACTAGAAGCTACACCACGTAATTCAGCATCTTTAATAACCATACCACTTGGCATTACTGCTCCTACTTTTGCGACAACCACCTTTTGGCCTGCCTCAACATTTGGTGCACCACATACGATTTGTAAATGCTCATTACCAACATTTACTTTTAAAACACTTAATTTATCAGCATCTGGGTGTTTTTCTTTAGTTTCAACATATCCCACTACAAACTTAGGAGATAGATCTGCATTTAATTGATAGTCTAATCCTGATTTATTTATGGCTTTCTGAAGTGCATCCACTAGTTCAGAAGTTAATTTAATATGTCCGTTTCCACTTATTTTGTTATATCTTGAAAATTCAAATAAATTAAAACCGACAATTGTTCCTTCCTTACTAATTTCAACAATATCGCCTTGTTTTTTATATTCAAACGGTCCATCAGTAGGTTCTATTTGTAGAAAAGCTACATCCCCTACTCCATCTTTATTGTAAAATAAATTCATTTGAAATCTCCTCTATATCAATTATTTCTTATTATTAAATCTTTTACGATTTGCTTCTAATCGTTGAATAACATTTGGATCTCGCTTTTGTTTATTATTTTTACCCAAAATGAATATAGGTTCAAAATGTCCTTTTTCATAACCAAATGATAATGATGTGATTGGAACTAATCCCTTAGTGAAGAATTCCATTGTCAAATGAGCCATTACATCATAACCAGTTTTATTGCGTATATCAGCAATAACTAAGACATCTTGATGTGGAACAGCTACTAACATTTCACCTTCACACTGTTGATAGATATCATCTAAAAATTTCGTATTCAAGATACGACTAGCATCGTACCCATCATTTGAATTTACAAAATAGAAAATGTTTCCTTTAACTTCATCTGTTTTATATTCATTTTTGAGTTTACGTATGTTGAATAATGACATTTCTTTAACTTGTTGTTCAGTTAAACCAAGTGACTCCAACATACTTTCATCAATTAGTCGGTAAGATTTACCTAAATCAAGTGCGTAATAAATATTGGTTTCAGCTGTATGCTTTTCAATAATAAAACGATGACCTTCTTTTGTTTTTTTATCAAAGCTTGTAGCACGTATGACAGGCATAATCTGGATGTTAGTCATTTTTTCAATGCTTTCATCATCCATTTGAGCGATTGCTTCTTCGACATAATAAACAATTTCATCTATTATTTTCTCTTTTTGGACTTCATATTTAGCGACAATAGCGTTTAACTTGATTGTTACACCTTTATAATTGTCTTGTCTATATATACGTAATGTTTCCTCTTCACGATCAAATTTAAAATCAACATTTAGATGCGCTAAACGTTGTTTTAATTTATCTCTTATTTGAAAAACATTCATGTTTAACACTCCTATATTCGCACCTTATGCTATTTTACAATAAATTTGTAGTCAATTACAGAAAAAATAAGTTAGAGTTTAAATTCTACTATTTTTTAAATTACTTTTTAATTAAACATATTTACTCAAGAATTCATCAATTTGTTCAATAGATTTTCGTTCTTTTCCAATATAACTACCTACTAATTCATCATTTTTATACACTAAAAAGCTTGGGATACCCATAATATCATTTTCAATAGCTAAATCTATAAATTCATCTCTATCAACTGAAACAAAATTAAAATGTTTATACTTCTCTTCTAATCGAGGTAAATCAGGTTCGATGATACGACAATCAGGACACCATCCTGCTGTAAATTCAAATACTGTGTTTTCTTTCTTAAGTGAATTAAATTGAGATTCAGATTCTAATTTTATCATTTAATCTACTCCTTAATCTTGGAATTGTAATTTGTTAATTTGTTCTATATTTAAATTTAATATAACTTGTTCAAGTAGTTGTCTAGCAGAATAGTAATCTCTAATATCAAAAACTGCATTCGTACTATGAATATATCTAGCACAAACACCAATTACTGCAGTTGGAATACCAATATTAGCTTTGTGTATTTCTCCACCATCTGTACCTCCTGGAGATATGTAGTATTGATATTTAATATGATTGTCTTCTGCTAACTTAATTAGATAATCTCTAAATTCTGGTTGTAGAATCATAGTGCCGTCTTTAATACGGATTAATGTTCCACCACCTAATTCACCTGATAATTGGTTTACACCTTTAATATCATTCGCAGGTGAACAATCTACAACCAAAGCAACGTCAGGCTGAATTAATTCAGCAGCTGGCTTAGCACCACGTAATCCTACTTCTTCTTGAACGTTAGCACCAACATATAAATCGACATCCAATTCTACATCACTCAACAATTCTAGTATTTCAATTGCAATGACACAACCATATCGATTATCCCATGCTTTAGCACTATATCGATATTCAGATAACTGCGTCAATTCAGTATTTGGAACTATTGTATCTCCTATTTCAATACCTAATTCCCTTACTTCTTTATCAGAACTTGCACCTATATCTAACAATAAATCTTTGATTTCAGGTACCGCTTCATTTCCAGTTCTAAAGTGTTTAGGTATATTAGAAACAATCCCTACAATAATGTCTCCTTTTCTATTTTTAACTTGAAGGCGTTGACCCTGCCATATATCATTTGCTACTCCTCCAAGATTGGTAAACTGTAACATACCATTTGTTGTTATATTTGTAATCATAAATCCAATCTCATCCATATGTGCAGCTATCATTACCCTCTTGGCGTTAGCTTTTTTAGATTTTTTGACTCCATAGAAACCACCCATATGATTTACAATAAATTCATCAACATATGGTGCCATTTCTTTTTTCATATAATTTCGTACGTCTTCTTCAAAACCTGGCGCACCATGTAATTCAGTTAAAGCTTTAATTCGCTCTAAAGTTTTATTCTTGTCCATCTTAACTAACACACTCCTTAAATGTATTATATCATTTTGAATATGGTACACTAATGATAAGAACTATTAATAGAGAGGTAAAGATTATGACACGTCAAACTTACAAATACATCTCAATTTCAGTTGCTTTACTTACAAGTATTGCTACCATTATATTTATCTATTTTCTTAGAGAAAAGAATAAAATCCAAAATCCTAGTAATGTTCTGAAAGAAGCCAAATCTTACTTTATGAATATTAAAGGCTCATTTATTCTTCATGAGCCGTATGTAGATGACAATTTATATCCAAACAGATTAATCTTTCAAGGTGGCATAACTCAAAGTAAGAATAATCAGCAAGTTGAATATATATTTTATGCGGATGCTAAATCGGGAGAAATCATTAATATTGTAGAATTATAATAAAGTAAATGGTAAGAGGAGTTGGAATTAAAATATGCCCGTTCCTCTTACCATTTTTATTTTACATGTAATTTCTATTATTAAAGCAAGCCTAAATCCAACATTTCACTAGTCAATCATAAACGCTTAATTGACTTCTTGATTGTTTTGCCATCAAGTTCATACTGAGCCGCGAAGAATACATTATCATGATAATACAAGAACCAATAATCTTGATAAATGTAATAGGGAATTAATCTTTCTTTTTCTCGAATGGATTGCATTGGATAATCGTCATATGCCATAACCCATAATGGATTAATATGTGCATTCGTAGGCATAATATCAGACATATGGACAGCTCTCTCTCCTTCACTTTCAATCGTAATAATTGATTGTCCATAACTATGACCACCCACATGCTTCATATGAATGCCTGGATAAACTTCAACCTCTTTATCAAAAAGTATTAATTTATTTTCATAAGTACCTCTATTGATTTCCCAATAAGTTGCCTTACTACGGATATTAGGGCTTGTAAATTCATGCCACTCGTCTTGTTGCACAAAATGAGTAGCTTTCGAAAAAATTGAGTTGCCGTCAACATCTGTTAGACCTGTGGCATGATCAAAATGCATGTGGGACATAAGTACCATATCTATATCTTCAACATTTAAATTTAATTTTTCTAGTTCATAATGTATTTGACTTTCATACGTGACACCATAATTTTTGAGTTGTTTATCAGTTAATTTATGATTACCAATTCCAGCATCAATCAAAATATTTTTATCCCCTGTTTGAATTAAAATTGGGTAAGTTAAATTTGGAACTTGGTTTTTCTCATTAACAGCATATCGTTTAGTCCATAATGGTTTAGGAACTACTCCAAATATGGCCCCACCATCCATTTGCGTCATACCACCATTTAAATAATTGATGTTAAATGCGCCTAATTTCATATTAAACACCTTCCATTTGTCTTTTTATCTATCAAGTGTTCAGATATCAATCTAACTTACAATACAATATCCACTTTAAAAATAAATAAACAGGAGTGGTACATCATTCATAATGAATCACTGTACCACTCCTGTAAGGTGATTAGAACTGAGTAAATTTTATTGTTGTTAACTTCACTATTCTATCACTAATTTAATATTTGTAACATATTATTTCAATGGTATTTATTATTGAAATTTTACTAACTAATGTTTAATAGATTTATGAAATTTCGCTTCCATACGATAAATTCTAGAACCTTTTTCAGAAAATTTCTTTTCATACTCTGTCAAAATATTATCTTCATCATCTTCGTCATGTAGATTTAGATTTAACTTCGTAAAGTACATCCCATATTGCGACATACTTTCTAAACTGAAAGCGAATAAACCTCTATTATCCGTTTTAAAATGAATTTCTCCATCTTCTTTTAAAATTTGTTGATATAAAGCTAAAAAAGTATGATATGTCAATCGACGTTTAGCATGCCTTTTCTTTGGCCAAGGATCTGAGAAATTTAAATAGATTCGAGAGACTTCACCATCATTAAAATACTCATTTAATTCTATAGCGTCATTACATATCATTTTTAAATTTGTCAGGTTTAATTCCTTCACTTTATCCAACACTTTATACATTACACTTTTCTCACGTTCCATAGAAACAAAATTTATTTCTGGGAATTTAGAAGCTAGTGTTGTTATAAATTGCCCCATACCAGATCCAATTTCTATATAAATCGGTTGCTCTTTATCAAACCACTCTGACATTTTTCCAGCATGCGCCCCATCCATATCAACTAAATTAGGATGTTCTTTTAAATAATCTTCCGCCCATGGTTTATAGCGAACTCTCATACACGAATTCTCCCTTAGATAAATAAATTACTATTCATAACCTCATTTAAGAATTTCAACCAATTATTCATATCTTTAAATCTTTTCTGTTCTTCATACCACTGAACCATTCCAATTGATTGAATTACCGTATACCATTTCATACGCTTATTTAATTCAATGCTCTCTTCTAGACCGTATGTTTTAAACCAGTCTGACCAGTTTTTTTCGGGAACGTAGTTATAAAGCAGCATTCCAATATCAATTGCAGGATCAGCAATCATTGCACCTTCCCAATCTACTAAGAACAACTCATCCCTATCAGATAATAACCAATTATTATGATTCACATCACCGTGTACAACAGTAAAAAAGCGAGAATCTAGGTTAGGTATGTGTTCTTCTAAATATGTTAATGATTTACGAATAATATGATGTGTTAATACTTCTCTTGATAATGAAGGATTAATCTTTTTTAACATAATATTAGGTGTGATTGGTTCCATTTCCATTCGTTTAAGCATATTGAGTAAAGGTTTTGAACCATGAATCTTTTTTAATAATGCAGCAACTCGTGATTGATACATTTCATCAGGTTCTAATTCTCGGCCATTTTTCCAATGTTGTGCTGTAACTACTTCACCTGTTTCAATACGTTTAGTCCAAACTAATTTAGGTACAATCCCCTCAGCTGAAAGCGCTGCTATAAATGGATTAGAATTACGCTTTAAAAATAGCTTTTGTCCATCTTGTTCAGCCATGTATGCTTCACCTGAAGCGCCACCTGCAGAATCAAGTGTCCACCCTAATTGATAAAACTGCTCCAACTCGTTCACCTCACTTTCAATTAGAAAATGGCTCGAGAAATATAGTTTTCAAGAGCCATATATTCTAATTTATTATAATCATTTGTTGGAAAATAGATTATATATTTCAAAATAGTTATGTTTTTACTTATAAGTCATAATTTTAAATAATATGTTATTGTCCCCTAACACTTATTTAAATAAATACGTCTCTTTTATCACTCAATGTTGATTTTATAATTTTTAGCCTTCTTTTTCAACTGAAAATGAGAAACAAAAAGATACATTTTACTAGTCGATACTTGCTAAAATTCGTTTCAATCTTTAGGTTTCATTATAACACATTTTCATATCTTTAAACTGAGTATTTTTAATTTAATTCATTTAATTTATTCACACTGAAAAATAAAAAAGAACGTACTAAAATTCTATCTTTTAAGAATTAGTACGATCTTCAATTTAATTATTTTAATGAATTAACTACTTCTAGATTCAATATATTTATTAAAGCCTTCTTGTAATTGACGAGTCACAGGACCTACCTTACCGTCACCAACTTGTTCACCATCAATCTTAACAACTGGTGTCACTTCAGCAGATGTACTAGAAACAATGACTTCATCGGCATTTTTTAAGAATTCAACAGTGAATGTTTCTTCTTTAAAAGGAATATCTTCATCTTCAGAAATCCATTTAATAACCTTACGAGTAATACCATTTAAAATGTAATTATTAACGGGATGCGTATAAATAGCACCATCTTTAATCGCATATACGTTACTAGAAGCGCCTTCTGTAACAATGTCTCCTCTATGTTGAATTGCTTCACCAGCATTGTATTTAACCGCATATTCCTTTGCAAGTACATTTCCTAGAAGGTTTAAACTTTTAATATCACAACGTAACCATCTAATATCTTCAACAGTAGCTGCATTAATACCATTTTCTAAATCATCATATGGACGGTCATAACTTTTAGCAAATGCCATAATAACTGGCTTTACTTCTGGAGTTGGGAACGAGTGATTTCTTGGTGCTACACCACGCGTAGCTTGAATATAGATACCACCATTTTGAATATTATTTACCTTTAATAATTCTCTAACTACATCTATTAATTCTTCGACAGTATAGCCTAAATCTAATTGAATTTCGCTTGCACTTCTAATAAATCGTTCAAAATGTTCTGTTACTGTAAATAATTTCCCATCATATGCTCTAATGTATTCATAAATTCCATCACCAAATACATAACCACGGTCTTCATAAGATACTTTAGCTTCATTTTGGTCGATAAATTCGCCGTTAATAAAAACTTTTGTCATAGATTATCCCTCCACACATAGTGAATAAATTGCTTCTAAATAGATACTTGTCGCGTTGAACAATTGTTTTTTAGTAATATACTCATTCTTTTGATGCATTAAATCCTCTGAATCTTCAAACATAGCCCCAAACGCCACACCTTTATCAAGATTTCTAGCATATGTTCCCCCACCTATTGTATATGGTTCAGACATATCACCAGTTTGATTTCTATAAGCTTTAACTAATTTTTGTACAAATGGATCATTTTTGTCTACAAAATGAGGTTGTTGAATTTTTCCTAATTCAAGGTCAAATCCATATGCTTTAATTTCTTTTGTAAATCGTTGTATTGCTTCTTCAAACTCAAATTTTTGAGGATAGCGTAAGTTTATGCCAAAACGTCCACCTTGTTTATTATCGTAAGAAATTATACCAACATTTGTTGTTACATCACCCATGACGTCTGTATGGAATTTCATACCCATTTTCTCACCAAAGTGTGATTCATGAAGATAACGATTACTAAAGTCTACAAACTCTCTTGCCGTTTGATTTAAATTTAATGTTGATAAGAAATCTAATAAATATAAACCGGCATTAACTCCTAATGAAGGGTCCATACCATGAACAGCTTTACCTTCAAGCGTTAAAACTAACTCACCACTATCAACAACACTCTCACCCTGTAATTTATGTTGGTCTAAGTAGTGTTCAAAATGTTGTACAACGTCTGTCATATTTTCTTTTACAAATACTCTAGCTTGTGCATGATCTGGCACCATATTATAACGTTGTCCAGATTCAAACGATATTAATTCATAATCTGGTTCATCTTGGTCTTCAGAAGTGCTATTTTGGACTAAATCGAAAGTTGTTATACCTTTTTCACCATGAATAGCTGGAAATTCTGCATCCGGTGCAAATCCTAATGTAGGCATTTCTTCAGTTTGGAAATATCTTTCAGTACATTTCCAATCGGATTCTTCATCGGTACCTATAATGATATGAATGCGTTTCTTCCAATCAACTTTCATATCATTTAAAATTTTAACTGCATAATAAGCAGCTATTGTAGGGCCTTTATCATCTAACGTACCTCTAGCAATAATTGCATCATCAGTTACAACTGGGTTAAATGGGTCTGAATCCCAACCATCTCCGGCGGGTACAACGTCAACGTGGCATAAAACGCCTAATACATCGTCACCCTCGCCCGCTTCAATTCTGCCTGCAATGTGATCTACATCATGGGTAGAAAAACCATCTCTTTGTGCAATTTCGTACATATAATCGAGTGCTTGTCGTGGTCCAGGACCAACTGGAGTTTCATCAGATGATTTTGAATCATCTCTGACACTCTCAATTGAAAGCAGACCTTTCAAATCATCGATAATTTGACCTTCATATTCTTGAACTTTTTCTTTCCACATTCGAGATCAACTTCCTTTTCAATAGATATACATATTATTTTACATAACTATGGCGATAAATTACAGTAAGATGTCAGAATATTTATAGATTTTATAAAAAATATTATTAACTATATTGAGTTTATACATTTGACACCCTTTTATGGAGTTATATTTAACAAGATTGTACGTTAGCATGTTTAGTAATAATTATAGTTACTTATTTTCAAACGTATCTTCTTATTAAATAAAAAAGAACCTGATACATTTTTCAATGTTCAGGTTCAAAAACATCTTAGATAAAATCAAGATTAATCTTTATCTTCTAATGCATTATTATTTTTCTTTAAGTCTTCTTCAGTGACAACTCTTAAATTGTTATTAACAGTTGCGCCACCTTCATCATCAAATTTACCTTCTTCTAATGAATCTTCTTTATTAGCATCTAAATTAGTAAATTTTGATTTTTCTTCTTCTAATGAATCTTCTTTATTAGCATCTAAATTAGTAAATTTTGATTTTTCTTCTTCTAAAAATGATTTTGGATCATTTTTTAAACGATTAGCATAGTCTTGAGGATTATTTCTAACTTCTTGAATTGTTTCATTAGCTTTAGAACTTAATTGACTTGCTAAGCCTCTTGCGTTTTCTTTGTATCCCTCTGGATCTTCTTTATATTTATTATATTGTTCTTTTAATTTATCTCTGCTTTCTTTTCGAGATAATACTACTGCTGCAGCTGCAGCGCCAACACCAGCAATTATTCTAAATAAACCTGTAGTTTTAGCCATATTAAACACCTTCTCCTTTGTTAATGCTGTAAAAGTTTTAATTCTTTATCTGAAAGTAACTTATACTCTCCAGATTTGAGATTTTCATCTAACGCCAAATTAGCGATTTTAAGACGTTTTAATTCTAATACCTCATTTTCAATGGCGTGAAACATCCTTTTAACTTGATGATATTTACCTTCATAGATAGTAACCTGTGATGTAGTTTCATTTATTCTAGTTAATTGTGCTGGTTTGACTGGACCGTCAGAAAGTATGATGCCTTTCTTAAATGCGTCAATATCAGCTTTAGTAACGGGATTTTGCGATGTCACTTCATATGTCTTAGAAACATGTTTAGAGGGACTCATTAAATCATGACTAAATTGACCATCATTAGTAATGAGTAGTAAACCTTCAGTATCCTTATCTAGCCTTCCAACAGGAAAGATATTTAGATGTTGGTATTCCGGAATTAAATCAATTACAGTACGATTTGATTCATCGTGTGTAGCTGAAATGTAACCTTTTGGCTTATTAAGCATAATATAAACATTGTTAACGAACTCAACTTGCTTTTCATTTACACAAACTATATCTTCTGTGGGGTTAATATGAGATTTAGGTGACTTCTCGACTGAGGTGTTAACTGTGACCTTTCCTTTTTTTAAAAGTTGTTTAACTTCAGTACGCGTTCCAACACCCATATTTGCTAAAAATTTATCTAATCTCATCTTAGGAATCCAACTTTTCGACGAATCTTACCAGGTAAATCCCCTAAAAACTCATCAGCTAATCTGTTCTTGATTGTAATTGTTCCATAAATCAGTCCACCAACTATAACACCTATAATTAGTATTATAAATGCACCAGATTTTCGATCTACAGAAATAAATAAGCTTAGTAAGAAGTAGACTACTTCAACACTTATCATCATGATTAAACTATAAATGAAAATTTTAGCAACTTGAACCAATGTGTCTGTAAAGTGGAACTTGGCATAAACTTTTAAAATCATTAAGTTTGCAACATTGGCAACCGTTAATGCGATTGCAGTACTTAAAACAGCTCCTGATGTATGGAATATCATAATTAAAGGAATATTTAAGATTAATTTAACAAATACTGAGCCTAAAATTACAAAAACTGTTAATTTTTGTTTGTTTATTCCTTGTAACATTGAGGCAGTAACACTCAATAAAGAAATTAATATTGCAACAGGCGCATAATAAAATAATATTTTATTACCATATGGATTGTATTGATAAAATACAGTATACAACGGTGAAGACAATGCCATTATACCTAGACTTGCCGGAACTGTTATATACATCAATACACCAATTGAAGTTTTAATTTGGCGATGCATTTCATTTAAGCGACCCTCTGCAAAAGTTTTGGTAATAAATGGTATTAAACTAACAGCAAATCCAGCAGCTAAAGATGTTGGAATCATAACAATTTTATTTGTTGTAAAGTTTAAAATTGTAAAGAAATAGTCCTTATTCGCATGAAACCCTGCTGCATCTAGCGCGTTATTATGTGTGAATTGATCCACTAAATTAAATAGAGGAAAGTTCAAACTTACAATAACAAATGGAATACTATATGAAATAATTTCTTTATACATTTTTGTGTATGGCACGTCCAAACCGGTATGATCAAAAGCTACCATTTTTTGAATATGTGGTTTACGTTTACGCCAGTAATACCAAAGCGTTAACAAACCAGCAATTGCACCTATAGCAGCTGCAAATGTTGCTATACCATTTGCTTGTAGATAAGAACCATGAAAAACATTTAATACTAAAAAACTACCTATAAGAATAAAAACTATTCTAGCAATTTGTTCTGTTACTTCTGAAACTGCTGTAGGACCCATAGATTCATAACCTTGAAATACTCCACGCCAAGTAGCAAGTAATGGTATAAACATAACTACCATACTAATAACTCGGATAATCCATGTGATATCATCGATTGTCCAACCGCCTTTACCTTCTTTACGTCCTAACGTTAAAGCAGCGATGTCTGGTGCTAAGAAGAATAATATTAAAAATCCAATTATTCCAGAAATGGACATCACTATAAAACTCGATTTATACAATTTTTGTCCGACTTTATACGCACCTAAAGCATTATATTTAGCTACAAATTTTGAAGCAGCTAACGGTATGCCTGCGGTTGCTACAGCAATTGCAATATTATATGGAACATAAGCATAGTTGAATGGTGCTAACTTTTCTTCCGCATTTGCACCCATAATGGCATAAAAAGGAATTACAAAAAGTACACCTAAAATTTTAGTAATAAGAATACTTAATGTAATGAGAAAGGTACCTCTTACCATTTCCTTATTTTCACTCATATTTAATCTTCCTGCCTTTTTAATAATCAAATTATTTAATTTAAAACCTGTAATTTTTAAGGGCTTGCATTACTATAAAATATATCACAAAATACTAATTGTTTACTAATTACTTTAATAGTTTTGCTAAATTTAAGTTTAAACCCATAATAAATCAAGATATATAATTGATTAATGATGAACCAATCTTAAATTATAACTAAATTTATTGAGAATTCAAACGTATTTTAATTTATAATAAGAGAACTATGATTAACAAATGGAGGTTACTCTATGTATCAAACGATTATTATAGGTGGTGGACCTAGTGGGCTTATGGCAGCCGTTGCTGCATCAGAACAAAGTCAAAATGTACTTTTATTGGAGAAGAAAAAAGGTCTAGGTAGAAAACTTAAAATTTCAGGTGGTGGTAGATGTAATGTTACAAATCGTTTACCTTATGCAGAAATAATAAAAAATATCCCTGGTAATGGAAAATTTTTATATAGCCCCTTTTCAGTGTTTGATAATGAATCGATAATCGACTTCTTTGAATCTAGAGGTGTCAAATTAAAAGAAGAAGACCATGGACGTATGTTCCCTGTCTCAAATAAATCTCAAGATGTAGTTGATACACTTGTAAATACCATTAAACAAAATAAAGTTGACATAAAAGAGGAAACTATCGTCAATGATATTAATGTAGAAGATAACGGGACTTTTAGCGTTATAACTGATAAAGGTATTTTTTCAAGTAAAAGTGTCATTATTGCAACTGGTGGAACTAGTGTGCCTCAAACAGGTTCAACGGGTGATGGCTATAAGTTTGCTCAAAAATTAGGACATAGTATCACTGAACTCTTCCCTACTGAAGTCCCTATAACTTCAGCAGAGGCCTTTATTAAATCTAAAGAACTTAAAGGTTTAAGCCTAAAAGACGTAGAATTATCTGTACTTAAGAAAAATGGTAAAAAAAGAATAAGTCATAAAATGGATATGATATTCACTCATTTTGGTATAAGTGGTCCTGCAGCGCTAAGATGTAGTCAATTTGTTTATAAAGAACAAAAAAGCCAAAATAAAAAAGAGATTAAAATGCAATTAGATGTGTTTCCAGAATTTAAAAATCACCTATTAGAAGAGAAGATAACATCCATCTTAAGTGAAGAACCTGACAAATATATAAAAAATAGTTTGAGAAGATTAATAGAAGAAAGGTATCTTCTATTTATGCTAAAACAAGCTCAAATTGATGAAAATACTACTTTTCATCATTTATCAAATCAGCAACTTAAACAATTAGTTGAATGCTTTAAAGCGTTTACTTTTGAAGTTAATGGTACACTACCAATTGATAAAGCGTTTGTAACTGGTGGTGGTGTAAGTTTAAAAGAAATTTGGCCAAAAACGATGATGTCTAAAATTCAACCAGGACTATTTTTATGTGGTGAAGTCTTAGATATTCACGGTTATACTGGAGGATATAATATCACAAGTGCGTTAGTTACCGGCCATGTAGCGGGAAATGAAGCAGCCATATTTCAAATAGAATAAAAGAACTTCCTTCAAACATATTGGTATTCAAAATGTTTGAAGGAAGTTTTATTAAACTTTAATTTGATTGTCAAAAATAGTGCAATTCAATCTTATTTAGCATTTTTTCTTCGTTTTGATATTAATAGCAAGAATAATCCACTTATTAAGGATAGTTGAGTTAATGGTACGACGTTATATGTCATATTCACACCTGTATTAGGCAGTTGTGTGCTTCCATTAAACTTAGTTACTTCTAATTTAGAATTTACTTTTTCTTTTTTATTTTTAGATTCTTCTTTTTGTATTTCATTCTCTTTTTCAGTACTTTGCACAATATTAAATTTAATATTATTAAGTTTAACCTTTGTTTCTTCAACAATTTGCTTTAATAGAATATCATGTTTAGCTTTAGCAACTTGTTGTAATGAACTTTTAACAATATCATCTATAAGTGCTTTTAACTTATTCTTTTCTTCATTAGAAATATTTTGAGAATTTTCTATATTTCTTTTTGCTTCACTTGCCTTATTTAAAATTATTTTTTTAGCATTTAGTTTAGCTTTAGCTATAGTATTTGTTTCTGAAATTAACTTACTATATTTATCATCAATATTATTTACTTCACTATTACTTTTTGCTTTTTTGATTGCTGTGTAAGCTTTATTTATAATTTGATCAATCTTATGTTTAGCACGCGATTTTTCTTCATCAGTTGCAAATTGATTTGAATCAATTTTTGCTTTTTGTTTTGTTGCAATATCCATAAGATGTTTGAGCGCTTTTTCTTTCGCAATAACTGTAGTATGAACATTTTTAATTTGCAATTCACCTTTATTTAAAGACTCGTCGACTTCGTTATTGTTTAAAGATTTATCAATATTTTCTTTCGCAATTCTAACTGCTTCATTAACTTTGGCTTTGGCTACTGATTTTTCTTTATCTGTCGCATTTGGTGTTTGATCGATTTCAGTTTTTTTAGCTTGCGCTGCATTATCAATCGCTTTTTTTGCTTCGTCTTTCTTAACAACCGTTGGTTGGACGTGATTAATTACTTCTACGCCATTTGTTTTAGCAATGTCTATACCAGTATTGTTTGTTGCTTGGTCTATTGCCGTTTTCGCATTGGTTGCTGCTTCATCGACTTTCGTTTTTGCCTCTGCTTTTTCTTCATCTGTCGCATTTGGTGTTTGATCAATTTCAATTCTCTTAGCTTCAGCGGCTTTGTCGATTGCTGCTTTTGCTTCGTCTTTCTTAACTACCGTTGGTTGGATATTGTTGACTGCTTTTACACCGTTTGTTTTCGCAGTTTCTACACCAGCATTGTTTGTTGCTTGGTCTATTGCTTTCTTCACTTCTGTTACTGCACCATCGACTTTCGCTTTTGCCTCTGCTTTCTCCTCATCCGTCGCGTTAGGCGTTTGATCAATTTCCGCTTTCTTCGCTTCGGCTGCTTTGTCAATCGCTTTTTTTGCTTCGTCCTTCTTAACAACCGTTGGTTGGATATTGTTGATTGCTTCTATGCCGTTTGTTTTGGCAGTCTCTACACCAGCATTGTATGTTGATTGGTCTATTGACACTTTCGCATTGTTTGCTGTTTCATCGATTTTTGATTTTGCCACTGCTTTTTCTTCTTCTGTCGCATTTGGTGTTTGATCAATTTCCGCTTTCTTCGCTTCGGCTGCTTTGTCAATCGCTTTTTTTGCTTCGTCCTTCTTAACAACCGTTGGTTGCACTTGATTGATTGCTTCTACACCGTTTGTTTTCGCAGTATCTACACCAGCATTGTTTGTTGCTTGGTCTATTGCTTTCTTCGCTTCGGTTACTGCATCATCGACCTTAGCTTTTGCCGCTACTTTTTCTTCTTCTGTCGCATTTAGCGTTTGATCGATTTCTGCTTTTTTAGTTCTAGCTGCATTATCAATCGCTTTTTTTGCTTCATCTTTTTTAACAACCGTCGGTTGGACGTGATTAATTGCTTCTATACCGTTTGTTTTCGCAGTATCTACACCAGCATTGTTTGTTGCTTGGTCTATTGCTTTCTTCGCTACTGTTACTGCATCATCGACCTTAGCTTTTGCCGCTACTTTTTCTTCTTCTGTCGCATTTGACGTTTGATCGATTTCTGCTTTTTTAGTTCTAGCTGCATTATCAATCTCTGTTTTCGCTTCATCTTTCTTAACGACCGTTGGTTGGATATTGTTGATTGCTTCTACGCCACTTGTTTTCGCAGTTTCTACACCATTGTCATTTGTTGCTTGGTCTATTGCTTTCTTCACTTCTGTTACTGCATCATCGACCTTAGCTTTTGCCGCTACTTTTTCTTCTTCTGTCGTATTTAGCGTTTGATCGATTTCTGCTTTTTTAGTTCTAGCTGCATTATCAATCGCTACTTTTGCTTCATCTTTTTTAACAACTGTCGGTTGGATGTGATTGATTACTTCTACACCGTTTGTTTTCGCAGTTTCTACACCAGTGTTATTTGTCGCTTGGTCTATTGACGTTTTCGCATTGTTTGCTGCTTCATCAACTTTCGCTTTTGCCTCTGCTTTCTCCTCATCCGTCGAGTTAGGCGTTTGATCGATTTCAGTTTTTTTAGTTCTAGCTGCATTATCAATCACTGCTTTTGCTTCATCTTTTTTAACAACCCTCGGTTGGATGTGATTGATTGCATCTAAACCATTTGTTTTTGCGTTATCTACACCGGTGTTATTTGTTGCTTGGTCTATTGCTTTCTTCGCTTTTGTTACTGCATCATCGACCTTAGCTTTTGCCGCTGCTTTCTCTTCGTCCGTAGCATTAAGCGTTTGATCAATTTCAGTTTTCTTAGCTTCGGCTACTTTGTCAATCGCCGCCTTTGCTTCGTCTTTCTTAACAACCATTGGTTGGACGTGATTGATTGCTTCTACTCCATTTGTTTTTGCGTTATCTACACCCGCATTATTTGTTGCTTGGTCTATCGCACTCTTGGCTGCTGTTAATGCTTCATCAACTTTCGCTTTCGCTGCTGCTTTTTCTTCTTCTGTCGCATTTGGTGTTTGATCGATTTCTACTTTTTTAGATTGTGCAACATTATCAATTGCTGTTTTTGCTTCATCTTTCTTAACAACCGTTGGTTGGACGTTATTGTTTGCTTCTACTCCACTTGTTTTGGAAGTCTCTACACCAGCATTGTTTGTTGCTTGATCAATTGATGCTTTCGCATTATTTGCTACTTCATCGACCTTAGATTTTGCCGCTGCTTTTTCTTCTTCTGTCGCATTTGGTGTTTGATCGATTTCAGTTTTCTTAGCTTGCGCTGCATTATCAATCGCTGCTTTCGCTTCGTCTTTCTTAACAACCGTCGGTTGGACGTTATTGATTGCTTCTATACCGTTTGCTTTCGCAGTCTCTACACCAATGTTATTTGTCACTTGATCTATTGACGCTTTCGCATTATTTGCTGCTTCATCGACTTTTGATTTTGCTGCTTCTTTTTCTTCATCTGTCGCGTTTGGTGTTTGATCAATCTCTGCTTTCTTAGCTTCAGCCGCTTTGTTAATCGCTGTTTTCGCTTCGTCTTTCTTAACAACCGTCGGTTGGACGTTATTGATTGCTTCTACTCCATTTGTTTTTGCTGTATCTACGCTAGCGTTATTTGTAGCTTGATCTATTGCGTTCTTGGCTGCTGTTAATGCTTCATCGACTTTTGATTTTGCCTCTGCTTTCTCTTCATCCGTAGCATTGAACGTTTGATCTATTTCTGCTTTCTTAGCTTCGGCTACTTTGTCAATCGCCGCTTTCGCTTCGTCTTTCTTAACAACTGTTGGTTGGACGTGATTTATCGTATCTGTACCATTTGATTTTGCAGTTTCTACGCCACTGTTATTTGTTGCTTGGTCTATTGCTTTCTTCGCTTCTGTTACTGCTACATCAACTTTCGCTTTCGCTGCTACTTTTTCTTCTTCTGTCGCATTTGGCGTTTGATCGATTTTTGCTTTTTTAGTTCTAGCTGCATTATCAATCTCTGTTTTTGCTTCATCTTTTTTAACTACCGTTGGTTGGACGTGATTTATCGCCTCTGTACCATTTGATTTTGCGTTATCTACACCGGTGTTATTTGTTGCTTGGTCTATTGCTTTCTTCGCTTCTATTACTGCATCATCGACCTTAGCTTTTGCCGCTACTTTTTCTTCTTCTGTCGCATTAGGCGTTTGATCGATTTCTGTTTTTTAGTTCTAGCTGCATTATCAATCTCTGTTTTCGCTTCATCTTTCTTAACGACCGTTGGTTGGATATTGTTGATTGCTTCTACGCCACTTGTTTTCGCAGTGTCTACACCATTGTCATTTGTTGCTTGGTCTATCGCTTTCTTCGCATTATTTACTGCTTCATCAACTTTCGCTTTCGCTGCTTATTTTTCTTCATCTGTCGCATTTGGCGTTTGGACAATTTCCGCTTTCTTAGCTTCAGCAACTTTGTCAATTGCTGCTTTTGCTTCATCTTTTTTAACAACTGTCGGTTGGACGTGATTAATTGCTTCTATACCGTTTGCTTTCGCAGTATCTACACTGGCATTATTTGTTGCTTGGTTTATTGCCGTTTTCGCATTATTTACTGCTTCATCTACTTTCGCTTTCGCTGCTTATTTTTCTTCATCTGTCGCATTTGGTGTTTGATCGATTTCTACTATTTTAGATTGTGCAACATTATCAATTGCTGCTTTCGCTTCGTCTTTCTTAACAACCGTTGGTTGGACGTGATTGATTGCTTCTACACCATTTGCTTTCGCGTTATCTACACCGGCGTTGTTTGTTGCTTGATCTATTGCGTTCTTAGCTGATTCTACTGCATTATCGACCTTAGCTTTTGCCTCTGCTTTCTCTTCTTCTGTCGCATTTGGCGTTTGATCGATTTCAGTTTTCTTAGCTTGCGCTGCATTATCAATCGCTGTTTTTGCTTCATCTTTTTTAACAACCGTCGGTTGGACGTGATTAATTGCTTCTATACCGTTTGCTTTCGCAGTATCTACACCATCATTGTTTGTTGATTGATCTATCGCTTTCCTCGCTGTTGCCACTGCTTCATCAACTTTGGTTTTTGCCGCTGCTTTCTCTTCTTCCGTCGCATTTTGTGTTTGATCAATTTCCGCTTTTTTAGATTGTGCAACATTATCAATTACTGTTTTCGCTTCATCTTTCTTAACAACCGTTGGTTGGACGTGATTAATTGCCTCTACGCCATTTGTTTTTGCGTTATCTACACCGGTGTTATTTGTTGCTTGGTCTATTGCTTTCTTCGCTTCTGTCACTGCATCATCGACCTTAGCTTTTGCCTCTGCTTTCTCTTCATCCGTAGCATTGAACGTTTGATCAATTTCCGCTTTTTTAGATTGTGCAACATTATCAATTACTGTTTTCGCTTCATCTTTCTTAACAACCGTTGGTTGTACATTGAATATTGCTTCTGTTCCTTTTGATTTCACTGTATCTACACCGGCATTATTTGTTGCTCGATCTATTGCGACTTTAGCATTTTTCACTACTTCATCGACTTTTGCTTTTGCTGCCGCTTTCTCTTCATCTGTCGCATTTGGTACCTGATCTATTTCAGCTTTCTTAGTTCTAGCTGCGTTATCAATTACTGCTTTTGCTTCATCCTTCTTAACAACCTTTGGTTGGATATTGTTAATTGAATCTAAGCCGTTTGTTTTTGCTGTATCTACACCATTGTTATTTCTCGCTTGATCTATTTTGGCTCTTGCACTATTTACTGCTTCATCGATTTTCACTTTTGCCACAGCTTTTTCTTCATCTGTCGCATTTGCCATTTGATCGATTTCCGCTTTCTTAGCTTGCGCTGCATTATCGATTGCTGTTATTGCTTCATCTTTCTTAACAACCGTTGGTTGTACATTGAATATTGCTTCTGTTCCTTTTGATTTCGCTGTATCTACGCCAGCATTATTTCTTGCTTGGTCTATCGCGCTCTTAGCTGCTGTTATTGCCTCATTGACTTTTGCTTTTGCTGCCTCTTTCTCCTCATCTGTCGCATTTGGCGTTTGATCTATTTCTGCTTTTTTGGTTCTTGCTGCATTATCAATTACTGCTTTTGCTTCATCCTTCTTAACAACCTTTGGTTGGATATTGTTAATTGAATCTAAGCCGTTTGTTTTTGCTGTATCTACACCATTGTTATTTCTCGCTTGATCTATTTTGGCTCTTGCACTATTTACTGCTTCATCGATTTTCACTTTTGCCACAGCTTTTTCTTCATCTGTCGCATTTGGTGTTTGATCGATTTCGGCTTTTTTAGCGTTAGCTTGATCTGTTATTGTTTGTTTCGCTTGA
Source organism: Staphylococcus sp. NWU MK-U1 (assembly GCF_033283505.1). Classification (NCBI taxonomy): domain Bacteria; kingdom Bacillati; phylum Bacillota; class Bacilli; order Caryophanales; family Staphylococcaceae; genus Staphylococcus; species Staphylococcus sp. NWU MK-U1. The sequence continues at coordinate 72,048 of NZ_JAVSMG010000002.1, read as the reverse complement.
TTATTTTTAATTGCATTAACCTGGACATCGTATACTTTGTTTATTGCATTTTCTTTAGCAATCTTAACATCATCGTTGTGAACGCCTCGTTCAATATTTAATCGTGCTTGATTTGCAATTTCATCTATTTTAGCTTTTGCTTCATTTTTTTCTTCTCTAGTTGCATTTTCTTTATTGTCAATATCTAACTTTTTAGCAGCAATAGCTCTATCTAATGCTTGCTTCATTCTATCCCTAACAGTCGTATCTGGTGTAATTTGGCTTATTTGGTTAATATTTGAAGTTTGTGCTGTTTCAACTAATTGATTTGTTGAAGCATTTTTCACTTCATTTTTAGCGTTGATTAAAGCTTCATTAACTCTTGTTTTAGCTTCTTCTCTCTCTTCATAAGTTGCATTCGCATTATTTTCAATTTCTATCAGTTTTTCATCTGCTTTATCATTTAGAGCTTGAATCGCTTGTTGCTTAATTGTTGGAATAACATCCATGGGATCGATACTAGCTATAGCTTGATTTTTTCTATCAGGAATTTCATTTATATTAGTTACACTTTCAATATCTCTAATTTTTTCATCAAGTGTAGCTTTTAAAAGCGTTAAAGCTGTATCTTTTTCTTCTTTAGTAGCATCGTTATTATTATTTATTGTCAATCTACGTGATTCTGCAGCTTGATCAATATCTAATTTTGCTCTCTCTTTATCTAATCTTAAAGTCAAATCGTTGATAGTTGCTTGATTTTTTCTTTCGTTAATAGGTGTATTACCATTTTCATTTAAAATTTGTCTTGAAGCATTAAGCACATTTTGCATAGATGACCAAGCTTCTTGAGAATAATCGCTAGGGTTTAAATGTTCTATTTGAGCACTAATTTGATTATATTTTTCTCTCAATTCAGTTTTATACATTTCTACCGTAACCGATTGTGTTGCGACAGTAGCATTTCCTCTTTTTTGATCAGATTCTGTTTTGATATATTCGTTATTACCACCATATCTGAAATAATTATCGTCAGCATTCGAACCAAAATCACGACTTCCATTTCTTCTATTCATATTTATGCCATCTGTAACATAAGCTAAAGTTGCATCAAAATCTTTTTTAATAGGTTCTGAAGTTGGTAAAGAAACAGTATAAGTAATATTTTTTATTGTTCCTGGCTCAATTCTATCAACATTTAATGTTAATAATCTGTTCTTTGAATTATAATTTGCTCTAGCATTTTGAGCTGAAATAAATTGTACTCCTTCAGGCAAAACGACTTTGTATTGCGTTTTATTCGAGCGTGAATGACCTTTATTCTCTAGCGAAACCTCCAATGTAGCACTTATTGTTGAACTGGAAGTTGATGGGGAAGTAACAGAATATTCTGTTTGTGTAGTAGTAGCTTTTAAATACGCACCGCTATTGACTTTTACATCAGCTAATCCACTTCCTCCAAAATTATTTTTCCCTTTTAAAATTCTACCGCCATTGGCACTTTCATAACTTCTCTTTTCAAATGTTTCGAACATAAATCTTAATCTTGATACATTATTAGGTACATTAAAAACACCTGTGAACACACCAAATGATTTGCTCGCTGTGTTTGGTCTACCTGAATAAAGTAAATCTGTGGGATTATTTGAATCATATATTGAAACTTTAACACCATTTATCCCATGTGTGTTACCCATTGAAGTACCAATGAAATATAATTGAACTTCTGACCCTGGTGTTACATCTACATCTTGGTAAATTGGTCCAACAGTTTTATCTCCTGCTACCCCGCCTAAATTATTTGGGTATTTAGAAAGTACTGCTGCAATTTTATTGTTCGTTTTATCAAAAACATAAGGATTATATGGTGGCAATGCTTTTGGCCCCCACATAAGTGGAATTTCAGTTTGATCATTATCTTTGACATGCCATCCTGTAATCTTATTTGCTTGGTTCAATTCAGACACTGTTTGATTAGTAGGAATAACTACACCATTAGACGTATCTGTAAAAGTACCATTTATGACTTGACCAGAATTAGTTTCGTTTATACTCATTTGGTCTTGGTTATCATTAACAGTAGATCGCTTTGTTCTTTTATGAATTGATTGAGTTTGATTTAACGTATTATAATTACTTTCTTCTTTCGTATTATTTTGAGAAGATAAATCTGATTTATTAGAAACAGCGACTTTATCCTTCACTATAGAAGTGCTTACTGCTTCTTCATTATCTTTTTTAAAATTTCCATTAACATTATCTATTTTAGAATTAATTTCGCTATTATAATTTTTAGGAGCGGTTGCTAATTCTTTAATAGACTCATTACTATTTTTTTCATTTTCTATGTAATTATCATTATTATATATTGAATTATCATTATTTTGAGAATTAACATTTTGCGAGGTAGTTTGCGAAGAATTACTTTCTTCCTCTTGAGTTGCTGCATGACCAGGATGTGATAAGAAAGTCAGTGTAGCTATGACAGTGGAAAATATTCCTACACTAAATTTACGAATACTAAATTTCTGTTTTTTAAAAAGATTCATTATTGTCCTCCTTGATGTTCTTGTCTTGTTGTAATAGTAATAATGAATAGTAATGTGTGTTGATATTAAATTGTATTATCTGATTTTATGCAATTGTTATCATACTTTTTTATAATATCATTTTTTATCTGAAATAACCAGAATAAATTTTCCATTAGATAAGATTTTAAATTTGTATAAAGCTTTTCAAAATTATATTTTAAATAATTACATGTTGTTTGCAAATGATTACTAAAAAAATCAGACCTCACTTTTATGTGAGATCTGATAACCAAATAAATTCATTAATTAATTATTTTCCTTGTTTCTTTTTCTATTTTTTAAGAATAAGAATAAACCACTGATTAATGCAAAACCTGCTAAAGGTGATTGACGTTGACTTTCTTCACCAGTGCTTGGTAATTTATTAGACTTATTCTTGCTACTTGGATTAGTACTAGAATTATTGCCTAATTTATTGTTATTATTTCTATCTCTACCATCGTTATTATCTCTCGGTAAAACTTACTTACCTTTTGAAACAGTTGGATTAACTTTTTCAATATCTTCAATGGCTTTATTTAAAATTGAATCAACATCTTTATTGGTGATGTCTTTATTTAATTTATCTAAAGCTTTTCTTACAATTTCATCGATTAAATATTTTGCTTTATTTCTTTGTTCATCTGTTAAACCAACTAATTGATCAATTTTATCTTTTTGTTTATTAGCTACTTCTAAGATAATCTTTTGAGCTTCTGGTTTTTTAACGATTTTCACTTTAACTTCTTTTAATTTAGTAGTGAAATTAACTTGAACTTTATCAACATCGTCATTAGTGTTTGCGTTGTCTATTGCTTTATTAGCCTTATCAATTATTTTATCAACCTCTGCTTTTGCTGCGTCTTTTTCTTCTTTAGTTGCATTGTTGTTATTGTCTATTTCTGCTTTCTTAGCTTTCGCTTGATCTAAAAGCGTTTGTTTCGCAACAGATTTCTTAATAGTTTCTGGTTGAATATTTTTAATGATATTACTACTACTATTTTTAGTTTGATCTACTTCGCTATTAGTAGTTCCTTGATCTATGATGTCTTTTGCTTTTTTAGCTTCGTCATCGACTTTTGCTTTTGCTGCATCTTTTTCTTCCTTAGTCGCATTATGATTGCTATCAATCGCTGATTTCTTAGCTTTCACTAAGTCATCAATTGCTTTTTTAGCTTCGTCTTTTTTCAATACTTCAACTACAACACTATTAATATCATTTGTTCCTTTATCTTTGACTTGATCAACATCACTATTTGTAGATGCTTGGTCTATTGCTTTCTTAGCTTTAGTAACTTCTTCATCAACCTTAGCTTTTGCTGCATCTTTTTCTTCTTTTGTTGCATTTAGTGTTTGATCTATTAAATCTTTTTTAGCTTTTGCTACTTCATCAATTGCTTGTTTAGCTTCAGGTTTTTTAACTGTTTCAGGTTGAATAGCAGTTATGGCTGTATAACCATTATTATTTCCTTGGTCAACTTGGTCATTAGTAGTTGCTTGGTCAATCACATTTTTAGCTTTAGTAACCTCTTCGTCGACTTTAGATTTGGCTACATCTTTTTCTTCTTTAGTCGCGTTAATATTACTATCAATTTCCTGTTTCTTAGCTTTGGCTACTTCATCGATAGCACGTTTGGCATCTGCTTTTTTATTTGTTTCAGGTTGAATAGATGTAATAGTTGTAACACCTTGATTTTTAGCTTGATCTACTGATTCATTTGTTGTCGCATTATCAATTGCTTGTTTTGCTTTTGTTGCCTCTTCATCAACTTTTGCTTTCGCCGCATCTTTTTCTTCTTTTGTTGCTTCTTGATTTTGATCTATTTCTGCCTTTTTAGCTATTACTTCATCTTCAATTGCTTTTTTAGCTTCTGCCTTTTTAACTATTTCTGGTTGAATTGAAGAAATAGTTGTTACACTTGATGTTTTAGCTTGATCTACATCATTATTTGTAGATGCTTGGCTAATCGCTGCTTTTGCTTTAGTGGCTTCTTCATCCACTTTTGCTTTTGCTGCATCTTTTTCTTCTTTTGTTGCTTCTTGATTTTGATCTATTTCTGCCTTTTTAGCTGTCACTGCATCATCGATGGCTTGTTTAGCTTCTGACTTTTTAACAACTTCTGGTTGGATTGAAGAAATTATTGCTTCCCCTGTTGATTTAGCTTGTTCTACATCACTATTTGTAGATGCTTGGTCAATCGTTGCTTTTGCTTTAGTGGCTTCTTCATCCACTTTTGTTTTTTCTGCTTCTTTTTCTTCTTGTGTAGCATTTTCATTATTATCAATTTCTTGTTTTTTAGCAGCTAATGCCACATCGATAGCTTGTTTAGCCGTAGCTTTTTTAACTGCATCTACTTGAATACCTGCTATTGTAGCAGTTTCAGAATTTTGTACTTGATCTACATCATTATTTGAATTTGCTTGATTAATTGCATCTTTCGCTTTTTGTACTTCAGCATCTACCTTTGCTTTTGCTGCTTCTTTTTCTTCTTGCGTAGCTGTTGGATGTTGATCAATTTCTTGTTTCTTAGCTGTTGCTGCATCATCAATTGCTTTTCTTGCTGCTACTTTTTTAACAACATCAGGTTGAATAATTGAAATAGCGTTATTACCTAAGTCTTTCGCTTGATCTACACCATCATTTGTTGTTGCTTGATCAATCGCTGCTTTGGCCTTAGTAACTTCGGCATCTACTTTTGCTTTTGCCGCGTCTTTCTCTTCTTGTGTTGCGTCACTATTATTGTCGATTGCTGCTTTCTTAGCATTAGCACTATCATCGATTGCTCTTTTAGCAGATGATTTCTTAATTGTTTCTGGTTGGATAGCTTCAATAGTTGACACACTAGATGACTTAGCTTGTTCTACATCACTATTTGTATTAGCTCGATCAATCGCTGCTTTCGCTTTTGTAGCTTCAGCATCAACCTTGTCTTTTGCAGCTTGTTTTTCTTCATCTGTAGCATCAGCAACAGTATCAATTGCTGCTTTTTTAGCAACAACTTCATCATCAATTGCTTTTCTTGCTGCTGCCTTTTTAGTAACTTCTGGTTGGATACTAGCAATTGTATTATTACCATTAGTTTGTTCTTGATCAACACTATCATTTGTTGTAGCTTGTGTAATTGCTTGTTTAGCTGCTGAGACAGCGGCATCAACTTTCTCAATTGCTTCATCTTTTTCTTCTTGTGTTGCATCTGGCGTATTATTTATAGCTTCTTTTTTAGCAGTTGCAGCATCGTCAATTGCTTTTCTTGCTGCTGCTTTCTTAACCGTCTCAGTAAGAATTCCAGAAATTATTGTAGTGTTGTTGGTTATTGCTTCATCTACTGCGTTATTTGTAGTTGCAGCATCAATTGCAGCCTTTGCTTGTTTAGCTGCTTCATCAATTTTGGCTAAAGCTACATCTTTTTCTTCTTGTGTTGCCTCATTGTTATTATTGACTAATGCCTTTTGATTTAAGACCGCTATATCAATCGATTGTTTCGCATCTGATTTTTTAACTATTTCTGGTTGAATATTGTTAATTGCACTAATACCACGCGCTTGAAATTCATCAACACCATTATTAGTTGTTGACATATCTATGAGTCTGTCTGCCTTTCTAACTTCATCAGTTACTCTTTGAATAGCTGCATCTTTTTCTTCTTGAGTTGCATCACTCATTTGATTAATTAAAGCTTTTTTCGCTTCAGCTGCTTGTTCTATAGCCTTTTTACCATTTGCTTTTTTTATAACAACCGCATCAATAGTATTAATAATATCTATACCATTAGTTTGCGCTTGATCTACATCATTATTTGATGTAGCTTGATCAATTAAAGCTTTTGCTTTGTTTGCTTCTTCAGTAGCTTTATTCATTGCTACCTCTTTTTCTTCTTGTGTTGCATCGTAATGACCGTCAATGAATACTTTACGTTGGGTTAAAGCCGCTTCAATTGCTTGTTTTGCTTCAGCTTTTTTAGTAGCCGTTACATTAATTGAATTAATTTGAGAGATACTGCTTTCTTTTAGTGGAGCGATATCATTACTAATAGTTAATTTATCAATTTCAGCTTTATTCTCGTTAAATTTATTTTGTAATTTAGTTAAAGCAGCTTGTTTTTCTTCAGTTGTGGCTTCAGTATTACTATTGATAACACTTTCTCTAGCTTTAGCTGCTTTATCTATATCAAATTTAGCTTTTGCTTTCTCTAAGTTAAGTAATAATTTATTGATTTCTGCTTGGTTCTTTCTATCGGTTAATGGTGTAGCATCTGTTTCATTTTTTACAACCTTTGCATTTGTTAGTGCTGTTTGTAGGTTGTTCCATGCTTCTGTAGAATAATCATTTTGATTGACTTGTGCAAGCTCAGTTTCAATCTCACTTATTTTACTATTAATGGCATCTTTATACATATTGACAGTTACAGATTGCGTTGGAGCTATTGTACTACCTTGTCTTTGATCGCTCTCAGTAATAATAAATTCATTATTACCACCATATCTTAAGTAGTTGTTGTCACCAGGTGTTTGCACAGCAAGGTCTCTTGAACCATTTTGACGGTTCATGTTAATTCCTTCAGTTTGATAAATTAGATTCGCATTAAAATCCTTTTTAATTGGAACTGTAGTAGGTAATGATACAGTATAAGAAATATCACGTGTAGTACCAGCATTTATTGGATTAATATTAAGTGTAAGTTCTCTAGTATCTTCATTAAATGTACCAGTTGCATTCTCAGCTGAGACAAAAGTCACCCCTTCAGGTAATACAACTTTATATTGTGTTTTGTTAGAACTAGAGTGACCTTTGTTCTCAATAGAAACATTTAATTTAGCATTTACATCAGGTGAACTATTAGATGTAGAGTTAGCTTGGTATTCAGTTTGAGCTGCACTCACTTTTAAATATGCACCAGTATTAACAGAAACATCCGCAACTACACCACCACCAAAGTTATTAGGACCTTTAAGTAAACGATGTCCATTATAAGTGTCATGACTGACATTCACTAAAGACTCAAATTGTAATCTGATTCTTGAAATGTTTTCAGGTACATTAAAAACACCTTTAAAAATACCGAAAGGTTGGCTACTTGTTTTAGGCGTACCTTTATACAATAATGTTGATGGATTATTAGCATCATATATAAACATGCGTGCACTATTAAACCCTGAAATATTACCTATTGAGGAACCTAAGTAATGGAATTGTAATTCAGAACCAGGTGTAACATCGATATCTTGATATATCGGTCCTACACTATTATCTGGTCTTCCGTAAGATAAATTATAGCTATACTTAGATAATACAGCACCAATTTTGTTATTAGTCTTGTCGAATGTGATATAAGTGTATGATGGTAATACTTTTGGTCCCCATACTAGTGGTATTTGTGTTTGTTGGCTATTCACTACTTTCCATCCAGGAATCTTACTTGCTTCATCCATAGCAGATTCTGTAGCTGCTGTAGGAATTTCAGCTCCGTTAGATGTATCAGTAAAGTTACCGTTAATGATTTGACCAGAGTTTGTTTCATTGATAGCCATTGGGTCTTGTTGTGTTTGAGTATTTGAAGTTGCATCATTAGCATCACGTTTCACTCGTTTGTGAGTTGGTGCCGATTTACTATTCTTATTAGATTCATTGTTATCTAAAATTGGTTGATTTGTGTCAACATTATTACCTTTAACTTTTGACTTATCTATATCTTTGTCAGATATTTCAGTGCTATTTTTATTTTCTGTGCTATTTGTAGTTTGAGTTTTATTTGGAACTTCAGTAGTCTCACTAACAGCCTCTTTATTCAAAGTAGGATTAGCATTTATCTTAGATTCACTTTTAGATGAATCTTTAATAGCATCTGATTGATGTTGATTTAAATCCTCCGTATTTTTTGATTCAGTAATTTTTTGTTGAGCTGATTGACTATGCTCATCTAATTCAGCTGCATGTCCTGTGTGAGTGATAAATGCTAGAGTAGCAATCACTGTTGAGAACGTCCCAACTGTAAATTTACGTATACTGAATTTTTGTTTTTTAAATAGATTCATTAAATATCCTCCTTGTAGTCTTATCTTGATGTCTTTGATTTAATGAATTAGTCAAAATATAGTCTGTACACTATTTGACCACTTACGAAATTATTCTATCATTATTAATTATTGTACGCTAGTGTATATTTAATTATTCTTTTAAAAATATAATAAAATATGATCGCAAAAAAAGAGACTGACATATTAGTCAGCCTCTTAATGTTAATTAGATGCTATCAATAACTGTACCTTCAGTACCCCACTCATTCATGCCACCTTCAACATTAATAGCATGTACACCTTGATCTTCTAAATATTTTACAACTTTTGCACTACGCATTCCTGCGGCGCAAATAATATAATAGGTTTCACTTTTATTAAAATGATTTAAGTTGTCAGGAATTTGATCCATTGGAATTGTTTTAGCTCCAGGAATAACTCCCATTGCAGTTTCTTCTTCAGTACGAACGTCCACAATATTCACTGGATTAGATTCTAATACTTTTTCTTTTAATTGATCTACTGTAATAGATTCCATTATTAAAACTCCTTATATTATTATTTTACAACGATGTTAACAAGTTTTTGAGGGACTGCGATTACTTTTTTAATGTCTTTACCCTCAATCGATAGTTTAACATTTTCATCTTGTAATGCTAATGTTTCCATTTCATCTTTAGAAGTATCTTTAGGAATATTTAATTTTGCTCTTACTTTACCGTTCACTTGTACTACAATTTCAACCTCTGAATCTACAAGTAATGATTCATCATAAGTTGGCCATGGTTGATAAGTAATAGTGTCTTCATTACCTAAACGGTTCCATAATTCCTCACCAATATGTGGCGCAATAGGAGCCAACATTTTTACAAAGCCTTCAGCATATGGTTGATAAATCGTTTCTGCTTTGTAGCAATCATTAATAAATACCATTAATTGACTTATCGCAGTATTAAAGTTTAATGTGTTGAAGTCTTCTGTAACTTTTTTAACAGTTTGGTTATACACTTTATCTAATCCATTATCATTATTTTCAACTATTTTATTTGATAATGAACCGTCTTCATTAATGAATAGTCTCCAAACACGGTCTAAGAAACGTCTTGAACCATCAAGACCATTTTCACTCCAAGCAATAGCTGCATCTAATGGTCCCATAAACATTTCATATAATCGTAATGTATCAGCACCGTGTGAATCTACAATATCATCTGGATTAACTACGTTGCCTTTAGACTTACTCATTTTCTCGTTTCCTTCACCAAGTATCATACCTTGATTAAATAATTTTTGGAATGGCTCTTTAGTAGGTACTACACCTAAATCGTAAAGAACTTTGTGCCAGAATCTAGCATAAAGTAAGTGAAGTACAGCATGTTCTACCCCACCAATGTATAAATCTACTGGTAACCAGTGTTTTAATTTTTCTGGGTCAGCTAACATATTACTATTATGAGGATCAATATATCTTAAGTAATACCAGCAACTTCCTGCCCATTGAGGCATAGTATTAGTTTCACGACGACCCTTCATGCCTGTCTTTTCATCAACAACATTCACAAACTCATCGATATTAGCTAATGGAGATTCACCTGTGCCAGAAGGTTTAATTTCATTAGTTTCTGGTAGTAAAAGTGGTAACTCATCTTCTGGAACTGTAGTCATAGTACCATCTTCCCAATGAATAACTGGTATTGGTTCACCCCAATAACGTTGTCTGCTGAATAGCCAATCTCTTAATTTATAATTTACTTTTTTCTCTCCAGCACCATTCGTTTCTAGTAATTCAATTGCTTTAGTAATAGCCGCTTCATTATCTAAACCATTAAGTTCTCCTGAGTTAACATGTTGACCTTCACCAGTATATGCCTCTTTTTGCACATCGCCGCCTTCAATGACTTCGATAATAGGTAAATCAAATTTAGTTGCAAACTCGTGATCACGTTCATCATGCGCGGGTACAGCCATGACTGCGCCTGTACCATAGTTAGAAAGTACATAATCCGCAATCCAAATTGGTAATTTCTCACCTGATAATGGATTTATAGCATAAGCACCTGTGAAGACACCTGATTTATCTTTGGCTAAATCTGTTCGTTCAAGGTCAGATTTTTTAGATGCGTCTTCTTGATATTTTTTTACTTCTTCTAATTTATCTTCAGAAGTAATAGCATTTACGAGATCATGTTCCGGACTTAATACTAAGAAAGTTGTACCGTAAATTGTATCTGGTCTCGTTGTAAACACATCGATACTAGCATCTTCATTTTCAATTTTAAAAGAAACACGCGCACCTTCTGAACGTCCAATCCAATTACGTTGCATGTCTTTAATAGATTCTGGCCAGTTTAGTTCATCTAAATCTTCTAATAATCGGTCAGCATATTCAGTAATTTTTAATACCCATTGCTTCATAGGTCGTCTATATACTGGATGTCCTCCACGTTCAGAAACTCCATCAACAACTTCTTCATTAGATAGAACAGTTCCTAAAGCTGGACACCAGTTAACAGCAACTTCATCTACATAGGCTAAACCTTTATTATACAGTTGGATAAAAATCCATTGTGTCCATTTATAATATTCAGGGTCAGTAGTATTTACCTCTCTATCCCAATCATAACTGAAACCTAATTCTTGTATTTGACGTTTAAAAGTTTGAATATTTTGCTTTGTAAATTCCCTAGGATCATTACCAGTATCTAATGCATATTGTTCAGCAGGTAATCCAAAAGCATCCCATCCCATTGGATGAAGTACATTATAACCTTGCATACGTTTATATCTAGAAACAATATCAGTAGCTGTGTAACCTTCTGGATGCCCTACGTGTAAACCAGCTCCAGATGGATAAGGGAACATATCTAATGCATAAAATTTCTTTTGTCCTAGATTATCACTCGTTTTAAACGTTTTGTTGTCTGCCCAATAATTTTGCCATTTTTTCTCAATTTCCTTGTGATTATATCCCAAATCTTTTTCCTCCTATAAATAAAAAAACACCTCAAACTATTATTTATTAAAGGGACGACTTTTAGCCGCGGTACCACCCTAATTCACAAAAATTGTGCACTTTATAATAGTAAGAGATGTTTATAATTTAATCGAATAACGGTAAGTTCACTTAATTCTTAACACTAGTTCTCACCACCACTAGCTCTCTGATGAAAAGTACTTAAGTTACTACTCCAATACATTTTAATATTATGAGATTCAAGTACTAATTGCAAGTGGTAGTTACTATTTTGTTTAAACTCATGTATAAATAAAATTTCTATCTTGATTGTCGCGATTGATTTCCTTTAGGCAGTCCTTTATCAAAGATTGAAAGGAAAATAATTCCTACAATTAATAAGAACATGATGCCAATGAACATCGCACTCATATTAAAGGTATCAACTAATACCCCACCTATTAATGGACCAAATGCTTTACCAACAGTTGAAGCTGAGTTCACGACACCTTGATATTGACCTTGTTTTCCTTCTGGTGCTAAATAATTAGCTATAGTTGGTACTGCTGGCCAAACAAACATTTCACCAAAAGTTAATATAATCATTCCAATTAAAAATACAGTAAATTGTTCAGCGAAACTAGTCACAAAGAATGAAAGCATAAAAATTAAAATACCAACTAACATTTGATATTTTAAATTACCTTTTAATAAAATAATTGCTGGTCTTATTAACGGTTGAGCAACTAATATCATAATACCATTCACTGTCCATAATATACTGTATTGCGACATAGAAATATTTAATTCTTGAGTGAATGATGCAATTGTAGTTTCCCATTGAATGTAAGCAATCCAACAAATTGCAAACATTACACATAGTAGTAAGAGTGCAATGAAACGTTTTTTATTTTCTTTACTATGGATATCTAGACTATCAGGTGTTCTTATTTTAGCATGATATTCAAGATTAAATTGAGTTATCGCTACAATTCCAAACAAGACGTACATAATCAAGTTTGCTAAGAAAATATAATTAAAGCTTAATTCCGCAACGAAACCACCCATAGCTGCACCGGTTGCTACACCAATATTTTGAGCTAAGTATATTGCATTGAAAGTCGTTCTCCCCCCGTTAGGCCAAACGGCACCAGCCATTGCATATATCGCGGGAACTATCATTCCGCCACCAAAGCCTAACAATACTAACCAAACAGCATACCATGGCCATCCATGGAAGAAGTTTAAAAGCGTAGTACTGATTAAACATGTAACGGTACCGATCATAATTGTTCGATAACCACCTAATTTATCAAACAATGAACCTCCTAGTAAATTTCCGACTACCATTCCGAATGAATTAACCATTAGAACAATCGCAGCAATTGTCAGGCTCTTACCAAGCTCTTCTTTCATATAAATTGTGTTTAAAGGCCATAAAAAGCTAGAGCCAGTTATATTTAGCGCCATGCCTATAACTAGCCACCATACTGATCTAGGTATATTCATATTTTTAGTCCCCTCTTTATATTTTTGTTGAACTACATTAAACACTATAACATTAAAGTATGTTAAAATCTTTACTTAGAACTAAGTTAGATAGAAAGGAAAATGTGTTATGGGTAACTATTTCCCGTATGCCTTTGAAAATAAACGATATCATACATGGAATTACCATTTAAAAAATAAATTTGGTCAAAAGATTTTTAAAGTAGCACTTGATGGTGGATTTGACTGTCCTAACCGAGATGGCACAGTTGCACATGGTGGATGCACATTCTGTTCAGCCGCAGGTAGCGGTGACTTTGCTGGTAACAGAGCTGATCCAATTGAAGTTCAATTTCAACAAATTAAAGATAGGATGCATGAAAAATGGAGTGAGGGTAAATATATTGCCTACTTCCAAGCTTTCACAAATACGCATGCACCAGTAGAAGTATTAAAAGAAAAGTATGAGCCTGTCTTAAAAGAAGAAGGTGTTGTAGGTTTATCTATAGCAACCAGACCAGATTGTTTACCTGATGATGTAGTAGAATACTTAGCCGAGTTAAATGAACGTACTTATTTATGGGTAGAATTAGGTTTACAAACTGTACATCAAGAAACTTCAGACTTAATTAACCGTGCTCATGATATGCAAACTTATTATGATGGTGTTGCTAAACTAAGAAAACACAATATTAATGTGTGTACACATATTATTAATGGACTACCTGGCGAAGACTATCAAATGATGATGGAAACTGCACGTGAAGTAGCTCAAATGGATGTTCAAGGCATAAAAATACATTTACTTCATTTATTAAAAGGGACACCAATGGTTAAACAATATGAAAAAGGGATGCTTGAGTTTATGTCTCAAGAAGACTATACCAATCTAGTATGTGATCAATTAGAAATATTACCACCTGAAATGATTATTCATCGAATTACTGGAGATGGTCCAATTGATTTAATGGTTGGTCCTATGTGGAGTGTTAATAAATGGGAAGTTTTAAATGAAATTGATGATGAATTAGCACGACGCAACTCTTATCAAGGTAAACATTATTCATCTGAGGTAAAGGTTAACTCATGAAATTAGAACGTATTCTCCCCTTTTCAAAAACTTTAATAAAAGACCATATTAAACAAGATAGTATTGTCATTGATGCTACTTGTGGGAATGGTAATGACACGTTGTTTCTTGCACAACAGGTTCCAAATGGTCATGTTTTTGGTTTCGATATACAAGACTCAGCAATTCAGTTAACTTTCGAAAAAGTAAAAGCATTTCATAATGTAACATTAATTCGTGATGGCCATGAAAACATTAAGAACCACATTGACATTAAATTTAAAGGTCATATAGATGCAGCGATATTTAACCTCGGCTACTTACCTAAGGGTGATAAATCAATTGTTACGAGACCTGAAACTACAATAAAAGCAATTAATAGCATTTTTGATTATTTAAGTGTTGAAGGTATTATCGTGTTAGTTATATACCATGGGCATGCTGAAGGACAAATTGAACGAGATGCTTTATTAGGTTTCTTAGAACATTTTGATCAAGAAAAAGCTCATATTCTTAAATATCAATTTATGAATCAAGTGAATCACGCGCCATTTATATGTGCGATTGAGAAACGCTAAACCTAACATCATACATCATCTCTGACAAAATTTTAAATATCATATAAAATCCACTCCATATTTTAATTATGGAGTGGATTGTTTTGTCGAAAAATCTCTTTAAATTATATTTAAAACGATATAAACTAAAATATCAAATTGATTAAACACGCATTAATGAGTTTAGACTATTTTCAAGTATTTCATACCGTTTCTTAATAGTAGAAGTAATGAAATTTAGTAGTTCATTTTTAAGTTCTTGCTTCTCTTTATTAAAATGAATAATTACAGTTCGTTCATCATCTAATGGTCTCTCTTTAAATATCCATTCAGATTGAACAAGTTTGTTATATGTACGTGTACGTTTATACGATTTAATATTAACGTAACTATCCATTTCTTTTAACGTCATGGACCCTTTGTCCCATAAAGTTAGTAAAATAAGAACCTCTTCTTTAGTCAAATCATAAGTTTCATAAATTACTTTAAAAATCGAATTGATTTCTTTACACACTTCTTCAAGCTGCAAAATCATAGAAACATTCTCGCCTGCTTGATTATTCATGCTGCTCCCTCCCTAAATAATTGTACACATCCCGATTAAATAATTATAGAATTAACTATCATTATATATTTACCCAATTATTCTCGTTGTAATTAAACAATTTATAATAACTCCCAAAAATTAACTTACATTAAAGCATATGTTAAATTACTTTAAATTTGTATTGGTAATTCAACTAAATGTAATTAAAATTAAAAACATATACTATTTACATTATATTATATTTTTACTTTAATTTAAAATATGTCAACTCATAAATATTGAATTACCTTTGTGCATTAATCAATTGCATTACATATAATTATTTATAAAAAAAAGAGCCAGAACAGAATTCTTATCGAATTCTTAGTCCCAGCCCCTCAAGGATGACTAGAAATTAAGAAATATTATAAATTATTTCTTAATTTGATCAATTACGACGAATTTGCGTTATAGTAATGAAATATTACTTCATCATACACTCTGATTTTTAAACTTCTTCTATTTCTTCTTCATTTACTATAAAACCCATTGTATTCACACTATTATTTAAAAACGTCAACACGTAACGCATCACTTGATCACGTTCAGGTTCATTATGAATTTCATGATAGAAGCCTTCCCATACTTTAAAATAAAATTCATTAGAGTTTAAATTATTTTTAAGTTCATTGAATGAGCGTAATTCCAATAATTTATCTTCAGTCCCATACATTAGTAACGTTGGCATAGATTGTATATCTTTAAAATGTTGAACTGTATCTTTCATTGTTTCCAACACAATGTTATACCACTTGTAGGTTACTTTTCTTAACATTAATCCATCTTGTTTAGTTTCTTCAATAACTTCATCATTTCGCGTTAAATCTTTAGTTTCAATACCTAATTTGAATCGTGCGTCCTTAGAACCTTTACCTACATTTGAAATTAACATATTTTTACGTGTCTTATTATTTCTTTTAAATTCTAACAATGGAGAAAGGAGTAACATACCCTCGATAGGTAATTCTGTTTTTTCAAGTACATTTAATAAAATTAATCCACCTAGTCCAACACCCATGACAAAAGTAGGAATCTTGTATTCATTAGCAATTCTAACCCATTCTATTAGTGTTTCATGATAGATATCAAAATGCTCAAGTTGTCCCTTGTTTGCTCTAGAAGTTTGACCTTGACCAGGTAAATCACCCATTATAACGTGATAGCCATTGCGTCTTAACATTGTAATGACGTACGCATATCTGCCAGTGTGTTCTAAAATGTTATGTACTATAACCACGACACCTTTAGCATCGTGTTCAGTTTCCCATTTCCACATATGTATAATTCCTCTCTAACTTATATTTCAATAAATGTATTATATCAGATTATTGGTTTGGACTGGTGTAAATCTTAAAGACAAAGTGATTACAAATTTTAGTTCGATATTGTAATTATACCTTTTTTTATAGTATTCAGATAATTGAAAACGCTTTCTACAATCACCTATTCATGCTAAACTATTAATAAATTATAAGTTTTATGTAATATGGAGGAATGGGATATGTCACTTTTTAAGAATTTTTTTATTGCATTATCAAATAGCACTTATTTAAATGAAACAGCAAAAAAAGTAGGTCCTAAAATGGGTGCAAATAAAGTTGTGGCTGGTAATACTATCGAACAATTAATTGACACAATTGAGAGACTCAACGATAAAAATATAGCTGTTACAGTTGATAATCTTGGAGAGTTTGTAGGAACAGTTGAAGAGGCTACTCAAGCTAAGAATGAAATTTTAGAAGTTATGCAAGCTATTAAAGATTATAATGTTGATGCTCATATGTCTGTAAAATTAAGTTCTCTTGGTGGTGAATTTGATACTGAGCTAGCTTATAATAATTTAAGAGAGATTCTACTTAAAGCCAACGAATTTGATAATATGCATATTAATATCGACACTGAAAAATATGACAGTTTACAGCAAATCGTTGAAGTGTTAGATAGACTTAAAGGGGAATTCAGAAACGTTGGAACAGTAATACAAGCTTACCTTTATGATGCAATTGACTTAATTGAAAAATATCCTAATTTGCGCTTAAGATTAGTTAAAGGTGCATATAAAGAAGATGAACAAATTGCATATCAAACTAAAGAAGAGATTGATGCAAATTACATAAAAATCATTGAGAAACGTCTTTTAAATGCGAAAAACTATACTTCAATCGCTACACACGACGATCAAATAATTAATCACGTTAAACAATTTGTTAAATCACATAATATTGATAGAGATCAATTTGAATTCCAAATGTTATACGGATTCCGTAGTGAGTTAGCTGAGGATATTTCTCGTCAAGGATACCATTTCACAATTTATGTTCCTTATGGCAATGATTGGTTCGGTTACTTCATGCGTAGATTAGCTGAACGCCCTCAAAACCTTGCTCTTGCATATCAAGAATTTGTTTCAACTAAAACATTGAAGAAAATTGGTCTTTTCACTAGCCTAGGCCTTGGAGTAGCATTTATTATTTCTGGTTTTACAAGATTATTAAAAAGATAAAAAATAATCCTCGACACTGCTAAAGCTTTGTCGAGGATTTATATTTTTAATTAAAATTGTTTTAATAAATTTGCCATTTCAATAGCACTTACTGCTGCTTCAGCACCTTTATTACCCGCTTTAGTTCCAGCTCTTTCAACCGCTTGTTCAATACTTTCAGTGGTTAATACGCCAAATATAACTGGAATATCACTTACATCATTTGCCTTTGATACTCCTTTAGCAACTTCATTACATACATAATCATAATGAGATGTTGCACCTCTAATTACACAACCTAAAGTGATGACTGCGTCATATTCACCTTTTTGAGCTAGTTTTTTAGAAACTAAAGGAATTTCAAAGGCACCAGGTACATAAGCAACATCTATATTACTATCTTCCACACCATGACGAACAAGTGTATCTTTCGCACCATCTAATAAACGGTTCGTTATAAAATCATTAAATCGACTTACAACAATAGCTACTTTTAGATCTGTTCCTACTAATTTACCTTCAAAATTCATCTTTATTCCTCCTAAATTAAATGTCCCATTTTTATTTTTTTAGTATTCATATAATCATGATTATGTTCTGTTTCAGCTACAATAATTGGTGTGCGGTCCGCAACTTTAATACCATACTCAGATAATCCCTCAAATTTTTTAGGATTATTACTTAACAAATTCACTTGTTGTACATTGAAATAATTTAAAATTTGAGCAGCTATATGATAATCCCTTAAATCTTCGTCAAATCCTAAAGCTAGGTTGGCAGTTACTGTATCATGACCTTGTTCAATCAATTCGTATGCTCTTAATTTATTGATTAACCCTATGCCTCTTCCTTCTTGAGGCAAATAAATGATCATGCCACCATGCTCATTTATATATTTCATCGCTGATTCTAGTTGTGCACCACAATCACATCTTTGACTATGGAAAATATCACCTGTTAAACATGCAGAATGAATACGCACATTCTCTGTGGCACGGGGTTCTCCTTTAGCAAGTACAACAATTTCTTCTTTAGTTAATGATGATTCGAATCCATACATTTCAAAAGCTCCATGATCTGTCGGCATATTAACTTTTGCTTTTAACTCAACACCAGTGCCTTTGTCTTTTCGATAATTAACTAAACTTTCAATAGTAATCATTTTAAGACCATGTTGATGTTTAAACGCTTCTAGTTGCTCACCTTTAGCCATTGTCCCATCTTCATTCATGATCTCACATATAACACCTGCTGGAGCTGCTTTCGTTAGTTTCGCTAAATCTACAGCTGCTTCTGTATGACCAGTACGTTCCAACACACCGTTTTCTTTAGCTATTAGTGGAAAAAGATGTCCAGGTTTATGGAAATCTTCGGGCTCAGATTCTGGATTAATTAAAGCGCGTGCCGTTGCCATTCTATCAAATGCACTTATACCGGTTGATGTTGTAGCGTGATCGATACTTACTGTGAAATTAGTTCCAAAACCATCCGTGTTATGTTCTACCATAGGTATTAAATTAAATTTGAGTGCCAAGTCTTTACTAATAGGTGCACAAATTAGCCCTCTACCTTCTTTAGCCATAAAATTAATAGTATTATCATTCATCCATTGTGTTATAGCTACAAGATCTCCTTCATTTTCACGATCCTCGTCATCCACAACAATAATACTTTCACCACGTTTTAAAGCACTTAATGCATCCTTAATTTCGTCAAATTCCATCTATAATTACGCCTCCTAAAAGCCAAATGCTTTTAACTTATCTAATGTAAGCTCTGACTCATTTCTACTTACCATTCGTTCAACATATTTAAAAAGAACATCCGTTTCTAAATGAACTTGGTCGCCATTGTATTTAGAAGATAAAATCGTTGAACGTCTTGTTTCAGGTATTAAATGAATATCAAAACTATCATGTCGTAAATCGAAAATTGTTAAACTCACACCATCCACAGTAATTGAACCCTGTTTGACCATTTGATTAATGATATTTGTAGATGCTTTAATCGAAACTATCCTTGAATTAGGTGTTTCCTTAACTTGTGTTATAACACCTTTGTCATCAACATGACCTAAAACAAAATGGCCTCCAAAACGTCCATTTCCTGACATTGCTCTTTCTAAGTTGACTTCATCATTTTTATTGATTTGAGATAGATATGTTTTATCTTCAGTACCTTTTATAACTTGAACAGAAAAAAAATGACTTGTGAAGTCAATCACTGTTAAACAAGCTCCATTCACACTAATAGAGTCACCGATGTTCATGTCTTCTGTGATAGTTTGACAAGCTATATCCAATGTTCTAACCGATTGATGAGTACGAATATTTTTGACAGTACCTATTTCTTCAACAATACCTGTAAACATAAGTTGTCACTTCTTTCGCAAAATCATTTTTAAATTTTGATTAATTAACTCAGTAGAAGAAATTTCAAATTGAGTGGTTTCATTTAAATCAATAATATCTGTAGTTTGATAGAATTGATTTTTTCCAGAACCACCTATTATTTTCGGGGCGTAATAAATAATAAGTTGATTAATAAAATCAGTTTGGAGAAATTTGGAAGTTATACGAGGACCAGCTTCAATTAATAATGAACCAATACCTCGCTTATAAATATCTTTAAGAATATCTTTTAAATCGCATTTATCTATACAGATAACCTTTATGTTTCGATTTGGACTTTCAAGCGTTTGATTTTCAGTGTAAATCCAGACTTCACTGGACGAATCTTGAAAAAGTTGTTTCGTAAAATCAACATTGCCACTTTTAGCCAGCACTATTCGGATTGGATTTTTACCACTTGGAATACGAGTCGTGTAAAGTGGGTTATCAGCATTAATTGTGCCATTACCTGTCAACACAGCATCATGCGTATGTCTTAAATGGTAGACATCTTGTTTGACTTCTGAATTAGTAATCCATTTACTCTGACCTAAATCTGTTGCTTGTTTACCGTCTAATGATACAGACACTTTCATCGTAATTTCAGGGATCTGCTCTGACTTAGCTTTAAAAAAGTCTTTATATAAGGCAGCTGCTTTTTCAGAGTATTGATGTTCTACATCAATCCCAGCTTGTTTTAAAATAGCGTCCCCTTCAGAAGGTAATGTCGTATCTTTAACAGCGTAAATAACTTTGCTTAGTCCAAATTCAATAATTTTGTTCACACATGGTGGTGTTGAGCCAAAGTGGGTACATGGTTCTAGCGAAATATAGATTGTTCCACCTTTTGCTTCCTTTCCAGCCATATCAAGTGCTTGTACTTCCGCGTGCTTCTCACCTTGTTTTAGATGAGCACCGAGTCCAACTATTCGGCCGTTATTAACAACGACCGCACCAACTGGAGGATTGATACCCGTTTGTCCTTTAACCATTTGTGCGAGTTGTATAGCGTATTTCATAAAATTACTCAATAAATCACCTCATAATCAAAACTCCCTATACCAATAAAGTGCTTAAAGGCATAGGGAGATCAAATGTATATTCAAATAAGCTTACAACATTAGTAAATGTGTATGCTAAATAACCGTCATAATTATCAAATAATGACGTCTCATTCTTTCTCCCATCCAGACTTTCACTGTCGGCTCTAGAGTCTCACTAGATCAGCCATCAAAGTTATTACCTTTCACTTTGACAGGTCGCAGGCTTATATTACTGCCGGTTGGGAATTGCACCCCGCCCCGAAAGAATTCATATGAAATTGTGATTGTTTGAGTTAACGTAGTTTAATAACTACAACATTAATCATACGCTTTTTATTAAAAAAATACAAACCGTCAACGCTACATATTATTTAACAGAGTAACTAATAATGGAATTTAGTTATTTAAGTGTAAATGTCTACATTATGAGTTGAAATGGTCAAATTTACTTTGGTTTTCGTATAAATAATTTACAGAATTGACCGCTTGATCAACGATCATCTTCACTCCATTACGCAATTTATTAACGCCATTAGTTACTTGCCCAATAGCTATCATATTGTTGAGAGTTCCATATCTTGGACTTATGACTTGATTGGTTTCTGGAATAATTTGTATACCTCCCATTGGATGTGGTTGAACAATTTGTCTGTTTTGGAGATTAAGAATAAGCTGATCTTCCTCATCTAAATCTGATAAATGTGTTTTTGATCCAGTCGTATTAATAATGACATCATATAGATAATCATCATCATCATTGTTGAATTTCAATAAATAATGGTTGTCTTTATAAGTAATATCTTCTAATCCTCTTTTAACAATTAATGATTGATTATTTATTAAGTCTATAATTAATTCTGCAGTACAAGGTGGCATAGGGTTAGAATTTAATTGAATAATTTTTGAGAAACGTTTATCAAAGTCTTGCTGATCTTCTTGACTAAAGCTATTCCATATCCAGTTTAGATTTTCTTTAATATTTTCAATTAAACTTTGAAACACACCAATTTCATCGGGTCTATCAAGATCATACTGTAAATCTTGAATTGTATTTCCTGTGCGACGATATACTAGTTTCTCTAAATCAATATTATGATCTTTACATTCTAATTGGAATAATTCAAAAGCTAATTCTAAAGGTACATTTCCATAATATTGCGACTTCAATTCATTAAACTTTTGCTTAGTTAAATGTTTAAACTCAACATCTATCATATTTCCTCTAACACTAGGTAAATGTGCTGAACGACTAGTCATAGTTATTGGTAATTTAGGATGATGTGTAGCCACGTATCTAACTACATCTAAACTGGCTAATCCAGTGCCTATAATTGCAATATCGTCTGATTGAGACACTTCATCTAATGTATTATATGTAGGATAAGGTGTTTGAATATAACCTTTATTCCCTTTTAGATTATATGGATCATGATATGCAAATGTACCAGTCGTTAAAAATATATAATCATACTCTTTCCATTGACTCATATCTTCTGAAGTACATACATAATATTTTAATGTAGTCTCATCAATTTCTGAATTTGTAAAAATTTCGCGAACTGGATGCTTAATAATGGTTAAATTATCAAATAACAAGTCGTAGTTAGATAGGTATGACTTCATATAATGACCAAATACAAACCTAGGAAGATATTTAGGATTATCGAATTTAAATTCTGATTGTTCTTGATACCATTTCCAGAACTCTTCATCATCATCCAAATTTAAACTCATTTGCTTAGTTGGCAAATTAATTAATAATTGGCTACTGTCATTTTGAAAAGGTACACCCTGCCCCATATTCTTATCATGATCATATACATCAACTTCTAGATTTTTAAACGCTTCATTTTTGACTAATTGCCTTAGAACACTAACACCTGCTGTGCCCATCCCTATAATTGCTACACGCATATATTCATCATCCTTTTAATTTTCTCTATCAAGATTTTTAATAATTTAATTATATCAATATCATAATTTGCTTAAAATAATTTATACTTATATGCAATTAGCATTCTCCATTATTCTTTATCCTATATTGATATGTTAATATTGAGTTAATGAGGTGAACTAAAATGAAATTTCTCTTAAAAGTTTTCGTCGTATTTGTTATAGCATTTAATTGGATAACTCGAAAAAATAAAGCCGAATAAATGTTTGTGAACACAAATTATATTAAAGAAAAAGCCAACGTCATCACTTGCTTGAAACAGTGTGATCGTTGGCTTTAGTTTACTTACAATTATTTATTTTTGATGTTTATTATCATCTTTGTATACGTATAATTTAAAATATTTACCTTCTGTTTTCATCTCTTTATAGAAATCTGCGATGATTTGAGCATTACTTTCTGCCCATTTAATATCAGTAGCATATTGATGTTCACCTGGATTTTTAGGATTCCATCTCATACTGTATAGCGTATTTTGATCATCATGTGATAGGAAGTGTTGGTGAATAAAATCAGCCCCACCTTTGATGGCTTTCTCTGGAGTATCCCAACCGTGTTTTTTTGCGTATTCTGAACCAGTTTTAATAGGATCACTATCGAGAGCACCTACACCATAGAAGTTATAATATTTTTTACCATCAATTTCTACACCATTGGCTAATTCACTTTTAACTGAACCAGTTTCTAATAAAGCATGAGAAATTAAATAAACTTCATTCACATGTTTCTCCTTAGCAGCACTTATAAATGCATCAGTATGCTTTAATAACATAGGTCGATCGAATAACATACGCTTAATACGGTTTTCATCAATACCTTGATATTTAGATAAATCTAAAAATTGATACCTTTGTTTGTCATCATCAATGAACTTACTACTGTCCATTGCAGCTTTTATTTCATTATCTGAAGCATCTCTCCAAGCAGTATTATTCTTGTTAGAGACTTGTTGACTTGTGTAATTATCAATTTGTTTATCGGCAGCTTTATTTAGTGTAACGTTTAAATGCTCTACTTTTTCTTCTTCATTTACTTTTTTAAAGAATATTTGATCTGAAATCATAGTAAAGAAAATAAAACCTGCTGCGACTAAAACAATCAATAACCCCACTAGGCTAATAATTGAGCCTTTTTTGTGCTTCGTCATATTCACACCTCTTAGGTCAATGTTGTTTTTTCTTTAAAATCTTTATGATAATAAAGTTTAACATTATTAATTCTTATAAACAATTTTATACTTGCAATGTTACATATTCATAAAATAAAAGTAATCAAAATGAAACTTTGCAAAATAAAAAGTAATGAAACATATAGAATTTCATTACTTGATTCTATAAAGAATAACTATTTATTGTTAGTTATCTTTGCGATAATCCATCATGATAAAACTAGCTGCTTGAGATCTATTCTTGTAATAATATTGATTCAAATCAACTGTTCCTTCTATTTCACCATCTCGATACATCATTTCATTTGTGAAATTATTAATCATTACAAATTCAGAACGATTCCTAATTATGTCTAGATCATCATTTCTTGCAAAAAAATGCTCTAGATTTAAATGTGCGTAATCCAAATTTATACCTCCCACGTTAAAAATTGACTAGAACTTAAATATATTTATGAATGTTAGGTATGTTCATAATTAATTGTCGCATTACTGAGTTACTTATGTCTTAAACCATTATCTTGCATACTTTCATTATTCTATGTTTACTATTTAACACCCTTTTTTCAAATTACGCAAATGATAATTTAAATAAGTTAGTTTAAATTTTAGATATCCGGAAATTTTGTTTAAGTGCTTAAACTAGGAGCGAATTCCAAATACAATGAATTTTGATGACATATATCATAAATATCATAGAATTATTCATTATTTGTTAAAACGTTATTACGTCAAGTATAATTATGATGAATTTTATCAGTTATTGCTTATTAAACTGTGGCAATTATCTAAGAATTACAATAAGAATTCAAATATTTGTTTATCCTCTTATCTCTATCAACGGCTCAATTTTTACTTAATTGACTTATTTAGAAAAGAAAATTTGAAACCAGAAATAGTTGAAGTCGATGATTTACAAACTCCTCAAATTCCTTCTATTAATAGAGAAACAACTTACTTCGACTATAATGACATTTCCAAAATTTTAAATGCACAAGAACTCGCATGGTATAACTATTTTATTCAAGGCTATAAACAATTCGAAATTGCCGACTTAATGCATGTCTCTTTATCGAGTATTAAAAAGTATAAATCCTCTTCTATAAAAAAGCTCACCGATTACTATTTTAAAGGTGAATAATTTGATTCCACACAATTCTTACCATTTGCTTTATATTCAAACATTGCAACATAGTGAACATAAAACTAAATGCTGCTTTTCGACTTATGACATGGTGCTACCTTTTCCAATTAAAAAGGTACTAATTTATTATTTCGAACAGCATAATCAATCGTATTTGCAAAGGCTAAAGTTGGCAAAACGATTATTAGCAATTAATAAATTAGTACCTTTATATATATCTGACAAAGTTGTCCTCTTCCCTATAAAACATCAACGTGCACCTTTACAAACTTACATCAACGCATTAACAATTATCGGATTAACTTCTACTACAAATGGCGTCATCATTACTTTTGAAAATAATATCCAATTACGCGTTGATGAACCCTATTCGTTAATTTATAAAAAATGGCAAGAAAGTACATTATTGCATCATTTAGTACAAAAAACTATGCAGATTTATTAAATTTATATTCTAATAATTTTTTTGTAAAAAATGCAGTAACTGATTTAATGAGTAATAAACTTACGATTGCAAGAAGTACTGCACCTATTAAAATTAAGATCACATTTATAACTGGCATTGTAACTTGTGGATTTATAAAATAATTCACTGCAGTAAGACTTGTAATAAACCCTGCTAAAAATAACCCTAGCAAGAAAGCATAAATGAGTACCATTCCTATTAGTAAAAATAACAATGTGGAACTTGCTACTTCTTTTTGTTTAAATATGTTATTTTTTAAAAATTGATTTGCGTACTGAATTGGTTTGCGATATTTCTTTGACTGAATATCCCCTTCATTATCCTCAACCTCATTATGGTAATGCGTTAAATTATTTTGTAATAGTTTTTTTTCCTTTTTATTTAAAAACCACAATTGCTTTTTAACTTTCTCTTCAAATTCTGTATGTTTCATACTATGTGGTTATCTCCTTCTAATATTATTTCTTTTAAATTTTAGCGAAGTTCTCATTTACTTACAAGTTAAAGATCAAAAGCTTTATTATATAAAAATACTCCGTTTCTATATGAAAGAGGTTGATTTAAAGAATCTACACACTACACACAGACATGAAAATGTTAATTGTATGTAGAAGTTCTAATCAATATCTTATAGAACGGAGTTATTTTTATTTTTTAAATTTTAAAGAATAGATAAACCTGAGCTTTGAATATCCTTAGCGAAACCTTTTACAGTATCAACTGATAATTCATTAATATCTCGACCTAAATTAGTATTTACTTTCTTAACTACATCTGCTGGACATGTAATAATGTCGGCACCAATTTCATCTGCTTGAATAACATTAAATAGTTCACGACAACTTGCCCATAATAATTTAACGCCTTCTTTACTATGCGCCACATCTACTGATTCTTTCATCAAAGGTAATGGGTCAACACCAGTATCAGCTATTCTACCCGCAAATACTGAAATATATGTAGGTACTCCTTCAGTTACCGCTTCAGTAATTTCTTTTACTTGCTCAATAGTGTACACTGCAGTAACATTTAAACGCACATTGTCCGCTGATAATTTTTTAATTAACGGAATTGTTGATTCGCCTTTAGTATTCACAACTGGAATTTTAACAAAAACATTATCACCATATTGTTTTAATATTTCAGCTTCTTTTTCCATAGTTTCTAAATCATCAGCGAATACTTCAAATGAAATAGATGCGTCTGGAATTTCTTTAACCGCTTCTTCAGCGAATGATTTATAATCTGTTACACCTGCTTTAGCCATTAAGCTAGGATTAGTAGTGAAACCGTCTACCTCTTTATTTTTATATGCTGCTTTCATTTGTTCAATATCTGCGCCATCTGCAAATACTTCGACATTTAATTTTGCCATTTCATTCTTCCTCCTTTAAGTTCGATTACGATGATAGTTAAATTACATCACAATAGATTTCTTATATGTATATGCTTCTTTTCATATGATGATCAGACTATTCCGCATCAATAAAATATTTATAAATTATTTATATCATTCTTAGAAACACTTGGCGAATGTTTTGCTTTTTAACAAAATTAATTATCAAATTCACTAGTCACTATTAAATGTTAATTAAAATATGGTAATATGATTAGATGATATTAGGTAGGAGGAACATTATGTCTAAGCCAAAAAAATACTTCTATATCTCAACAATTTTACTCATCATAAGTTTTTATTTTAATACATTCAACCCGCTATTAAATCAGCAAATTACTTCTGTTAAATATTTACTTATTGCGTGTAGTATCATTAATGTGATTATATTAATTGCTTCTATTATATTTTCAGATAAAGCGATTAAACATTTAGGTGATAAACAAGGATGGATAAGAATTGCGAGTAAAATTTTGCCAATAATCATTTTATTGGTGATTTTATTCCATATCTATGCCTCAATTAAGACATTTGGTATATTGTCGTAAACTTTTTTAAATGCCAGAACTAACTTTCTAATTAAAAAAATAATTAACCATTAGTGTTTAACGTAATAAAAATAATGAATAGGTGTGACAAAATGCAATATTTATTTGTGTTTATTGGGGGCTTATTTGGAGCATTACTAAGATATGTCTTATCAACTCTTAATGCCGATTCTGGATTACCACTCGGTACATTAATTGCGAATATTGTGGGTGCAATTTTAATGGGATATTTATCTTCGTTATCCATTCAATTTTTTAAAAACAACCCACTAATTAAAAAAGGTGTCACAACGGGACTACTAGGTGCTTTAACTACCTTTTCAACCTTCCAATTTGAATTAGTTACAATGTCACAAAATAATAGTATCACTTTGCTCTTTATCTATGGCTTAACCAGTTATATAGGAGGCATTCTTTTCTGCTGGTTAGGTGTTAAATTAGGAGGGCAACCTACATGATACATATATTACTTATTATGGTAGGTGGTGGCATTGGTGCTGTTATCAGAGCTTGGTTAACAGATGTCTTTAAAAGTAAAACAACGTCACCTATACCGATTGCAACTTTAATAGTCAATCTCGTTGGTAGTTTCTTAATTGGCTTCGTATTTGGGATAGCTCAAGATTATCAATTATTTTCACTGTTTTTTATAACTGGCGTCCTTGGAGGGTTAACAACCTTTTCAACTATGTCTTATGAACTCGTCCAATTTATTTCGCCAAGTTTTAAACCTGTTCAATTTTTTAGTTATTCTATTTTACAATTTGTAATAGGGTTTATCTCATGCTTTATTGGTTATTCGATATAAATAAATACACTTCATAGTTTTAAGATTAAATCTTGCAACTATGAAGTGTATTTTTATATTTTTACATTTTTATTAATGTCCCTCAAATGTTGCTGGATCAGGACCAATGCGTTGATCTTTGTTTAGAGAATCAATTCGTTCCATTTGTTCATCTGTTAGTTCGAAATCAAAAACATTAATATTTTCCTCTATTCTTTGAGGTGTAACTGATTTAGGAATTACGATGACACCATGTTGCATGTTCCAACGAATGACGACTTGTGCTGCCGATTTATTAACTTCTTTACCAATTTGATTAAGTGTTTCATCATCTAAGATTTGGGCATTCATAAATGGTGACCATGACTCCATATGGATATTTTGTACTTCTAAATATTTACGTAGTTTATTTTGAGTAAAATATGGATGAAATTCTACTTGGTTGATGACTGGCTTAATAGAAACTTGAGCTAATAATGCTTCAAAGTGTTCTGCATTGAAGTTACTTACACCAATATTTTTAACCTTATCATCTTTATATAAATCTTCCATACCTTTCCATGTATCAATCATTATTGCTTCATTAGTACCAGGCCAATGAACAAGATATAAATCTAAATAATCTAGTCCTAATTTATTGATACTTGTTTCATAAGCATTTGCAACATTTTCACGCCCAAAATCTTCAAAATATAGTTTTGATGTAATGAATAAATCTTTACGTTCTAACCCAGTAGCTTCCAGACCCTCTTTAATGCCTAAACCAACTTGTTCTTCATTACCATATACTTTAGCTGTATCAATACTACGATAACCTGAGACAATTGCATGTTTAACTGCTTCCTTACATTCATCGTTATTTTCTACTCTAAAGGTACCAATTCCAACTTTAGGCATTGTGTGACCATTATAAAATTCAATTGTTTCCATAAAAGAAACCTCTTTTCTTTATATTTTAATAATTACTACTCTATTCCCATAATTGTCCATATTGAAAACTTTAATATTAGTTTAGTTTATTATTTTAATAAGCTTCTCCTCAAAATAAAAAACCCGAGATATAACCATATCTCGGATTAATACTAATTAAATGATTCAATTTTATCCATAACATTTTGTAATTCATCTACGTTATATTGAATACGTCCATGGAATACAAACTTATTAAAGAACTCATCTAATTGGTCAGGTCCCACTAGAACTTTAACACTTGAACTTTGTGCATAATTTGAAATCGTTACGTCTCCATCGTATTTAGGATTAAAGTATAAAATCGCAGTTGGCGTATATTTAGCACCTAATTGTGTTTGCAAGTCTGACGCTAACTTTTCAATTGAAGTAAGTTGCTCTGAGTAATTAACGAATGACAATGAAGATTTATCTTCATTTTGATCGAGTACTAGTGTTTGAGGTGACTTAGCATCTAAATCTAAAGTACTAAATACTTGTTCCATCATAGGCAATTCGTTAAATTGCTTACCACTTATACCTTGATAAACATGCCCTTTTAATAGTTGAGAATCTATAATATATAGACCTGTACGCGTAAGTACAAGGTGACTAATGCGTTCAATATCATTGAATTCATTACTTGGTAAGAAGATGTTTGCCATTATATGCATATCTTCAGGTCTAATACGTTTTTCTTTCACTAAACGATCTCTAATTCCAATTAAACGCATATCTGTAACATATTCACTTTTGTTTTTTGAGAATAGTTTCAATGCATCAATTTCACGATCTTTACCGCTTACAGTTGCATCAAAATCTTCTTTTTGTTTAGTAACTTGCTTTTTATTTTGTATGCGTTCTTTCTCTAGGGCTTCGTCATGTGACGCTTTCATTTGCTTTTCTTTTAAGTCGTATTCTTCTTTTGTTTTCTGTTTAATATTATTTTTACTTTTAAGTGTAACTAAGAATAATATTAAACAGATAATTGCAACTACAATTGCTACGATTAAACCAATTTCGATTGGTCCAAATGAATTCATTAAATCAACGCTCCTTTAATCTATCAGTAAATCTAATTATAATAGAAACTATCTATAATTTCGACAATTTCTTTATATTATTTAAAGCGTTTATTAAGCTTGAACAGCATCTTTTAATACATTGACTTTATCTAAT
Organism: Staphylococcus sp. NWU MK-U1; assembly: GCF_033283505.1. Classification (NCBI taxonomy): domain Bacteria; kingdom Bacillati; phylum Bacillota; class Bacilli; order Caryophanales; family Staphylococcaceae; genus Staphylococcus; species Staphylococcus sp. NWU MK-U1. Next base: position 41,329 of record NZ_JAVSMG010000002.1, on the reverse strand, counting down.
TTCTCCCATGGTAACAATACATCTGTTCTACCAAAGTGACCATAAGCAGCAGTTTGTTTGTATATAGGATGCTTTAAATCTAACATTTTAATGATACCTGCTGGACGTAAATCAAAGTTAGCTCTAACAGCTTCAACAAGTTGAGCTTCTGAAACTTTGCCCGTTTTAAATGTATCAATTGAAATTGAAACTGGTTCAGCCACGCCAATAGCATAAGCAAGTTGTACTTCACATTGGTCTGCTAGTCCTGCAGCAACAATATTTTTAGCTACATATCTTGCCGCATAAGCTGCTGATCGGTCTACTTTAGTTGGGTCTTTACCACTAAAGCAACCTCCTCCATGACGTGCATAACCACCATAAGTATCAACAATGATTTTACGTCCTGTTAATCCAGCATCACCTTGAGGTCCACCGATAACAAATCTTCCAGTTGGGTTGATAAAGAATTTCGTTTCATTATCAATTAATCCTTCAGGAACTGTTGGGTATATAACATGTTCTTTAATGTCACTTTGAATTTGTTCTAACTCAATGTCATCAGCATGTTGAGATGATACTACAATCGTGTCAATACGCTTAGGTTTATCTGATTCATCGTATTCAACTGTTACTTGAACTTTACCGTCCGGTCTTAAGTAGTCTAAAATTCCATCTTTACGTACATCAGATAAACGTTTAGCTAATTGATGAGATAAAAAGATAGGTAAAGGCATATATGTTTCTGTTTCATTTGTAGCATATCCGAACATTAAACCTTGGTCACCGGCACCAGTAGCTTCAATCTCTTCTTCTGAAATATCATTTCTGTATTCAAGTGCTTTGTCAACACCTTGTGCAATATCTGGTGACTGCTCATCGATTGCAGTTAAAACTGCCATAGTTTGGTAATCATAACCATATTTAGCACGAGTATAGCCAATACCTTTAATTGTTTCTCTTACAACTTTAGGGATATCTACATATGTTGATGTAGATATTTCACCTGAAATTAGAGCCATTCCAGTTGTTACAGTAGTTTCACAAGCAACACGTGCATTAGGGTCATCTTTTAAGATTTCATCTAAAATGGCATCAGATACTTGGTCAGCAATCTTATCTGGATGTCCTTCTGTCACTGATTCTGAAGTAAATAAACGTTTATTGTAAGTCATGATTTGCTCCTTTTATAACTATATTTACGAAAATTCTCTTTTAAATGTGAGCTCAAAAATAAAAGAGCCTTCTTCACTATTCAAGACAGAGAGAAGGCTCTTAAACGTCCATTCGCTCTTATCGTTCAGACGAGTATATGTCTGCAAACGGTTTGGCACCTTTCTTTTAAAAAAGAGGTTGCTGGGTTTCATTGGGTCCATGTCCCTCCACCACTCAGGATAAGAGAATCCGTTAAGAACTATACTACCTAATTCATTTATTAATGTCAATTTTGTTTTTACATGTTTTTTTGTCTTTTCCAGGTGGAATAATTACGGCATTATGTTATACTATTTTCATGTAAAGGCTTACAATATTGAATTTTTATAACACACGCTGGAGGGATTGGGTATGTCAGTAGATACATACGGCGAAACACCTAAAATAAAAAAATTATTGGAAAAAGAAAGCTCTCTTTTTCAGCTTTCAACAACTCAACTTTATTACAAAATTATGGATAATAATGAAGGAGAATTAACTGAACTTGGTGCTATCAATGCGAGCACTGGTAAATACACTGGACGTTCACCTAAAGATAAATTCATTGTTACAGAACCTTCTTATAAAGATAATATTCATTGGGGAGATATCAATCAACCTATCGATGAAGAAACTTTCTTAAATCTCTACTCTAAAGTTTTAGACTATCTTGATAAAAAAGACGAACTTTACGTTTTTAATGGTTATGCAGGTAGTGACAAAGACACACAATTAAAACTTACAGTTATCAACGAACTTGCATGGCACAACCTTTTTGCTCAAAACATGTTTATCCGCCCAGATTCTAAAGAAGAAGCTAGTAATATAAAACCTAACTTCACAATTGTTTCAGCACCTCACTTTAAAGCTGATCCTGAAGTTGATGGAACTAAATCTGAAACTTTTGTTATTATTTCATTCAAACATAAAACCATTTTAATTGGTGGTACAGAGTATGCTGGTGAAATGAAAAAAGGTATCTTCTCAGTAATGAACTATTTGCTTCCAATGCAAGATATTATGAGTATGCATTGTTCTGCGAATGTTGGAGATAAAGGAGACGTAGCCTTATTCTTCGGATTATCAGGTACAGGTAAAACAACTTTATCAGCAGCACCGGATAGAAAATTGATTGGTGATGATGAACACGGTTGGAATAAAAATGGTATTTTCAATATTGAAGGCGGTTGTTACGCAAAAGCAATCAACCTTTCTAAAGAAAAAGAACCTCAAATTTATAACGCGATTCAATACGGTACTATATTAGAGAATACTGTGGTTAACGAGCGTGGTGTTGTTGATTTCGATGATAATTCATATACTGAAAATACACGTGCTGCTTATCCAATTCATCATATTGATAATATTGTATTACCATCTAAAGCAGCACATCCTAATACAATAATTTTCTTAACTGCTGACGCATTTGGTGTACTTCCACCTATTGCTAAATTAACTAAATCTCAAGCGATGTACCATTTCTTAAGTGGTTTCACTTCTAAATTAGCTGGAACTGAGCGAGGCGTTACTGAACCAGAACCATCATTCTCAACTTGTTTTGGTGCACCTTTCTTACCACTTAACCCTATTAAATATGCAGATTTATTAGGTGAGCTAATAGATAAACATGATGTTGATGTATACTTAGTTAACACTGGCTGGACTGGTGGTAAATACGGCGTAGGTAGACGTATTAGTCTACATTACACTCGTTATATGGTAGATCAAGCAATTAAAGGTAAATTGAAAAATGCAGAGTTTACAAAAGATGAGAAATTCGGTTTAAGTATTCCTACTGAAATGGAAGATGTTCCAAAAACAATACTTAATCCAATTAATGCTTGGAGTGATTCTGATAAATATCGCGCTCAAGCGGATGACTTAATCCAACGTTTTGAAGAAAACTTCAAGAAATTCGGTCCAGAAGTTGAAGAAATTGCTAACACTGGTGGCTTTAACAAATAATTAAATATTTATTAAAAAGACAACGTATAAGGCATACTGTACTGAACCCTTATACGTTGTCTTATTAAATTTCTTCACATTTCGTCATCCATTGATGCACATAATCGAGCGCTAATTTCATTGCTTGTGGTCTAGGTACATGCCCTTCATTAAGTTGATAAAATGTATCATGAACAACACCTTTTAATTTCAATTGTTCTTCTAAGTAATAGGCATGATGAATACCTACTTGTTTATCCTTGCCACCATGAACGATTAAAATTGGTGGACTATTAGAATCAATAAGTTTTATCGCATCTCTTTGGTCATAAGATTCTTTATTTTTGGAAGGATGTCCTACCATTCGACGCAACATCCCTCTTAAATCAGCACGTTCTTCATACATCAAGTGCATGCTTGATACACCACCCCAGATGATGTAACTATCGACTGGGTAATCTTGATATGTAAGTAGTCCTTGTATTCCACCTCTTGAAAAACCAATCATGTGTATATATGCATTAGGAAATCGTTGTTTAAGTATCTTTATGAGATAGGTAACATCTTTTAAATCAGCGTTAGCAAACTCATCTCTACCTTCACTTCCATTACTTCCTCTATAATAAGGACCTACAACTAAGGTATTATCATTTGCAAACTGCATTAGTCTTGCTGCACGTACACGTCCGACTTGTCCCTTACCTCCTCGCAAATATACTACGATTCTTTTTACTGTCTTCGTTAAAGGACACATCTGTAATGCTTTTACTTTTAAGCCATCAACTTTATAAGTAATTTCATCAAATTGATGCGTTCTTGATGCTATAGGCATTTTTTTAGTCGCGATAATATCCAAGTTCTATCATCCTCTCGACACATTTAAGAATTGCATTATCTTGTATTAAATAACTTTGTTTATCTAATGGAATGGAATTAATATTATCAAATAATAATGGCCCTCTCGTTTCTAAATAATCACTTTTCTCTTTAAATGATTTAATCTTCACGATATATACATCTTTTTTGAAAATTGAGTTATCGAATGTATGAACCTGATATTGAGCAATATAATCTATCGTTTCAGGTATACCTCCTGTTTCTTCAAAAAGCTCTCTCTTGATAGCTTGTATGCTTTCTTCTCCTTTTTCAACCTTGCCACCCGGGAACTCTATGCCACGTAATTTATGTTGGGTAAATAGTAACTGACTCTGATATAACGGAATAGCTAAAACATGATTACCATCTGGATGGTCGTTGTTCGTTTTGTAACACATTGTGACACGTCTATTATCTTTATCTAGAAACTCCATATTCCATACTACTCCCTTCAATATGTTAAACTTATTTATAATCGTATTACTTGTTGGAGGCCTATAATGTTAAAAAAATTATTTCTTGGAATAATCCATATATATCAACGCTATATTTCACCTATGACACCACCCACATGCCGATTTTATCCTACGTGTTCAGAATATACACGAGAAGCGATTGAAGTTTACGGCCCACTCAAAGGCGGCTACATGGGAATACGTCGCATTCTTAAATGTCATCCACTACATAAAGGTGGGTTTGATCCAGTTCCTTTAAAAAAGGATAAACATAAACATAGACACTAATTTAATTTATATAATTTTGATTTATCGATTTGAGGGGGATGAAATGAAATCATCCCCTCTTTTAATTTACCGACACCTTGCGTGAAATCGTCAGTAAAATAATAACCATCTGGGGTTACATCCCCAGGATAATCACCTTCTCGAGCTAATAATGCAGTAAAGTAACGACTTAGTCCATATTCGTACATTCCACCGATAACCACTTTAATATCAATTGATTTCAATTCACGAATCAATGATTGTACTCTATCAAGTCCACCCACTCTAAATGGTTTAACAATCACTACTTTAACCGGGAATTGGTTAACAATTGAGATAATACTATTGATATCAGTAGCTTTTTCATCGATTGCAATTGCAGGGTATTGCGTATGATCAATGTTTAAAGTTGAAGACAACGATTTAAATGGTTCTTCTATATAAAGTATATTTTGGTCATTTATAGATTCTAGTTTTTGAAAATCAGAAACATCTAGTGACTCATTAGCATCTAATGCTAATTCAAAATCATAACGCAATATGTCATCTAAAAGTGTGATGTCATCATTCAGTTGACCTGTCCATTTCAACTTTATACGTTTGGGTTGAGTTTGTTTTAAATACTCAAGTTGTTGTGTACTTAAGCCACTTATCGTTGCACCATATGCTACTTTAAACTTCGGTAAATCATGATACATCTGATAAATCGCCATAACTACAGTACTTCTCGCTGTGGGATAATTGTCAAGTATATCTAAATATGGTTTCCAATCTTCATATACATGAAATGACTTATGTATGACGCTTTCCGCCCATTGAGAAAGTGTTTCTTGTACAGTTTCAATCGTTTCTTCGTTGTACCAATTTGTTTCAAATGCATTGCACTCTCCAAAAAAAGATTGATCATCTTCACTTAAGATTTCAACAATAAGTGCTTTTCGGTATGTCATTTTAACTTTAGGAGTTACAATTGGATTTTTAAATTCGTGATTGTAAAGATAAAAATTTACTGCTTTAATCCTCATATTATTGTCCTTTATTAATCATTTTGTTGCGTTGTAATTTACCTGTAGAAGTGTATGGTAAACTTTCAACCTGATGAAAGGCTTTGGGTACTTTATATTTTGCCAAATACGTTTTCAAATATTTAGTTAATTCTATTTCTGGAATTGTATCATCTGAAACATAATATAGTACTGGTATTTGACCCCACGTCGCATCCTCTTGCGCTACACATACAGCGTCATTAATATCTGAGTGTGTTTTAGCAATTGTTTCAATCTCATAAGGATAAATATTTTCCCCACCACTTATGATCAAATCTTTGCGACGATCATAAACCATCACAAATCCTTCCTCATCAATTTCTGCTATATCACCAGTCTTAAAGTATCCATCCTCAAAAGTATCGCTCAACCCTGTTGGATATAAATAACCGTTCATTACATTGTTCCCTTTTATGAGAAGTTCGCCATGACCTTCACTATTTGGATGTTTAATACGTACATTAACGTTTTCGCTTGGTTTGCCAACAGTATCATACCGTTGTGCAAGCATCTCGGGTGTAGCAGTTAGAAATTGAGAACACGTTTCTGTCATTCCAAATGAATTGTATATCGGCAACTGATCATTTAGCGCTTCATCAATTAATGTAGATGACAATTTGGCGCCTCCAAGTAGTATTTTTTCAAGTGAGAAAGGCTGATTTAATCCTGCATCCATAAGCCATTTAAGTGTTTGTGGCACTAAAGATACATGTGTAGGTCTTTCTTCTTTAATAATCGCTAACATCGTTTGCGTATTATATTTTTCCAGTATACGTACCGTAAAACCCTCGATTATAGAACGTAACAACACACTGAGCCCTGAAATATGATATATCGGTAAAACAGATAACCATTTCGTAGTTTCATCATATCCTAAACTTTTTTTACAACCAATCGCACTTGCATAATGATTTTTAAATGTTTGTGGTACTGCTTTTTGAGGCCCTGTCGTACCTGATGTAAACATGATTGATGCAATACGTTCATCATTAAATGTTTCGTCATTGGTATGACTTGGATATTGTTCTAATTCAGATAAATGTATCACATTGAAATGCGACAAATGAAAAGGTTGCGTCGTAAATATAGTTGTAATATTAATGGAATTCATTTGATTTATCATTTCAGTTTCTGTTAATCGTGTGTTTAACATTGCTATTTCAACATTAGCTAACCAACACGCGTTTATAAGCGTAATAGACTCAATATCATTCTTAATGTACAATCCTACTCTATTCAAATTCAAAGAAACTATATGTTCTGAAATTGAAAGTGCTTTATCATATAATTCTTTAAATGTTATAGAATGATTTCCATCTGTAACTGCTATCTTATCTCTATTTTTAATACTTTGCTCTTTTAACCAAAAATCCACTTTTCATTCCTCCATATACATACATTATAATTATAACGATATTTGAGTTAGTTAGCATTGGTTGTGTTTAAGAAGCAGCATATTTTAATGCCATTAACTAATAACTATAAAGATTTAAAGTGTATTTTAACTATAAATAATAAGCTACTTTTATTTTAAAAAAATAAAAAGAGTTTAAAGTGATGATTACCACTTCAAACTCTGATAAGCTATGATATTCAATTATTGCCTAGCCTCATAGTAGGCTGGCTACTGGTTGCAATGTATTTCGTTTTATAAGCTCCACGCATTGTCGTTGACGTAAATATATTATAATATTTTTATATAATAAAACCAACATAAATTTTATCCACTAATTCTTCCATTTCACCTTCAATCGATAATTGAATAATGCGATCATGATTGTAACTTAAAGATATTCTATTTTTTAAATCTATCAGTATTTTTAATTTGATATAAAAGAGAGCTAGAGTACCCATTACTCTAACTCCATTTTCTGCTTATGTTGAAATTTTCATTTCAAATCCTCGAAAATCAATGTATTTCGTTTTATAAGCTCCACGCATTGTCGTTGACCTAAATATATTATATTGTTTTTATATAATAAAAACAATATAAATTAAATACTAAATATTCCATCTTATCTCATTGGGAGTGGGACAAAAATAATATAATGAAGCTATTTTGCAAATTCGCAGTAGCTGACTGAATTGAAAATGCGCTTAAATCAAGCTTTTTTCAATTCTAGTCACCCTTGCGGAGGTGAGCGGAGCCCCAACACAAAAAATCACGAAAGTATTTTACAAGCTAAGCAAGTTGGGGACGGGACCCCAGAAGAGAGAATTTCAATAAGAAATTCCACAAGCAAAGCAAGCTGGGAGCGGATGACGAATTTAAAAAAAATTCTGTCCCACTCCCCTATACATTACAACTTACTAAAAATAAAAAAGCAAGGTCAACGTGTCAGTAAATTGTTTTCTTGACACGTTTTGACACTTGCTAACTCGAAACCCTATTGTATAAGGCTTATCATATGGAGAGCAAGGGATTCGAACCCTTGAAACGCTTATGGCGCTTACACACTTTCCAGGCGTGCTCCTTCGGCCAGACTCGGACAGCTCTCCTCAATATTAGTTATATATATACATAAAAAAACAGAAGCGATATTTCACTTCTGTTTGTATGACTCCTACGGGACTCGAACCCGTGTTACCGCCGTGAAAGGGCGGTGTCTTAACCGCTTGACCAAGGAGCCATGGCTCCGCAGGTAGGATTCGAACCTACGACCGATCGGTTAACAGCCGATAGCTCTACCACTGAGCTACTGCGGAATAATATGATGGAGCGGGTGATGGGAATCGAACCCACAACATCAGCTTGGAAGGCTGAGGTTTTGCCATTAAACTACACCCGCGTAGTAAACGATTATGGGGCGGTTGAAGGGAATCGAACCCTCGAATGTCGGAACCACAATCCGATGCGTTAACCACTTCGCCACAACCGCCAAAATGATTGAATGGTTCAGGACAGAGTCGAACTGCCGACACATGGAGCTTCAATCCATTGCTCTACCAACTGAGCTACTGAACCGTAATAAGTAATGGCGGTCTCGACGGGAATCGAACCCGCGATCTCCTGCGTGACAGGCAGGCGTGTTAACCGCTACACTACGAGACCTATTAAAACTATGTATTGCGGGAGGCGGATTTGAACCACCGACCTTCGGGTTATGAGCCCGACGAGCTACCGAACTGCTCCATCCCGCGCTAATATTATTTACGTCTCAAAAATCAGTACTTAACAAGTATATCATTTTATATTATCTAATGTCAATAATTATTTTAAATAAATTTTACATTCATTTAATCGAATCTTCATATTGAAATGCGACAATTGACTAATAGCTATCGCCTTTCGAATACTTTATTAGTATATATAGTATCATTAACTTAGTCAATAAGTATCGCAAACTATTTTGTGTAAAAAAACGCTACATTTAAAATATTTTAATTAAAGATACCAATTGGATATCTAATTGCACTTGAAAGTATCTCTATATTTAATTATCAACCTTAATGATAATAAAAAGTAGGTAGCTTTAACTCCCTACTTAAATTAGTTTAAATATATGACTATTAATAATTAAATCACATGTTTTATTATTTAGTCATGTAATGTTGCATTTTCTCTTGTAATTCAGTAAAGGATACAAAGCCCTCTTCTTCTAAGAAATGTCCACCTTCATTAACAATTTTAGTCTTACCACCTAATTCGTCAATTAAGTTTTGAGTTTCTAAGTAAGAAACATAAGAATCATCTTTTGAAGCTAGTCCATAAAAGTGGTTAACTTTAGTTTTAATCAAGTCATAATCAATATTAAACTCCCCTACTTTTATTGAATCGTCTATTTTCTTCGCATCTTCTTTAAATCCTGCTATACTGAAGAACCCCTCAAATGGTCCATCAATTGATAGACCTTCAATGTATTTCAAAGTAGCCAATGAACCATACCCATGAGTGACAAAATAAGTATCTTTAGATAAAAGTTCAATTTGTTGATTTAATTCGAAGACCCAATTGTCTATATCATCATTCTTACTTTCATCTAAATGGAATAGTTGAACATCGTAACCTTCTAGTTCTAAATTATGTTGCAACCACTTATACCAGTGGTTATGAGAATTTCCTAATTGTGAATGAACTATAATTACATTAGTCATTAATATTTTTACCTCCTTAAACTTAAATAATAATTCTCAATTTATATAACAAAACACTTTTAAAGAGGCAAATTCGCCTCAAAAAAAGTGTTTAAATTATTATATTTCATCAAGCAATTCTTCCACAGCATTTTTACCTTGTTGAATACAATCTGGAAGCCCAACCGCTTCAAATGGTGCTCCTGTAATTCTGAGCGCAGAATAAGTATTTTTAACGTGCTGTTGAATTTTTCTTATTTGACCAATATGACCAATGTGATATTGAGGCATGCTTTTAGTCAAACGATTAACAATTGTAAACTCCGGATCTCCATGAAAAGTCATCATTTTATTTAAATCACGACGTGCGATAGTCGCAATTTCTTCATCAGTATGATCTTCAACAACTGTATCACCTGGTTTACCTACATATGCTCTAATTAAAACTTTTCCTTGCGGTGTAGTAAAAGGCCATTTTTTACTAGTCCAAGTACAAGCTGTAATATTTGTATTACTTGTTCTCGCGATGACAAAACCAGTACCGTTATATGTGTTTTCAATATTCTTCTCATCAAATGCAAATACAACTGTTGCAACTGAAGTAGAATCCATCTCGTTAAAGTATTTAAAAGCTTGATCGTGATTGAACCATTTCATAAATGCTTGATGAGGCGTAGTAATTAAAATACCATCAAATTGTTCACTGTATTGATCAGTTACTATTTCATAATTGTCATTGTTAATAATGATATCTTCTACATATGTTTGATATTTCATCTTTACGCCTTTATCTTGTACATTTTTAGCTAATGCTTCAATAAATGAACTTAATCCGTGACGAAATTGTCTAAATTGACCTTTAGGGGCACCAGGATATAATTGACGTTGTTTAATACGTTCAGCCTTTTCGTGTTGCATACCTTTGATTAAACTACCGTACTTTTCCTCTTGTTCTTTAAAATTAGGAAATGTACTCATTAAACTCAATCGATCTATATCGGTACCATAAATACCACCCATGAGGGGTTCTATTAAATTTTCAAGCACTTCATTTCCTAATCGTCTTCTAAAAAACGCTCCAACTGATATATCATCCTCAATTTTTATTGGAGGTATTACCAAATCTAGTCCCGCTCTTATCTTACCAATTGGTGAAATAAGTCTTGTTTTTAAAAACGGTTTAATATCAGTTGGGATGCCCATAATCGAACCACCTGGTATAGGATACAATTTATTTTTTGCGAAAATGTATGACTGACCTGTTTCATTAGTAATTAAATCATCTTCAAGTCCAATATCTTTTGCTATATCAGTCATGATTGTTTTTCGTCCAAGATAAGATTCAGGGCCTAGTTCTATAGTATATCCATCTTTACGATACGTCTGTATCTTTCCACCTGGACGATTTGTCGCTTCAAAAATGGTTACATCTATATCTGGTTTATAATGTTTTAAATAATATGCGCTTGAGAGGCCAGTTATACCTGCACCAATAATTGCAACTTTTTTACTCACATTGAGTCCCTTCCTTTATTAAAAAACTGTTTTTATTTCATCCACGATAGCATTAATAAATAATGGATCCGTGTTAGGCATTGTTGGACGATAGTAATTTGCTCCTATCTCATCACAAACAACTTTACATTCATAATCATTATCATACAGTACTTCCAAATGCTCACATACAAAACCTACTGGCGTGTAGATAAAGTGTTTATATTGATGTTCGTTGTACAATGTTCTTGTTAAATCTTGTACATCAGGTCCTAACCAAGGTGTACCTGTGTGACCCTCAGACTGCCAGCCTTGAGCAACGTGTTTAATATTTGAAGATGTTTGTAAACGATTCATTGTATCTTTTAATTCATCAGGGTATGGATCATTATTTTTTTCAATTAAACCTTTAGGCAAACTATGAGCTGATACAACTAAGATTGTCTCATCATGTTCATTTTGGGGAATTTGCTCTAAAGTTTCATTGATTTTATTAGTCCAATACTCAATAAATTTAGGTTGGTGATAATAATGTTCAACATGATGTAAAGCAATATCGTATTTATCGGCTTCTTCTTTAGCACGTTTATTGTATGATCCAACTGAGAAACTAGAATAATGTGGCGCTAAAACAACAGTAACCGCTTCTTTAATGCCATCTTTATACATTTTTTCTACAGCTTCTTCAATATAAGGAGAAATATGCTTTAGACCCAAATACAATTTAAATTCAACATCTTCATAAACTTGATTTAAAGCATCTTTTAATGTTTCAGCTTGACGATCAGTAGTGCCAGCTAAAGGAGAAAGACCACCAATAAATTCATATCGGTCTTTTAAATCTTGTAATTCCTCATCAGTTGGTCTCTTACCATGTCTAATATCTGTATAATATGGTTCAATATCACTCTCTTTATATGGTGTTCCATATGCCATAACTAATAAACCTACCGTCTTAGTCATTAAATAAAACCTTCCTTAATCTTTGTATTCTTAATACTATTTACTTGTATAATCATGAACAAATTGAGTAACTCGCTTTAATGTATCAGGTTGTACTTCAGGAAAAACACCGTGTCCTAAATTAAAAATGTGTTTACCTCTTTCCATACCCTCGTCCAAAATTTCACGTACTCTTTGCTCTATTACGTCCCAAGGCGCGAGTAACAATGAAGGATCTAAATTACCCTGTAAAGTTTTATTAACACCCATTTTTGTAGCTGATGAGATAGACGTACGCCAATCTAATCCAAGGACATCTATTGCTAAGTCATTCCATTCATTAATTAAATGGCTTGCACCCACTCCAAACATTATGACAGGAACATCATATTTAGCTTTAATTCCATTAATTAACTTATCCATTGAGGGTTTAATATAATATCGATAATCTTGAACATTTAAAGCACCAACCCATGAGTCGAAAATTTGAATCAGCTCTGCGCCCGCTTCAACCTGAGCAACCACATAGTCAATTGATACTTGTACGAGATGATTCATTAAGGCAAACCATGTTGCCTCATCTCCATACATCATTGCTTTAGTATAATTATAATTTTTTGAAGGACCGCCCTCAATCATATAAGAAGCTAATGTAAATGGCGCACCTGTAAACCCAATTAATGGTACATTCAATTTCTCTTGTGTTAGCAATTGAATTGTTTCAAGTACGTACGGTACATCACGTTTTGGATTAATTTGAGTTAATTTGTCTACATCAGATACAGATTTAATTGGATTGCTAATGACTGGTCCAATACCTGATTTAATATCAACATCAACACCAATTGGTTTCAAAGGTGTCATTATATCTTTATATAAAACTGCTGCATCAGTATTATAATTATCAACTGGTAATTGAGTTACATAAGCACATAATTCAGGTTGGTGTGTGATGTCGAAAAGTGAATATTTCTCTTTTAATTTTCGATATTCTGGTTGTGAACGGCCAGCTTGGCGCATAAACCATACAGGTGTATGAGATGTTTTTTCACCTTTAATCGTTTGTAAAATTGTATTATTTTTATTATGCACCTTATAGTCCTCCTAAATTAAAATCATTCTTATCTATAATATCATATGCTGATATAATTATCGTTTATCTACACTTAAATGTCATAAAAAAGACAAAGCATAAATGTAGATTTCAATTCATTAAATTATAATAATTTATTAACCATAATTATAGTATATTTATATGCTTAAAAATATCCCTCAATAAGACTAAATGAATTTTTAAAATATTTAAACAATACATACAATTATTATAGCTAGTATCATTAATTAATCGTATAATATAAACAACAAAGGAGGTATGAGTCATGAACATATATACAACTTATGGGACTTATGGTTACTTAAATCAAATCCGAACAAATAATACTGACAGAAATCTATTTTTATTTTCAACAAATGATTCTTCTGTAATTATTGAAGAATCAAATGAAAAATCAATTTTAAAACATCCAACTGTTTATACAACTGTTAATGCTATTAATGACTTAGATCAAACACATTTTTACTCAGCAATATTTATCCCTTCTTCTGATGATCATGTTCATCAATTAGAAAAACGTATTGCAAATTTGGAATTAAATTTCGATAAATTTGCCGGTTTTAAAAGTTATCGATTTTTAAAACCAGTGCAAGGAACAACTTACAAAGTTTATTTTGGTTTTGCTAATCGCCAAACTTACGAAGATTTTAAAGAAACAGATACATTTAAGGATTATTTTTCAAAAGATGCATTAAGACATTATTTTGGTTCTAGTAGCCAACATTCTAGCTACTTTGAGAGATATTTATATCCAATCAAGGAATAATAAAAAGGTTGCCTGTTAACTAGATGTAGTTTAGCTTGTTCTAGTTATAGGCAACCTTTTTAATCTTTAAGTAGTGATTCTTGATAATGTAATTTCTTAATTGTGCTTCTAATCGTTAACCACCCTACTATAAAGAAGATTAGAGCGAAAAAGAAATATTGTGGGTAAATACTGATAAATACAATTAAAAAAATTAATCCTATAATTAACATCAAGCGATAAAGAAATTTTTCATAGCCTTTAATCACTTCGACATCTGATACTGGCCAAACTTGAGGCCATAATCCATAGGCTTGTTGCTTATAAAATTGAGACATTTGCAATAATGTAATGTACATAAACAGACATCCAATAATTGCTGAAACAATCGGAAACGATAGCCAAATCATTAGCACTAATGCAATGACAATCAGTCTAAATATTATACTAAAAGCATCTCTACCTCTTACAAAGCTACGCGTGAACAGATATAAATACATATTTTTAGAATTAAATTTCCGGCCTTTAGGTGTAGGTAATAAGAAATCTAAATATCTACGTCTAACTGCAGACTCTTTTAAATGTTTAACATCCGTAAACATATTTACGAATTTATAATAATTTGTATGGTGTCTTTCTTCAATATTTATCATTCGTTCCCATGGATATAAATTAACTCGATTTAATTTAGGTAACGCTAACATTCCACCAATTAATATAAGAGTAAAGATAACTCCCCAGTATATTTGGTAACCCAATATTAAGTCATATGTCACTAAATTAATCAAAATTAAAATTAAACTTATACTCCAACTTGATTGCTTTAGTTGATACCATTGCCATCTCACTTTCAATCCAATCCATGGATGTATCAATGTTAAAATGCTCAAGATGATAAATGGTGTTATGAAATCACCATCTAATTTAGAAAATAATGGAAACAATATAATGAGTATTACTAATTGTATCGCTATTCTATTGAAATAACTGTAGCGAATGCTTAGGTTCATATAATCTTTCATATGTTTTTCAAAAGGCAATAAAAATATTCTATCTGCATCTTTTAAAAATGTTCGTATTGGAAAGATAGATGTTACAGCTAATATTATACTTGCACATAACGCATAATCTATATGTTTAGGTATATGTTGCAACCATTGACCATAACCTAATATAAATGCTCCCAATAAAATTAATAAAAATACTGAAAAATGGCCATTAAAAATAAATTTATTATAATAACGCTTTTCTTTTTGAATGGTGTTCAATCTAGATTTAAATAATGAAGTAGCTGAATTATCCATTTTCTTGACCACCTTGTGTGACATGTATATAGATGTCATCAAGTGTGTGACCACTTAAACCAGTTTGTTTACGTAGCTCCTCTAAATCACCGAAAGCAACCACTCTACCTTTATCTAAAATAATAAAACGATCACAATAACGTTCTGCAGTTGCCAAAATATGCGTACTCATTAAAATAGTACGTCCTTCATTTTTCTTTTCTACCATTAAATCCAACATAGATTGAATCCCTAGTGGATCAAGTCCTAAAAATGGTTCGTCAATAATATATAATTCTGGATTAACAATGAATGCACATATTATCATCACCTTTTGTTTCATACCTTTAGAGAAATGACTAGGAAAGACCTTTAATTCATTCTCTAATCTAAATGTTTTAAGTAAAGGTCTTGCACGTTTCATTGCTTCTTCTTTACTCAATTGATATGCCATTGCAGTCATCGCAATATGCTCTTCTAATGTTAATTCTTCATAAATAATTGGTGATTCAGGTATATAAGATAACTTTTTTCGATAAACTTCGATGTCATCTGTAATTTCTGTATTTGAAATAGAGAGATTACCCTCAGTTGGCGTTAATAAACCTAGCATATGTTTAATAGTTGTGCTTTTGCCTGCACCATTTAATCCAATTAAACCAACAATTTCCCCTGCTTTTAATTCAAAATTTATATCTTCAATAACAGGACGTTTCCCATAACCACCTGTTAAATGTTCAACTTTTACTGTCATAAGGCACCTCCATGAATAACATTGTACCAAAATTAGCTTTTAACTACTAAAATTACATTTACTTCACTAACGAAATTTTATTTTACTAATGCTATAATAAGCTATAAATACGTTAAAGGAGTGCATTCAAATGGCTGAAACTGTATTTAGTAAAATTTTATCTGGAGAGATTCCAAGCTTTAAAGTTTATGAAGATGACTTTGTTTATGCATTTTTAGATATTTCACAAGTGACTAAAGGTCATACGTTATTAATCCCTAAAAAAGCGTCACCAAATATTTTTGAAACTGATGAAGAGACAATGGCTCATATTGGTGCAGCTTTACCTAAAGTCGCTAATGCAATTAAGAAAGCTTTTAATCCTGATGGACTAAATATCATACAAAATAATGGTGAGTTCGCAGATCAATCAGTATTCCATATTCATTTCCATTTCTTACCACGATACGAAAATGATATCGACGGTTTCGGATACCATTGGGAAACACATGAGAACGAAATTAAAGATGAACAAAAACAAGCTATCGCTGATCAAATCAAAGCACAATTTGATTAATTCTGCATATTGAATGTCATTTTAGGGTAATATACAATTATAATTAACTTGTCGAAATATGATTGTTGTAGAATCTGAAATTTATTTCATTTCTTATTCTATTATTATCCGTTAACGACATAATAAGTGAGGAGAATAGAACATGAAAATATCACGCGTATTATTTGGTATTACTGCGGGAGTAGCATCTGGAATTGCTGTTTCTTGGTTAAACCGTGATGATCAAAGCGTAAAGAATAACACGATTGATTCTAAAGAACCTACTGGGTCTCGCTCTGAATTAGAACGTGAAATTGAGTCACTTAAACGTAATTTCTTTAATATTATTGATTATGGTAAGCAAGTAAAAAATGATGGTGTCTCATATGGTAGCGAAATTGGTGATGAATTTAAAACACTAATTGGTGATTTTAAATCGGATATTAATCCTAATATCGAAAAATTACAATCACACATTGAAAATCTCCAAAATCGTGGCGAAGAAATAAGTAATACTTTTTCAAAAGATAATAAATAAAGTTTAATCATTAGATTAAACTGTGATATGGGAGTGGCGTTGAAATCATTATGAATATTTCGCTACTCTCTTTTTTAATGCCAAAATTGACTTGACTGTTGTTACTGATAGTTAGATAATACGTAGCATATATAAATAAGACCTATTAAGAGGTGTCAGTATGTTTCTATGTAAACGTCAAATTGATATTCATGCACGATTTGGTGTACCAAGAATTGCATTTTTAAGTTTTACTATTACAGTCATCGCATTTTTAATTAGTTATGAAATAATGTACTATTTTGTAGATACGCCTTTATCAGATCGACATTTTATTATCCTATTAATGTTTGTTGCACTTATGTACCCTATCCATAAAGCATTACACCTTCTCTTTTTCTTACCATATGTTAATTCATTTAGAATTCATAAATTAAACAAAAAGCGTTGGTTACCCTATTTTAATACGTATGTAAGTACGCCTGTACATAAGATATACTTTTGTATTAATTTAATTTTACCTTTTATTTTAATAACTATATTTTTGATTTTTCTAACGATGCATTTTCCGCAATACGGACACTATTTTATGTTTTTACTTGCGTTAAATTTTGGCATATCTGTAATGGATTTTTTATATCTTAAGATTATTATTTTTTCAAATGAAGGTCATTTTATCGAGGAGCATCAAACAGGTATAAATATATTAAACAGAGTGCCATATCAATCTTTTCATTAAGTATCATAGTATCGAGCTTGAAACATATATTATGCCTCAAGTTTGATACTTTTTTAATACTTAAGCCCTATTTAATCTCATACTTTGGCAGTATCTAGCCTGTTTCTAATTGGTGATGTTTTCATAATATGTTATAGTAACGTTGTTATTAATGTAAAAGGAGCTATCAACTATGAAAATTATGAATAAATTAATTGTTCCAGTAACTGCGAGTGCTTTACTTTTAGGTGCATGCGGTTCAAATGCAACAGATTCAGAAAGTAATACATTAATCTCTTCTAAAGCTGGAGATGTAAAAGTAAAAGATGTAATGAATAAAATTGGTGACGAACAAATTGCTAGTACGTCATTTAGCATTGCGTTGAATAAAATTCTAGCTGATAAATATAAAGATAAAGTCGATACAAAAGATATCGATGATGAAATTAAAAAAGAACAAAAACAATATGGTGGCAAAGATCAATTTGAAAGTATGCTTAAACAACAAGGTATGTCTTTAGATGATTATAAAGAACAAAAAAAACTTGCCGCATATCAAAAACAATTATTAGCTGATAAAGTTAAAGTGTCAGACAAAGAACTTAAAGAAAACACTAAAAAAGCTTCTCATATTTTAATAAAAGTTAAATCAAGCAGTAGCGATAAAGAAGGTTTATCAGACAAAAAAGCTAAAGAGAAAGCTGAAAAAATTCAAAAAGAAGTTGAAAAGAACCCAGATAAATTTGGAGAAATTGCTAAGAAAGAATCTATGGATTCTTCAAGTGCCAAAAAAGATGGTTCTCTAGGTTATGTAGTTAAAGGACAAATGGTAAGTAAATTTGAAAAAGCACTATTTAAACTAAAAGAAGGTCAAGTTTCAGATGTGGTTAAAACAGACTATGGTTACCATGTCATTAAAGCCGATAAAGAGAATGATTTTGATAAACAAAAATCTAAACTTAAAGCCAAACTAATCGAACAAAAAGTACAAAAAGATCCTAAGATTTTAACAAATGCGTATAAAGATTTATTGAAAGAATATGATGTAGATTATAAAGACAGTGATATCAAGAAAGCTGTAGAAAACACTATTTTAAATCCTGAGAAACTTAAACAACAACAGTCATCTTCAGATAGTTCTTCAGCTGCATCAGATTTATCTTCATAATTTTCATAGTATTAACATTAAATAGTAAGGGAGCAAGTCAATCAATTCGTTAAGAATTAGGCTTGCTCCCTTTCACGTGTTCAAAATTATATAAAACAAGCGTTTTTACCCACTACAATGTCTATTCATTAATTGACATTGTAAGGTAAAAACGCTTTTTAATTAGTCTAATTTTTCTGGATTGTAAAACTGTCTATTTTCCATACCAAAAATTCGTTCAGTAAATTGACCTTTATCAGTTTTCTTAAATGCTTTTTCAAACATATTCATTTTCGCATCGATATTGTCAATAAAGAATAATATTTCTGCTTCTTTTAAATGTGGTAACTTAGGTGATCCAAATTCCATTTTGCCGTGATGTGCTAAAATCATATGACGAAGTAACATCACTTCTTCACCATCAATTCCTAATTCTTTCGCCGCTTCGGCAACTTCATCACTTGCAATTGATATATGTCCTAGCAAATTACCTTCAACTGTATATGTTGTAGCTACTGGACCACTTAATTCCCTTACTTTACCTAAATCATGCAAAATAATTGAACTATACAACAAACTACGGTTTAACAATGGATAAATGTTGCATAATGACTTAGCTATTTCTAGCATTGTAAGTACGTGATAACTTAGTCCACTTGCAAAATTATGATGGTGTGAACTTGCTGCAGGATACGTAAAGAATTTATCTTGATATTTTTTCAATAGATGACGTGTTATACGTTGTAAATTAGCATTTTCAATATCTAAAATATAGTGTGAAATGTTTTCTTGGATTTCATCCGGAGATAAAGGTGCACCATCAACGAAATCTTGAGTCTTAAATCCGTCTTCTGGATTAGCTAATCTAAACTGATTGACTTTCATCTGTTTACGACCTCGATAATTAATCACGTCGCCTTTAACCCAAACAATTGTCTCAGGTTTAAGAATCTGCATATCTTCTTTACTAACAGTCCATAGTTTGGCTTCAATATCACCACTTTTGTCTTGTAAGAATAAAGTCATATAGTCTTTTCCTTGAGCAGTAACACCTTGTGTAGCTCTATGAATTAAGAAGAAATTTTCAACCGAATCTCCTGGATTTAGCTTTTCTACATTTCTCATCGTTTTCCGCCTTCCTCTAGTTTATTTAATATTAGCATCTCTTTAGAAGGAATTGCAGCATCTTTCATGCAAGTGAAGTATAACACTTGATAATCTTTCGCTAATTCTCTTAAATAGTTTAACATCATTGATTTTCTTTGTTTATCAAAATGAACAAAAGCATCATCAATAATTATTGGGAAAGGATAATAAGGTCTTAAAATCTTAATCAAACTAATTCTAAGTGCAATATATAATAATTCTTTCGTTGATTGACTTAGTTCAAGTGGATGATACATTTGGCCATTATTATGTTTAACCATTATTGTATCATTTTCATAAGTTATCATATTATAATTCCCTTGTGTCAGAGCCGTAAATATATTTACAGCTTCATTTATTACTTGAGGTAATCGTTTATCTTTAATTTGCTTAATATGTTCATTTATTAATGCTTCTAAGTAACTTAAACTAGCCCAATCTTTAGCTAAATCATTCATTGTATTCTTCAAGTTATAATACTCATGTCTTAACTTAGATAATGTTTTATCTGTCTCCATGTAATTAATTTGAGCGGTTAAGTCACTAACTTCAGTTTGTTTATCTAAATACTGATCGTTATATGCATCAACTTGTTTAGCAAGAAGCGCATCTTCTTCTTCCAATTGAGCAGTTGTTTTTTCGCTCAAATTCGAACTATCTTCATAAGAGAAATTTTGATTTTCGAGATATGCAGTTAAATCATTAAATCTTGCAAGTTGTTGGTGATAAAATTGATATTGCTCGTAAGATTGATAATACGCTTCTTCACTTGAAACATTGATATAAGTAAATAATGTATTTATAGTTTTTTCATTTTCTTCTAATTGTTCTTTTAATTGTTTCAATTCATTACTTAATAACTCGATTTGACTTTTAAGTTGTTCTTTCTTCTCTTTATTACTCTCGTATTTAGAAATCCAGCTCTTCATATCATTAAATAGTGAAGCTTTATTAAATGGTGTGATTTCATTTTCAGTATTTTTAAGCGCTTTATCATAAAAATGTGTCAATTTCTGATTTACTTGTTGATGTTGATCTAATAATTTACTGCGGTAACTGTCATTTGATTTAAGTTGATTCATAGTTTTAAAGCTATCTAGTAATAAATCATCTGTCATTTCATTAGGTACTTTCACATTTTCTTTAACTGCATTTAATTTTTGAGTTAAGTCATTGATTTGTTGTTCTGTTTTTTGCAGTAAATTCTCTTGATGATTTAATTTATTAGCTAATACACTTTTATTGTTACTTGCATTACTCCAACGTTCACGTAGTTGAAATTGTTGATCTAAGTCGAAGTTTAAATCGTAATTAGATTCCAAATCATTAATTTGTTGTTCTAAATCATTAATTTCTTCACTAATTGATTCACTGTAATCAATTTCTTTTGTCTTAACCAAGAAAGTACCAACGATAAATATGACAGTTAAGATTGCAAATATAACTCCGAAAATTAAATTTTGTGTCACAAATGAGAATAATGTTAAACCCAGACCAACTATAGATAACACTATAAAACTTAATCTAAGCCACCAATTTCGCTTTTGCTTTCTTTCTTTATCAGAATTAAAAGTATCTTTAAGTTTGTTATACAGATTCTCTTTCTCATGTAGTTCTAACTTTTGTTGATTATATTGTTTCTTTTTATCCAGTGAATCTTCAGAAACTAAATCTTTTTCCAAGTTTTCTATTTCCTGAGATAACGTATTTTGTTCAATTTGATTTTCATCAATAGCTCTTTCAATTTGTTGTTTTAACACTTTTTGCTCATTTCGCGTCTTGATAGTTTCACTAACATAATTCTTCATAGATTCAGAGGTATCTGTATTGTGATAAACTTCTTGCCAACCAATACTTGTTTTCAAATCAGCTTCTTGACGCTCGTAATCATCAATTTCTTGCTTAAGTGAAGAAGATTTCATTTCAGCTTGTTGAATTTCATTTTCATCACGAGTTAAATGATAAATATGATTAGCTGTATCTTCATTCAAAGCAGGAATTGCATTATATTCATTCTCTAATTGTTTTAATTTCTCTTCACGCAAACTTATATCTCTAGCTAGAGATTGTTTGTAATTTGAAGCTGTTTCATAACGCTCGATCCCTTTTTCCGGAAAACTTAATGGCTCAATATTAAGTTTTTGCTCTAAATCTTTCCATTCTTGAGCTTGTTCATGAATAGCAAGTTGCTTTTGTTTACTTTCATGCATTTTTGATAATTGGTTTAGATTGGCTTTTAAATGTTCTAAATGACGTTGTGATTTATCTCTATCATCAACTAAACGATGATATTCATCTAACTTAGCCTCTCCTTCTCTTATTTGGGCTTCAAGGCTTTTCAATTCATCAAGCTGTTGATTGAGTATTGGGTTTTTTCCAGCCTTTTTATAAAGCGTGGATTTCTTTTGACTGACCATTTTATTCATCATTGTGAACTCAGAAGAACCTAATGCACCTGCTTCAAGTAAATAACTTTGTAATTGGTCCTCATCTAAGTTACGGTGAATATCTTGTAATCCAAGCACATTAAACGAGAATATACCTTGATAAGTTTTCTTAGAAATGTAATTTAATTTTTTCTTGAGCCAAGCTTCGTCTCGAATCAAACCATTTTCTAGGTAAACTTTTACATCACCTGAAATGCTACCTTTAACTCTCTCTACTACGATCTCTGATTGGTCATCTAGTATAAGCGTAAGTTTTCCCCCATACTGATTACCCATACGTGGTTCAAGTCGAGGTTCTTTTTCTTTTTTCGTTGGAAAGCCAAAAAGTATAGAATGTATGAAAGCTTGAATCGTTGATTTACCAGCTTCATTCTCACCAAAAATTTCAGTAAATTCACGGTTGAACTCTATTTTGCGATGCACAAATTGACCATAGCCATAGATCTCTAAAGATTTAATGATCATCACTTTCACCTCTCATGTCTGCCTTTAAAATGTTCTCAGCGCGATTAACAAGTTCAACAGTATCAAACTCAGTATAATCTTCTAAATATTTGGATGCTCTAGGGTTTAAATATAATTCAGTCATCGCCTCTTCAAACACTTTATTATCTTTGATTAAATCAGCTGAAAATTCTCTTACAAGAGGTACTTCATCCATTTGCATATAATTAAATGTGAGCGTTTCTATGATTACGAAATGATGTTCATTTTCTTCGTAGTCATCAATCATTTCTTTGATTTGACTAATGTCTTGTGAAGATATGGGTCTATCACTGTCAACATTTACAGTTAATCTATAAAAAGCCTTTCCATTAGAACGTACGCTTTCTTTGAAGGATTGAATTGCTTCATAGATACCTTGTTTAGTAAGTTTATCAGTATTGATAGTAGCTTCTTCAAATCTAATTTGTTGCGTTGGAATAAAAGTAGCGTTTAATCGTAAATGGTCACCTTCTACCAATAAACATCCCTTAGGTCCTTGCTCACCAAAGTGACGTCCTTGAATGTTTCCAGGATAGTGAATTGGAGGCATATCACTTAATTCCTGTCTTTCATGAATATGGCCAAGTGCCCAATAATGATATAGTTTTTGATTCAAATCTTCTAAAATAAATTCAGTATAGCGATTTTTAGTTGAAGATTTACTATAAGTACCGTGTAACATTCCAATATGAATACCTTTTTTACCTTGGCTAGATGGATACTCATCAATTTTATTTTCATAACTTGTATCATGTTGATAACTAAAACCATGAACAAAAATTGTCTCTCCATCTTTTGTGATAGCTTGATATGTTTCTACTCTATTTGAGAAGACTGAAACATTATCTGGCCAATCATTAGTAATTTTTTCAGTAAGTGGATCATCATTACCATGACTTATGTATACGAAAATTTGTTCTTTTTCTAATCGCTTAAATTGTTCTTTCAAGAATACTTCAGCACGCAACGTACGATTCTCACTATCAAATAAATCTCCAACGATGAGAACAAAATCAACTTCTTCTTTTAATGCTGTATCGACAATCTTCTTAAAGCTTTCATAAGCACTGTTTTGAACATCTTCAAAAATTGATGGCGCCAAATGACTCTTAGATTTAAAGGGGCTGTCGAGATGTAAATCTGCACAGTGAATAAATTTTATCATTGAAATTAGCTCCTTAATTGCATCTTCGTTTATCTTTATGTATTCCTTTATTTTACCATAACTTATTTATTGGGGTCGATGAACTTATATAATAAAAAAACTACAAAGCTTTCAATTGAAAGCTTTGTAGCTTATTGTGTTAACAATTAGTCAGCGTAAATTTCATCTAATGGTTTAACAATGATTTGATTAATTTCTTGGAATACTTGGCTCATTTTTTGCTCAGCTTGCATTAATTCAGAAATATTTTCATCTTTTTCAATTGCTTGAGCTTGTTCTTGAGCTTTTGCTAAATCTTCTTCAGGAATTTCTTCACCTTGCATTTGTTTTTGTTGGAAACTTAATTGAGTTTCACGGAACTCATCGAATAATTTTTTTGATTCTTCATTATCTTTAACTTTAGAAAAAGCATCTTTAATAGCTTTATATTCATCACTATCTCTTAATGCTTGTTCTAGTTGATTTGCATAATCATATAAATTTACTGCCATGTTTGTTTGCACTCCTTAGTGAAAAGTAATTTTGACAACTCTTTATTACCATAACATATTATTTATAGTTAGACAAAGATTGCGACTATACCTTGGAAGAATCCTATAATACCACCCAAAATGAAACCTAATGACATGATAAGTTTTAACTCTTTATTAGCGATTTCAATAATTAATCTTTCAATATAATCTAAGTCAAAGGTATTAATTTGATTTTCTACCATCTGACGTAAATTTATTTTTGTCATTATCGTTGATAAATGATTAGATGCTTGTTTAATTATTAAATCAGTAATTGTATTAGCAACTCCTACTTGAATTTGATCAACTAATTTTGGTGTTAACTTACTGATTGGAGTATCCATTTTTTCATTTAATTGTAAATTTGTCATGATCAAATGCACCAGGGATTCACTTATATTTGTAAATTGTTCTTCTTTTACAACGTGACTTAAAGGTTGAGATTTTAAAGTTTCATATTCATCTCGAATCACTTTGTCAATAATAACTTTTGCTTTAGGATGTCTTGTTAAACGTATTAATTCATGTTGAACACGTTCAGCAATACTTTCTTTAGTCATAAACATTTGTAATAATCCAACGATTTTACCTTTTTCAGCAAAAAATGTATCTAGCATATCGTAAATATCTCTAGCACCTTTATCTGAAGAAAGATAATTACGTGCACGTTCTCGAATTAAATCACCTGCTTGGTCTAATTTTTCATCGACCATTGTAACTACTTCTGCAGGAAGAATTTCATTAATTGATTTTGCCTGTTTATCATAGTAATAATTATTCAATTTATTTATTATGGTTTTATCTAGCTTATTGTTAATGAGGTCATCAAGATCAAAATCAAATTGATTTGCAAACTTTCGTATTGTAGCATCGTCACTTTTTAATTTAGACAATTGCTTTATTACTAAATCATTGATTGCTTCACGCGTATTTGGTTCATTTAACTTTTGATGTATAACTGACTCTGTTATCAAATGTTCTTCAATCACTTGACCTATCTTTGTAGCAATTTCTTCCCTTCTTTTAGGAATTAGACCAGGTGTAAATGGTATACGCATCTTGAATATATAATATGGTTTAAATGGATGGAATAACATTCTTATTGCAATTACATTTGTTACGCCTCCAATTACAGCCCCTACTACTACCATAAATAAGATAACTAAAAAAGCTTGCATCTCGATTTCTCCTTAAAAATTATTTTCACAATATGATGATTATATCACTTTGGAATATATGGTTCCTTAATTTTACTTTGCATTAAAATTGAAAATGCTGAATTGTTTTGAAAATAAAAAAATCGAGCCGCGATATCAAATATCTTAGGCTCGTCTTTTAATTAATATCAAGTTAAACTTAAGCTGAGAATTTCTTGATATAAGAATAATCTCAGTACAGTCAGTTTTACAATTAAGCTATGTAGTCTCAAAACAATATGTTCGCCACAAGTAATAACCACACACCTTGAATGTATATAAATTAAAAGTGATTAAATCTGGTGTGATTCTTCTATCACTTTCATATTAAATCATAATATTTTAGCTACTATTAAACGTGCATTAATTCTTCTTTAGCATTTCTGTTAAAGTATGTTTCAGCTTCTCTTAATTTTGAAGTGCCAAAGATAGGTTGCTTTTCAGAATTTAAAACTCTATATATGTTGCTTACTTTATTACTTTGTAACATAAAACCATTACGTGTTTCGATAGTATTCCAATAAATATCACTAGTTGTTGAATGATTTGGATATGCACAATGATTACGTGAAATAGTTTGAACAATTTCTAAAGGATCGCAACCGAACGTATTATTTAAAACATCTGAATCTCTGAATAATGCACAAATTGAAACACATGTTGTCCAGTTTGGTAACACACGTTCTTTCTCAATTTGAACTAATGTTTTTTTTGAAAGGCCAATTGTTTGAGCCATAGTATCTTGCGTATAGCCCGCTTCAATTCTTACCATTTTAAATTTTGTTTGAATTAAATCTGTGAAACTCTGTCTATCCATATTTTATTCTCTACCTTTCTAATAGGGGTTAATTTATCCGGATACAAGAAATTGCAATAATACACATTTCTTGAAACACAAATTACATCTTAATATATTTTCAATAAAATGAAAAGAGGAATTTTTGTTTTATATACAATTTTATTAATGGCGAAATTATCAAAATAATTAAATTAATTTATTTGCTAACTCACTTCTAATAATCCTTGACATTTTAATTGTATTTTCATTCCTATCTCTTTAACGATTTATTATATTACACTCTATACAAGTTTATTTTCAATAGCATAAATTGCTGCTTGTGTACGGTCTGTTACACTTAACTTATTAAATATATGACTAACATGTGTTTTTATTGTTTTTTCAGAAACAAATAACGTATTTGCAATTTCTTTGTTCGTTTTACCTTTTACCATTTCAGCTAATACTTCTATTTCTCGTTTAGATAGCTTATTAGTATTATGTGGTTTTGAAGACACGGTGTCTATTACACTTTGTGCCTCTGGATGAATAATCCGTTTATTATTTAAAACGTCATGTATCGTTTGAATTAATTTTTGAGGCTCAACATCCTTCATTTCATATCCATCTGCCCCTTTATTAATAGCTGAAATAACGTGTTCATCATCTACATAACTTGTTAATACCAATACTTTAATATCAGGGAAATGACGTTTCACGTATTCTGTCACTTCAATACCATTCATTTCAGGCATTACCAAATCAAGAAGGATGATATCTGGTATAGCATGTTCATTTAAATAATTAATTAAAGATTGACCATCCGATAAGCTTGCCAAAACTTCCAAATCAGCCACCGTCGATAAAAGGAATTCCAATCCTTGTCTTACAATATGATGGTCATCAATCAATATGACTTTAGCCACAATTTTTCTCCTTTCACCAATTTACAAAGGAATCTTTAAAGATAGCGTTGTTCCTTTGTTAGGCATTGTATCTATTTTAACTTGTCCATTTAATGCATAAATTCGTTGACTTATGTTTTTTAACCCTTGTGATGAAGTATTAGTTTCTTTGTTCATATCGAAACCAATTCCTTCATCTTTTGCAATAATGATCAACTTTTCTTTATCTTGTTTTAGAATAATATGTACTGAATCAGTTTGAGCATGTTTTTTAGTATTATTCATACATTCCTGTAATATCCTATAAACGTTCTCTTCTACGATATTCGATAAACTAATAATTCCATCAACATTTATTGTTAGTTTTATATTTAGAATTTGCGCATATTGATTTAATGCCTGCACCAAACCATGCTCAAGACCTACTGGTTTAAGTTGCCAAATTAATGTACGCATTTCATTAACCGCATTTTGACTTGTTTCTTCAATAGTCTTAAAAGCTTTTTTCGCAATTTCATCTGTCGTTATGTCATGTGCTGCATGAGCGGTCAATTTTAATGAAAATAATAATTGGTTTACTGAATCATGTAAGTCTCTTGCTAACCGATTACGTTCATTTAATCTAGCTGCCTCTTTTTCTTGATCAGTTAAATAAATGCGTTTAATTGCAGAGCCAATCTGTAAAGCGACAGATTCTAATAGGGCTAAATCCTGTTCGCTATAACGCGTAGTATACGGTGATGCAACATTGAGTAAACCATATTGTTCTGTGCCAGAGCGTAGTGGCACTGTAGCATGGTGTGTTACACCTTCTGTTTCTGCTTTATATGCTTGATTTGCTAAATTTATTCTAGAACAATTGATTATGTTAGAAGCCTTCGTTAAACGCTCATTATGATACGCAGTGACACACCAACAAGATCCCTCTTTCATATAACAACAATTATCCTTCTTTAAAGCACCTGGGAGATCAACATCAGCTACCATCTCATGATGGCCGTTATTATCTATAAAGAAGATCCAACCAGTTGTAAAGTTACTACCATTTATTAAATAATTCAAAGCACCGTGCATCATGTTATATAATTCTGTTTCCTCATTGAGATATTCTGCTATTTCTTTTAATAATGCTAAGCGTGTTGGTTTTTCCATGAAATCGCCTCAGTTACTCATATTTGCATTAGTCTTATTATACAGTGAGATTTACATTTTTAAAAATGTAAAAATGTATAAGTTATATACTATTATTTATTATGAAATTCGTAAGATTGTGATTAATATACGTTATTAGCAATCTAAGATATGGTATGATTAATGCGAATGCTATTAGGAGGAAATTATGAAGTTTAAAATACATAAGAATTATAATCAAAAAACTTTGAGAGAAATTTTTCAATCATTGAAATTGCCTAAGAAAGACTTACATCAGTTAAATATGTCAAAAGATATAACTATAAACAATCACCCTGCGAAATTAACAGATAAAGTGGTTATCGGGGATGATATTTACATTCCAACACCAGTAGAAAAAAGTAATTACTTACCTAGTTATCGTTACGCACAAATTAGTTATGAAGATGATGATTTAGCTATAGTTATGAAACCTAAAGGCGTTAAGACTCATCCAAATGATTTAAAAGAGAGTAACACTCTAATGAATCATGTTA
This sequence comes from Staphylococcus sp. NWU MK-U1, assembly GCF_033283505.1. Taxonomy (NCBI): domain Bacteria; kingdom Bacillati; phylum Bacillota; class Bacilli; order Caryophanales; family Staphylococcaceae; genus Staphylococcus; species Staphylococcus sp. NWU MK-U1. The sequence goes on along the minus strand of NZ_JAVSMG010000002.1, from coordinate 11,943 downwards.
TTTATACGTTAGATAGTGATTATGTCGAACCTATTCACCGCTTAGACCAAGAAACAGTTGGTTTACTCATTGTAGCTAAAAATCCTCTAATGAAAAAAATTCTAGATCGTATGTTGGAAGAAAATGAAATTACTAGAATATATAAGGCTAACGTTAAGTCATTATTACCAATTAAACCTCAAACTATTGATAGTCCTATAGGTAAGGATAAATTCCATCCTAATAAACGACGAATTTCTAATACAGGTCAACGAGCGATTACGCATATTCTTTCCTCTAAAATGATTAAAGAAGGCGTATGCCAATTGGATATTAAATTAGATACGGGTCGTACCCATCAAATTAGAGTTCATTTAGCTGAAATTGGTCATCCTGTTATAGGCGATCCTTTGTATGGTGATTCTACATTACGCCAACTAGAACTTAATAGTCATAAAATTGAATTTAAACATCCACTCACTCAAGAATTAATATCAGTTAGTTTGGATGATGAATAAATAATAAGGAGTAACTATCGATTCATAGACAGTTACTCCCTTTATTAGTTTTATGTGGTTGTTTTTTAGTGGGGGTCCACCATATCCTCAGGCTTAATCCATTCTTCAAATTGCTCTTCTGTAACATGACCAGATTGAATAGCAGATTCTTTTAATGTTAACCCTTCTTTATGTGCTTTCTTAGCAATTTGAGCAGCTTTTTCATAACCAATGTGTGGATTTAGCGCAGTAACTAACATTAATGATTGATTTAAATAATTATTAATGTTTTCTTCAATTGGTTCAATGCCGACTGCACAATTATCATTAAACGTTTGCATACCATCTGCAAGTAAGTAAATTGATTGTAATGTATTATGAAGAATTACTGGTTTAAATACATTTAATTCAAAATTACCTTGAGAACTTGCAATTCCAACTGTAGTGTCATTACCCATAACTTGTACTGCAACCATAGTTAACATTTCACATTGTGTTGGATTTACTTTACCAGGCATGATTGATGATCCTGGTTCATTTTCAGGAATTGAAATCTCTGCAAGTCCTGCTCTAGGACCAGAAGCTAACCATCTAATATCATTAGCGATTTTCATTAAATCTGCTGCTAATGCTTTTAACGTACCATGTAATTGCACGACTTCATCATGTGAAGTCAACGCATGGAATTTATTTTCAGATGATACAAAATTATATCCAGTATTCTCTGAGATAAATTTAGCAACTTTATTACCAAATTCTGGATGCGCATTAATACCTGTACCTACGGCAGTTCCACCGATAGCCAAACTTAAGATATGTTTTTTTGATTCAGCTAATAATTCTTCACATTTATCTAACATATAACGCCAGCCACTAATTTCTTGACCTAATTTAATGGGTGTCGCATCTTGTAAGTGAGTACGTCCAATTTTAATAATTGATTGGTATTTATCTTCTTTTTCTTTAAAAGTATCACGTAAATGTTTTAAAGCAGGTTCAAGTTTCGTTTCAACTTCATGATATAATGCAACATGCATTGCTGTTGGAAATGTATCATTTGAACTTTGAGATTTATTCACATCATCATTAGGATGAATCGATTCATCGATACCTTGTTCTTTTAAATATTTATTTGCTACAAAGCTGACTACTTCGTTAACGTTCATGTTACTTTGCGTACCGCTTCCTGTTTGCCAAACAACTAATGGGAAATGTTCATCTAGTTCCCCTTTTAAAATTAAATCACAAGCGTAAACGATTGCATCTTTTTTAGCATCACTTAGTTTTCCTAGTTCATGATTTGCTAATGCTGCACCTCGTTTTAATTGAGCAAATCCATATACTACTTCAATTGGCATACGTTCTTTACCTACAGGAAAGTTTCGTTTACTTCTCTCCGTTTGTGCACCCCAATATTTATCACCAGGTACTTCAATCTCTCCGAATGTATCGTGTTCAATTCTTACTGACATGCGATAATCTCCCCTTATACAATTATTTATTCATAGTATAGCATTATTTAAATTAAAGGGGCAATGCATTACTAAAGCGGTTTCAATAATACAAATTCATTTCATAAATATAAAAAAATAACGATTGAAACAATGATTTAATGTCCCAATCGCTATTATTTTTGAAAAATTTTGTCTTATTGTAATTGACCGTTACTTGCTTAAGTTAGACTTGATATTTAACTTTTACTGCTTTAATAACAGCTAAAGCACTCAAAATATAAAATATTATACTTAAAGTTATTGTAATAGGACTAATTTGAACTAGAAATCCTATAAAACCAGTGAATTGCGCATAAATATCATTTAAAGAATAAATTAAAATACCAGTTATTAAAATACAACACAACACACTTATGAACACACCTGTTTGATTACTCTTAATAAAAGGCTGAGCACTAATATTATCAATTAAGCCTTTAGATAAATTTAATTGTAATTTTATGATTTTAAATAAAATAGGTAAGTAAAGTGCACCGAATGCTATTGGAAATCCTTTTATAGAAAGTAAACTAATAATAATTGTGGCAATCGTAAGTGGAAGCCAATATCTATGTAACATTTTAAGCTCTCCTTATACATTTTCATTGAATTTTATTTTACCATAATTTTTATAGCATTAAATTGAATTAAATGATTGATTGATGAAATTACGCACTCAATTGACAATGTATATTGCTTCATTAAAAAAATAACCTAAGACATCTTTAACATCTTAGGTTACTTAGTTCATAACTAATATTTTTTTGTTAATTATCATCAAGTTTTAATTTACTCATGCGATTGATTCAACTTGTCCTCGTCATTTTCTTCAGAAATTTGTTCCATTTCTTTGCCCAATGTTTTCAAGTCATTTAAATCTTGAACCATCGCATTTTCTTCCTCATGATAATTCAATTCTGAATCTTTATTTTTAGTCATAACTCAGACCTCACTTTTAAATTTAAGCAAATCTAGCAGTGAAATATTCTTTAACATCCTCAGGTAAACCTTCTGCAGCTGCTCTATCTAAAACAACTGTTACCATTCTATGAGCTTTTAAATCAGATGGTTCAAAGCTAGATTTACCATTTTCTTCATAAAGTTTTTTAACAACTTCACGTTTATTAGCACCAGTCACAACTAATACTACTTCACGCGCTTTTAATAATCCTTGTCTTACATTTACATTTAAACTACCTGATTCATCAATAGAAGTAACTTGTAAAATTAATTTACCTTTATTTTCTTTAGTTTTAATTTTATCATCAATTAAAGATTCTGCATCATCGTCAAAATTAATTGGATAAATTTGACTAGCAGGTACACCTAATGCTTCATAGTAAGAGCGATTATCGTCATAATCTAAGATATTTACTTGACTAAAATCAACCGCATTATGATCTACATCTTTCTTTAACTCATCTAAAACAGGTGCAGCATCCTTTGTTAAATGAATTCCCGCAATAGTTGTAGGATTATTATTAAATTGCTTTCTAATGATATCTGCTGTGTACTCAGCTACATGTTCTACATCATTAAATACTTTAAAGTTCATTGCCATTGTCATTACACTCCTCTTAGTTCATCAATGTCATATAAATAACGTATTATTCGTTAAATTACCCTATTAGACACTAAATCAAACTATTTTAAAAATGTTATTATAAATCACTATTAAATATAACATTTTTTAATAAATAGATGCATTGAATTTTAACTAACAAACTACTTATTAGGATAAGCCTGGGAAATTTTGTTGTCGCAATGCTTCATAAATTAATAAAGCGGCTGTGTTAGATAAATTTAACGATCTGATATTTTCACTCATAGGAATTCTTAATGCCGTGTCAGCGTATTTCTCTTTTACCCAATCCGGTAATCCAGTCGTTTCTCTTCCAAATATAAAATAATAATCTGTATCTTCTTTAGAAAAATCAAAATCACTATACGTTTGTTTTCCAAATTTAGTTAGTAAGTAGTACTCACCTTGAGTAGCATCGAAAAAGTCTTCAATACTTTCATGATAAGTAATATTTACATGCTCCCAATAATCAAGGCCAGCACGTTTTAACATTTTATCATCAGTACTGAAGCCCAAAGGCTTAATTAAATGTAAATGTGTGTTCGTTCCTGCACAGGTACGTGCAATATTACCAGTATTTGCAGGAATTTCTGGTTGAAATAAAACAATATGGTTTGTCATTTAAATTTTCCTCATTTCTAGTCCTTTTATCATTTCATTTTGAACTTCTTCAATTTCATTTTCATAGTTTGCAACTATAAATTCACGTGCATCTTCACCTTGAATTTGGCCAATCGCCCAGTATGCCGTCCCTCTTATCATAGGTCTTGGATCATTTAATGCAACTTCCTTAAGTTCTGGTATTGCTGTCTCTTCATTAAAATGTGCTAAAGCTATGATTGCATTACGTTGAATTGGTTTTTTACCTCGCCAAGCACCAGCTAAATGCCCATATGTTTGTTTGAATTCTTTATTGCTCATTTGTAATAACGGTACCAATCTTGGTTTTAGAATCTCAGGTTCTAGTATAATGTCATCATGTGTTGTATTGATTCCCCTATTTCTAGGACAAACTTGTTGGCACGTGTCACATCCATATAAGCGATTGCCTATCTTATATCTATATTCATCTTGCAAATATCCTTTAGTTTGAGTTAAAAAACTAATACATTTTTGAGAATTCAATTGACCATTTCCAACAAGCGCCCCTGTAGGACATCTATCTACACAAATTGTACAATCTCCACAGCTATCAAGTAATGGATCATCAGGTTCAAATGGGATACTCACTAACAATTCACCTAAATAACTCCATGTTCCTAAATGTGGATTAATAATAAAACCATTACGTCCAGCAAATCCTAAACCTGCTCGTTCAGCAACGGCCCTATCTGATAATACACCAGTATCAACCATACTTTTTAATTCTACATCAGGAACTTTAGATTGAATAAAATCAGCAAGTTTATCTAAACGTTTACGCATAATAGAGTGATAGTCTTGCCCCCAAGAGGCACGAGCAAACATACCTCGGCGATCACCTCTGACACTTTTAGGCGCACCTTTAAGCTTATTCGGATATCCAACAGCAATTGCTATAATTGAGCGTGCGGTAGGCAAATTTAATTTTGGCTCAGTTCTTAATGAAATATCTGACTCTTCAAAACCCGAAGCATAGCCATTTGCATGATAATCTTCTAATTTCTTTTTAAGTTCATCAAATGGATCGGCAGTAGTAAAACCTATACTATCAATACCTATTGAATATGCATAATCGATGATTTCTTGTTTAAGCCAATTATAATCCAATTCATTTGCCTCCTTAAAAATGATACATATGACATTTTAACATAATCCACATTATGAAATCGTTATTTATTTATATAATAATTGAACACTTTCCTAGTAAATATTCCAGTTCAATTTAAAAATATCGAGTTTGAAACATGAAATAATGTCTCAGACTCGCTGTTATTTGTTTACTTATTATAAAACTCTTGATAAAAAGTTTTGCGTTCTTTGATGTGTTGGTGATTGAAATATTTGCTGAGGTGAACCTTCTTCAATAACATACCCATCTGCCATAAATATAACTTTATCACTCACATCTTTTGCAAATCCCATTTCGTGTGTAACAACAACCATTGTCATTCCTTCTTTAGCTAAATCTTTCATTACCTTTAGCACATCATACACTACCTCTGGATCCAATGCAGACGTAGGTTCATCAAACAATATAATATCTGGATGCATAGCCAGTGCCCTTGCAATCGCAACTCTTTGTTTTTGTCCTCCAGATAATTGAGAAGGATATACATTTGCCTTATCTTCAAGTCCAACTTTTTCTAATAAAGTTAATGCCTCTTGTTTCAATTGATTTAAATCGTTTTTATTTAATAACTTAGGTGCCAATATGATGTTATTTAATACAGTCTTATGTGGAAATAGATTAAAATTTTGAAAGACCATGCCCATTTTTTGACGTAATTTATTTAAGTTATTTTTGTGATTGGAGAGTTCATTACCTTCGAATATAACCCTTCCATTTGTCGGTGTTTCTAACAAATTCATACATTTTAATAAAGTGCTTTTTCCACTTCCTGATGGTCCTATAATCGCTAATACTTCACCTTTTTTAATCTCTAAATTAATATCCTTAAGCACTTCATTTTTTCCAAATTTTTTATTTAAATTTTCAATTTTAATCACTTGCTTTCAGTCTCCCTTCGATTAAACTCATTAATCTTGATAATGAAAAAGTTAATACAAAGTACATACATGCTGCTATGATTAATGGCGTAAATGGATCAAATGAAATACCTTGAACAACCTGTGCATTAAACATAATTTCACCAACCCCAATTGTAGATATGATTGATGATTCTTTTATTAAAGTTACAAATTCGTTTCCTAGCGCTGGCAATATATTTTTAAAAGCTTGAGGCAATATGATATGAATCATTGTTTTTGAGTAGTTTAACCCCAAGCATTGTGCAGCTTCAGTTTGACCTTTATCAACTGCATTAATTCCAGCTCTAATTATCTCAGCAATATAGGCTGAAGAATTAATAACTAAGGCAATCGTCCCACAAATTAAAGCTGAAATGTCTAATCCTAAAAGCGCGGTAGTGCCAAAAAATACGATAAACACTTGCACTAACATCGGTGTTCCTCTTAAAAATTCTATATATATTGTTGCGGGTAAAGAAATAATTTTAAACTTACTTAATTTTGCAAGTGCAATAAATGACCCGATTATTGCTCCACATACAACACCAATTAAAGAGATTATTATAGTGTTTTGTAATCCTTTTAAGAAAAAAGTTCCATACTTTTGAATAAAGCTTCCATCATCAACCATTTGTTCTGAAGCAATATCCATATATTTATTAATTAAATGTTTATCTTTAACATCTTTAATAGACTGATTTAAGTGTTCTAGTAAAATTGGTGAGTCTTTCGGTAGTGCTATAACTGTGGGTTTCTTTTCTTCATTGAAAGAAACATGGGCAATATTTAAATCCTTATTTTGCTTAGCATAAGCATCTGCTACTGGTTTTTCGATTACTAAGCCATCAATTTTTTTACTTTTAAGTGCCAAAATTGCATCTGGTAAACGATTTAATGAACTTATTTGTGCATTTTCTATTTCTTGCTGTGCAATTTTTTCTTGTTCACTGCCCTTTTGAGCTCCTATTTTTTTATTATTAAAATCACTCAACTTATGGAAGGTATCATTATTGTTTTTTCTAATTAACATAACATTTCCTGTTTCCATATATGGATCGGAAAAATCAACTTCTTTTTTTCTTTCAGGTGTTGTTGTCATTCCTGATATAATTATGTCAATTTTTCCAGTTTTCAAAGCTCCTAGTAGGCTATCAAATTGCATATTCACTATTTTTAACTTTAAATGATTATCTTTGGCAATTTTTTTTTGCTAATTCAATATCTACACCAGCATACTCTGTTTTACCATTTTTAGTTTTTTCAAATTCTAATGGTGCGTAATCAGCTGATAATCCTACTCTTAATTCACCCCTATCTTTAATTTTATTCCAAGTTGCATCTTCATCAGCTAATGCCATTGGTTGTATGTATATCAATGTCAAACTAATTAAGATTGCTATCGCAAGTACTTTTGTTAATTTTTTCATAAGCAACCTCCTTTAATTAATTCATTATTATACATATAAACGCATTAATATACAATATAAATTTTTAAAAAAAGAGTGAAACAAAATTCGATTTGAATCTTTGTCTCACCCCGACAGGTTAACTAGAGTTGAGAAAAGGTCAATATAAACACTTTCTCAATTCAGTTAAAAGGTTTGAATTAAATTTATTTCATTATATAAATTAAACTTTTGTACATACATCTTAATTGCTATTATTGTTTAGGAATTTCGAATTTGTATATACCATCATGATAGCTTGGTATTAATTTTTTGCATATTTCATGTATAATGAATGCACTCACAAATGGAATAACAAAATAGCCGAAAACGAGCAAAATAATATTTATAGTAGCGTCTCCAGACATTCTATTAAATGCATTAATCGGTCCTACCAAGCCTGTATAACCAAATCCGGCAGATAAAGGTGTACCTTTAATACCTATAGCATATGCCAATACACCAGAAACGATACCATTTAAAGTTAAAGGAACTGCAATAATTAAATGTTTTAAATAGACTGGAATCATCATCTTCGCTGCACCTATAAGTAAAACAATATTAACCCCCATAGAGTTAACTCTTATTGAACCGAATATAAAAGTCACACAAGCTGCGACAATGCCCATGTTAGCAGCACCACTTCCCAAACCAGTTAAACTTATAGCTGTTGCTATGGCGACTAATGAAATAGGTGTAACCATTAACAATGAGAAAGTCACACTAATTAGTATAGACATAATTAAAGGATTAAGATCAGTGAATGAATTCACCATATGGCCAAGTCCTTTAGTAATTGTTTGTACATAAGGTAAAGTTAATAAACCAATTAATCCACTTAATACAGGTATTAAAACTGGTAATATAATCATTTCAAGTGAGCCTAATTTCCCTTGTAAAAACATATACATTGCACAAGCTATAATTACAACTAATATGATATTGATTATATCTCCAATACCTTTTAAAACAATGCCCTTAGCTGTAAATTGAACCGCTCCAGATCCAAGCATAGCGGCTACGCCTACCATGCAAGAACCTGCCCCATTAAACTTAAATTGATGTGCAGCTAAAACACCGATAATAAATGCCATGAATGATTGAATTATCATTACTAATTGAAACACAGTTTCGAGCATTGGATGTGCATCCATAAATAACTTCAAAAATTCTCCTAATAACGCATTTGGCAATAAAGCTAATACTACTCCAGCACCTACCGCATTTAGAATATTACTAAAAAAATACTTTAAACTTACACGTTGTTTACTCATAGTAGCCTCCGTTTTTAAACATTAGCTTTATCTTAGTACAAACTAATGTGTTTAACAATATGAACATTTCTTTTTAATCAAAAATTAATGCTAATATTTAAAAAAATGCCATTGATAAAACTTAACATAAGAAGTTAAAAAAAATTATAAATATAATAGTTTAATAACTGATACTTAATCACTGACTAGAAAATTGAAAAATTCAAATCAATTACAAAACAAAAAAAGTGGAAACGTTGTTAAAACAACATTTCCACATTGAGAATTATACCGGCGGTCGGGGTCGAACCGACACTCCAATACAGGAACGGGATTTTGAGTCCCGCGCGTCTGCCAATTCCGCCACGCCGGCTCAATTTTTGATAAATAAAAAACTTCCATTTGGAAGCAAAAACATGGAGCGGAAGATAGGATTTGCACCTATATCTCGTTCCGGGAAGGAACGTATTCTAAAAGTTGAAATACTCCCGCATTATTAAAAATTATTGGAGCGGAAGATAGGATTTGCACCTATATCTCGTTCCGGGAAGGAACGTATTCTAAAAGTTGAAATACTCCCGCATTATTAAAAATTATTGGAGCGGAAGATAGGATTTGCACCTATACCTTGTTCCGGGAAGGAACATATTCTAAGAGTTGAAATACTCCCGCATTATTAAAAATTATGGAGCGGAAGATAGGACTTGCACCTATACCTCATTCCGGGAAGGAATGTGTTCTAAAATTGAACTACTCCCGCATCGTGCATGGAGGCGGCAACCGGATTTGAACCGGTGATAAAGGTTTTGCAGACCTCTGCCTTACCACTTGGCTATGCCGCCAATAACTGGGCTAGCTGGATTCGAACCAGCGCGTGACGGAGTCAAAGTCCGTTGCCTTACCGCTTGGCTATAGCCCATTAATAAAATTAAGGGCGGTTGAAGGGAATCGAACCCTCGAGTGTCGGAACCACAATCCGATGCGTTAACCACTTCGCCACAACCGCCATGGCAGGGACAGTAGGAATCGAACCCACATCAAAGGTTTTGGAGACCTCTATTCTACCGTTGAACTATGTCCCTAATTTAAGATGGTGGAGGGGGGCAGATTCGAACTGCCGAACCCGAAGGAGCGGATTTACAGTCCGCCGCGTTTAGCCACTTCGCTACCCCTCCATGAGATGGTGCCGGCCAGAGGACTTGAACCCCCAACCTACTGATTACAAGTCAGTTGCTCTACCAATTGAGCTAGGCCGGCATAACAAAATGGTTCAGGACAGAGTCGAACTGCCGACACATGGAGCTTCAATCCATTGCTCTACCAACTGAGCTACTGAACCATAATTTGTAATGGCGGTCTCGACGGGAATCGAACCCGCGATCTCCTGCGTGACAGGCAGGCGTGTTAACCGCTACACTACGAGACCTAAAAGATAAATTGCGGGAGGCGGATTTGAACCACCGACCTTCGGGTTATGAGCCCGACGAGCTACCGAACTGCTCCATCCCGCGATAATAATTAATGGCGGAGGAAGAGGGATTCGAACCCCCGCGGCCCGTTAAGGCCCTGTCGGTTTTCAAGACCGATCCCTTCAGCCGGACTTGGGTATTCCTCCACTAATTAAATGTAAATTACTATAAAATTATTAAATGGCGGTCTCGACGGGAATCGAACCCGCGATCTCCTGCGTGACAGGCAGGCGTGTTAACCGCTACACTACGAGACCAATAAAATACGGAGGAAGAGGGATTCGAACCCCCGCGAGCCGTTAAGCCCCTGTCGGTTTTCAAGACCGATCCCTTCAGCCGGACTTGGGTATTCCTCCAAAATTATATGGACCTTGCAGGACTCGAACCTGCGACCGAACGGTTATGAGCCGTTAGCTCTAACCAACTGAGCTAAAGGTCCAAATTATAATTCTACAACTAATAAGTAGTGGCGGTGGAGGGGATCGAACCCCCGACCTCACGGGTATGAACCGTACGCTCTAGCCAGCTGAGCTACACCGCCGTTATCTAGTTTGTAAATTTAATATGGTGGAGACTAGCGGGATCGAACCGCTGACCTCCTGCGTGCAAAGCAGGCGCTCTCCCAGCTGAGCTAAGCCCCCATATTATTTATATAATTAAAGTTCCTATCGGGAAGACAGGATTCGAACCTGCGACCCCTTGGTCCCAAACCAAGTGCTCTACCAAGCTGAGCTACTTCCCGTAAGAGAACGCGCCCGATAGGAGTCGAACCCATAACCTCTTGATCCGTAGTCAAACGCTCTATCCAATTGAGCTACGGGCGCAAAATTATATATGGTGCCGAGGACCGGAATCGAACCGGTACGGTGATCTCTCACCGCAGGATTTTAAGTCCTGTGCGTCTGCCAGTTCCGCCACCCCGGCACTATATTAGAAATAATGGAGCGGAAGACGGGATTCGAACCCGCGACCCCCACCTTGGCAAGGTGGTGTTCTACCACTGAACTACTTCCGCGTATGCGGGTGAAGGGAGTCGAACCCCCACGCCGTAAGGCGCTAGATCCTAAGTCTAGTGCGTCTGCCAATTCCGCCACACCCGCGTATACATGTGAGCCATAGAGGATTCGAACCTCTGACCCTCTGATTAAAAGTCAGATGCTCTACCAACTGAGCTAATGGCTCAAAATAGATGGTGCCGGCCAGAGGACTTGAACCCCCAACCTACTGATTACAAGTCAGTTGCTCTACCAATTGAGCTAGGCCGGCAATATATTATTTTGATAAAATGGTGGAGAATGACGGGTTCGAACCGCCGACCCTCTGCTTGTAAGGCAGATGCTCTCCCAGCTGAGCTAATTCTCCATTATATTATGCCTGGCAACGTCCTACTCTAGCGGAACGTAAATCCAACTACCATCGGCGCTAAGGAGCTTAACTTCTGTGTTCGGCATGGGAACAGGTGTGACCTCCTTGCCATAGTCACCAGACAAGAGAATGATTATACATTCAAAACTAGATAGTAAGTAAATGATTTTGCTTCGCAAAACGTTGAAAT